>JAUMCA010000027.1:4961-13827 GCA_032119475.1 Thermoleophilia bacterium | reverse complement strand
CGGCGCTCGTCGACGGCGACTTCCGGCTTGCGGAGTCGAACACGATCCTCCGCTACCTCGCCGATCGCGAGGGCCGCGAGGACCTCTACCCGCGTGACCCGCAGGCCCGCGCGACCGTCGACTGGGTGCTCGACCTGTGGGCGCTCGTCGTGCGGCCCGCCCTGTTCGCGTACGAGTCCGCGTGGTACGGCATCGCGCTCGGACGCGGCCTGTTCGTCGACGATCCCGCGCCGGAGGACGAGGTCCGCGGGAAGTTCGACCGGGTCGTGCCGAAGCTGCGCCAGGCGATGGAGGTGCTCGACCCGGTCGGACCATGGGCGTGCCTCGGCCATCGGACGATCGCCGACGTCGCGGCCACGCCGGTCCTCCACCGCCTGCTGCACGCGCCGGTGGACGTCAGCCAGGTGCCGCGCCTCCAGGCGTGGGCGGATGCCTGCACGGCGATGCCGGAGTGGCAGGCACTCGTGCCGACCTGCGGCGTGCCGGAGCGCTAGCGGTCGGACGCGTCGCAGCCCGGACCCTGCGCCGGGGCGGCGAACATCCGCTCCACGAGCAGGTCCGCGCGCTGCGTCGCCTGGAGGGCGAAGCCGCCGCGGGAGCGGGCCCGCACGAGCGTCTGGCCGTCGGGCCCCGCGGTCACGCAGTCGATCACGCCGGCGGCGCTCCAGTACGGCATCCAGCGCACGCGCAGGAGGTACAGGCCCGGCTCCTCGACGACGCCCCGCAGCACGTCGTGCCCCTGCGCGGTGATGCGCGCCTCGCCCGGCCCGGTCATCAGCGGCGTCGGGTCCGGCAGCTCGTAGATGCTCCACGCGCCCGTGCGCTCGACCAGCCGCAGACCGGAGATGCCGGAGCGCAGGAGCTGCGCCTCCTCCTCCGCGCCCTCCGAGTCGAGCGGCGTGTCGGGCAGGAGGACGTAGCGCACGGCGCGTGAGCGCAGCCACATGCGGTACTCCCACGGGCGGATCTCCTGCTGGTACAGGACGGGATTCTCGGCGAGGTCGACCTGCCGGTACCACCCGCGCACGAGCGCGTACCCCGCCTTCGGCACCCAGAACGCCTCCCAGCGGCCGGCCGTCTGCACCACCTCGACGCGGTAGTCGGGTGTCTGGTGCTCCGCGAGGAAGCCGAGCGCCGGTGTCCAGAACTCCTCCTGCGTCGGCCGCGAGTCGGAGCGCGTCACCGCGTCGACGAGGTCGGGCAGCGCGCCGTACGCGAAGGAGCCGACGAGCGCGAGGATCACGAGCAGCCGCGGGCGCCACGCGGCCACGCCCGCCGCGACGACGAGGATCGGGAAGGCCAGGTACCGCAGCCGGGCGAGGTTGTCCCCGACCGGCGTCGGCACGGCGTAGAGGAGCAGCGCGGCGGCGGCCCAGAGAATCAGCAGCCACATGATCAGGCGCGTCTCCGGCCGGCGCCGGGCGAGCGTGATGCCGAGCACGGAGATCGCCAGGACGGCGAGCAGATGGCCGACGAGGAACGGGTAGACGCCCTCGCTCGGGAACAGGTAGCCGATCACGGCCTGCACGACGACGAGGGCGCCGAGCCAGGCGGCCACGACGATCGTGCGGGGGTCGAAGCGCCGGTGCTCGAGCCAGACCGCGGCGAGGATCAGGGCCAGGAACACGAACGCCAGCGGGCTCACGCCGAGCGTGGCGGCGCCGAGTACGCCGCCGATCACCTGCCGGCGCCGCTGGAGGGCGATCAGGCACAGCAGCATCACCATCGCGCCGACGGCGTACGCGTACCCGCCGGTGAAGAGCGGGCCGAGGGCGAGGAGGCCGAAGGCGCGGGCGCCCCACGCCGCCGGCGCGCCCCAGCGGCGGATCACGAGGATGGCGAACAGCGCCGCCGAGATCACCACCGCGATGAGCCCGGCAAGCGCGGGACCGACGTACTCCTGCGGCAGGTAGAGCAGCAGCGAGTACGAGACGAGCGGGTAGTCGCCGCCGTACCAGAAGTTGTCCCACAGGTAGGAGTCGCGCTCGACGAGGAGCGCGCGATAGAGGTGCGCGGAGGCGTCGTCAGGCGGCGGCGTCAGCAGGTTCAGCAGGGTCGCGCCGCCGAGGGCGAGCAGCGACGCGATCACCGCCTCCCGCCACACCAGCGGGACGCGGAGGATCCGCGCGCGCGGCGATTCGGCGAAGACGCTCATCCCGGTACAGCGTACGTCGCGCGGACGGTGTTCCCTCGTCCGGCGTCAGGCGCCGGAGGAGAGCGAGCCGCCCTCGTCCGCGACCGCGCGGTGGCAGCCGGGCCGTGCGAGGACGGCGTCGTAGTGCCGGGCGATCGCCGGCTGCTCGAACCACCGGCTGCCCTCCGGCAGCTCCGTCCCCCACGACGACAGCATCGCGAGGTAGGTGTCGACGACGGTGAACCGGTCGCCGAGGATGAACGGCCCGTCGCCGAGGCCCTCGGCGACGTGGTCGCGCAGCTCGGCGAGATCCCGCGTTGCCGCGGCGGCGACGGCCGGCACGCCCGTCGGGTCGGTCGTGTGCCGCCCGGCGTAGAAGAAGCGGAGGTACGCGGGCTGCACCGTGTTCGTCAGGAACATCAGCCAGCGCAGCGCCTCCGAGCGCTCGTGCGAACCGACCGGCGGCAGCAGGCCGGCGTCCGGGAACGCGTCGGCGAGGTGATGGCAGATCGCCGCAGCCTCGGTCAGGGCGATGCCGTCGTGCTCGAGCGCAGGCACCTTCCCGAACGGGCTCAGCCGGAGATATCCCTCCGGCGCCGTCGGCACGCCGTCGTCGTCACGCTCGACGGTGACGAACGCGTAGGACACGCCGAGCTCCTCGAGGACCATGTGGACCGCGGTCGTCGCGGTGCCGGGGATGCCGTACAGGGTGATCGCCATGGGGTGAGGGTAGTGGGTTCGGGATGGTGAAAAGGGGTCAGACCGCTTTTCACCATCCCGACCCGATCTGCCTCGGGACCACCGAGATGGGATGGTGAAAAGCGGTCTGACCCCTTTTCACCATCCCGACGACCTAGAACCCCTGTCCGTGCCCCGGGATCCACTCCGTGCCCGCGAGCGGCACGCGCGCCATCGCGGCGGCCTCGATCGTGAGGGCCACGAGATCCTCCGGCTCGAGGTTGTGGACGTGGCTCTTGCCGGCGGCCCGCGCGAGGGTCTGCGCCTCGAGCGTCATCGTCTTGAGGTAGTTGTTCAGCCGGCGGCCGCCGAGTTCCGGGTCGAGGCGCTTCGCCAGCTCCGGATCCTGCGTGGAGATGCCGGCGGGGTCCCGACCCTCGTGCCAGTCGTCGTAGAAGCCCGCCGCGGAGCCGATCGCCTCGTACTCCGCCTCGAGCGCCGGGTCGTTGTCGCCGAGCGCGATCATCGCCGCGACGCCGATGGACACGGCGTCCGCGCCGAGCGCGAGCGCCTTGGCGACGTCCGCGCCGTTGCGGATGCCGCCGGAGACGATCAGCTGCACCTCGCGGTGCATGTCCATCTCCTGCAGCGCGTCGACGGCCTGGCGGATGCAGGCCAGCGTGGGCAGGCCGACGTGCTCGATGAAGACGTCCTGCGTGGCGGCCGTGCCGCCCTGCATGCCGTCGAGGACGATGACGTCGGCGCCGGCCTTCACGGCGAGCTGGGTGTCGTAGTACGGGCGGCTCGCGCCGATCTTGATGTAGATCGGCTTCTCCCAGTCGGTGATCTCGCGTAGCTCCTCGATCTTGATCTCGAGGTCGTCGGGACCCGTCCAGTCGGGGTGCCGACAGGCCGACCGCTGGTCGATCCCCTTCGGCAGGTTGCGCATCTCGGCCACGCGGTCGGAGATCTTCTGGCCGAGCAGCATGCCGCCGCCGCCCGGCTTGGCGCCCTGGCCGACGACGACCTCGATCGCGTCGGCGCGACGCAGGTCGTCCGGGTTCATCCCGTAGCGAGACGGCAGGAGCTGGTAGACGAGGATCTCGGAGTGCCCGCGCTCCTCCTCGGTCATGCCGCCGTCACCAGTCGTGGTGGAGGTGCCCGCCATCGTCGCGCCGCGGCCGAGCGCCTCCTTCGCCTGCCCGGACAGCGCGCCGAAGGACATCCCCGCGATCGTGATCGGGATCTTCAGCTCGATCGGCTTCTTCGCGAATCGCGTGCCCAGCACGACGTTCGTGTCGCAGCGCTCGCGGTATCCCTCGAGCGGGTACCGCGACATGCTCGCGCCGAGGAACAGGAGGTCGTCGAAGTGCGGCAGCTTCCGCTTCGCGCCGAAGCCGCGGATGTCGTAGATGCCCTGGCTCGCCGCGCGGCGGATCTCCTCGATCGTGTTGCGATCGAAGATGTAGGACTCGCGGAGACCCGGTCGCCAGGTGGTACCGCCGTGGTGGTTGTCGCTCATCGCAGTCTCCCGGGCCTAGTACTCGCCGGCGTGGTCGATGTTGAAGGTGTACAGGCGGCGCGCCGAGCCGTAGCGCTTGAACTCGTCGACCTTGGCGTCCGCGCCCGCCGTGGCCAGCAGGCGCCCGAGCTCCTCGCGGTGGAAGTCCCCGAGCTCCTTCTCGACGCAGTCCGCCCCGAGGCTCGTGACCGACCCGCGGACGTAGATGTGCGTCTCGTAGATCGAGTCGCCGAGCGCCTCGCCGGCGTCACCGCAGACGACGAGCGCACCGGACTGGGCCATGAATGCGCTCATGTGGCCGACGTCGCCCTTCACCACGATCTCGACGCCCTTCATGGAGATGCCGCAGCGGGCGGCCGCGTCGCCGTCGACGACGACGAGCCCGCCCCGCCCCGTCGCCGCGCAGGCCTGCGAGGCGTTGCCGGTGATGCGGATCTCGCCGCTCATGATGTTCTCGCCGACGCCGACGCCGGCGTTGCCGTCGATGCGGATCGACGCGTGCTTGTTCATGCCCGCGGCGTAGTAGCCCGTGTGGCCCACGATCTCGACCTCGAAGGGCGCATCGAGCCCGACCGCGAGCGCGTGGGCGCCCTTCGGGTTGACGACGCGCCACTTCGCCGGCCCGCCGCTCCGCGCCGCCTCGTGCAGGCGCTGGTTGAGCTCGCGGACCGTCGTCTCCGCGAGGTCGACGACCTCCACGTCCGTCGCCGTCGTCATCGCACGGTCTCCTTCTCCCAGGCGTAGATCGTCGCCGGCGCGGGCTCCCACGTGCGGGCGCCCTCGGCGCCCGGCAGCGTCGCGATCGACCGGTACTCCGAGGACATCGCGACCCACTCGTCGGTCTCGGCCAGCACCGCCGGCTTGCAGGCGATCGGATCACGTACGACCGCGAAGCCGTCGCGCGTGCCGATCAGGAACGTGTAGAAGCCGTCGAGGTCGTCGAAGCCGGCCTCGATCGTCTGCTCGAGCGTCATGCCCTCGCGGAGGCGCCACATCATGTAGCCGGCCGCGACCTCGGTGTCGTTGAGGGTCTTGAAGCGGATGCCCTCGCGCTGCAGCTTGCGCC
This sequence comes from Thermoleophilia bacterium, assembly GCA_032119475.1. Lineage (GTDB taxonomy): Bacteria > Actinomycetota > Thermoleophilia > Gaiellales > F1-60-MAGs149 > F1-60-MAGs149. Next base: position 8,427 of record JAUMCA010000027.1, on the reverse strand, counting down.
GCAGCCCGCTGTGGTTGGAGAGCGATCCGTTGTGGACGAGGCAGAGGTCGAGGCCCGTCGAGAACGGATGCGATCCGGCGGTCGTGACCTTCGACTCCGTCGCCATGCGGGTGTGCCCGAGCGCGTGCGTGCCGTCCAGCGACGCGACGTCGAACTGCTCGATGAACGCCTCCGGCCGCCCGACCTCCTTGTAGATCTCGATCGCCCGGCCCGCGCTCATGATCTTGACGTCGACGTACTGCTCCTCCAGCCAGGCCTCCGCGATCGGCGCGTCGCAGTGGGCGACGACGACCGCGTGGTTGCCGCGCCGCTCGACCGCGTCATCCGCCCCGTGCGCGCCCGCGAGTCCGCGGCGCAGCGCCTCCCAGTCGAAATGCGGATCGTCGTGCTGGAGCGTGAGCTTCGTGTGGCCTTCCGCGACGGCGTTGCGATAGAACGCGACGCCGGCGCTATCGGGGCCGCGATCGCTCATCGCGTGCAGCATCGGCGCGAGCAGCGCGCCCAGATTGGCCTCGACCTCGGGGGTCTTGGCGAACAGCCCAACGATCCCGCACATCCCGCTTCGCCTCCTGGTGACTGGCGGACAATGGTACAGCGATCGCGCCTTTACCGCATGTACCCGGCGCACGGCATTGGGCCCGCACGCTGTGCGCTCCGCACACCGGGTACAGCCGTGTCACGCCTGTCGCTGTAGGCTCGCCGCGTGTCGTGGGACGCCATCATCGTGGGCGGCGGTCACAACGGGCTGGCCGCCGCCGCCTACCTCGGCGGTGCGGGGCGGCGGGTGCTCGTGCTCGAGCGGCTCGACGAGACCGGCGGGGCCGCCGTCTCGGAACGGCCGTTCGGCGGCGTCGACGTGCGGCTGTCGCGCTACGCGTACCTCGTCTCACTGATGCCGGGGCAGTTGATCGACGAGCTCGGCCTCGACCTCGATCTGCGCTCGCGCCACGTCGCGTCCTACACGCCGGTGCGCCGCGACGGGCGCGACACGGGGCTGCTCGTGTCACGCGACGACGCGGCGACCGCCCGCTCGTTCCGCTCGCTGACCGGCACCGACGAGGCGTGGGAGAAGTGGCAGTCGGTCTACCGGCGCGCCGGCGTGCTCGCCGAGCGCCTCGCCCCCACCCTGCTCGAGCCGCTGCCGTCCCGCGACGCCGCGCAGGCGCTGCTCGCGGACGAGCCGGACCTCTGGAGCGACCTCGCCGAGCGCCCGCTGGGCGAGTGGATCGAGCGCGACATCGAGGACGACCTGATCCGCGGCGTGGTCCTCACCGACGGCCTGATCGGCACCTTCGCGTCGGCGCAGGATGCGTCCCTCGCCCAGAACCGGTGCTTCCTCTACCACGTGATCGGGGATGGCACGGGCGACTGGAAGGTCCCGGTCGGCGGCATGGGCGCCGTCAGCGCCGCGCTCGACGGTGCCGCGCGCCGCGCCGGGGCGGAGATTCGCACCGGCGCCGAGGTCGTCGCGATCCGTTCCGGCGCGGACGCCGCCGAGGTGACGTGGCGGGACGCGACGGGCGAGCACGCGGCCGGCGCGCCGGTCGTGCTCGCGAACGTCGCGCCGCGCGTCCTCAGCGCGCTGCTCGGCGAGGAGCCGGGAGAACCGGGCCCGGAGGGTGCGCAGCTGAAGGTCAACATGGTGCTGCGTCGCCTACCGCGCCTGCGCAGCGGGCGCGACCCGCGTGAGGCGTTCGCCGGCACCTTCCACGTCGACGAGTCGTACACCGAGCTCGAGACCGCGTTCCGCGAGGCGAAGGCCGGGAAGCTGCCGAGCCGGCCGCCGAGTGAGCTGTACTGCCACACCCTCACCGACCCGTCGATCCTGTCGGAGGACCTGCGGGCGCGGGGGTACCAGACGCTCACGCTGTTCGGTCTCCATGCACCCGCGCGGCTATTCGCGGGGGATCGGGCGCAGGCCACCGCGACGCTGCTCGAGCGGACCCTCGCCGGGTTCGAGGCGCATCTGGACGAGCCCCTGGGGGACGTCATCGCGCTCGACCAGGACGGTCGCCCCTGCATCGAGGCGAAGTGCCCGCTCGACCTCGAGGACAGCCTCGGCCTGCCCGGCGGCAACATCTTCCACCGCGACCTCCAGTGGCCGTGGGCGGAGTCGGAGGCCGAGGTCGGCACGTGGGGCGTCGCCACGCACGTCGACCGGGTGCTCCTCTGCGGCAGCGGCGCCCGTCGCGGGGGCGCGGTCAGCGGCATCGCCGGCCGGGCGGCGGCGATGCACGTGCTCGGCCGCCGCTGATCAGCGGAAGCGATCGGGACGCACGAGCGGATCGGCCGCCGTCCCCGCGGTCACGTGGTCCGCGACGAGCTCGCCGGTGACCGGCGCGAGCGTGATGCCGAGCGTCCCGTGGCCCGAGGCGATGATCACGCGCGGGTCGCGCTCGAGCGGCCCGATGATCGGCATGCTGTCCGCGGAGAGCGGGCGCTGCCCGAGCCAGATCGACGTCGGGGCGTCCGGGACGCCGCGGAGGAACCGCTGCCCCGCCTCGCGCAGCGCGTCCACCCGACGGAGGTCGATCTCCTCGGGATCGGTGCCGATCTCGAGCGTGCCGGCAATGCGGAGCCGGCCCTCGAGCGGCGTCGCGACGCAGTGCGCCGAGGAGAAGTACAGCGGCCGCTGGGCGTCGGCCACCGCGCCGGCGAACTCCGCGTGGTAGCCCTTGGCCGGGGTGATCGGCAGGCGGGCGCCGACGTCGCCGGCGAAGCGCCGCGTCCAGTGCCCGGCCGCGACGACGACGCGGTCGGCCTCGACGACGCCTCGCGTCGTCGTCAGCCGGATGCGCGGGCCGCTGCGGTCGATCCGCACGACGTCGACGTCCTCGACGATCGACGCACCCGCTGCGCGGGCGCCGGCGGCCACGCGCTCGACGAAGACGAGCGAGTCGACGTGGCCGTCGTCCGTGGCGAGCGCCCCGTGGGTGGCGCCCTGGACGGATGGCTCGAGCTGCGTGAGGGCCGCCTGATCGAACGCGTCGATGGCGAGTCCCGCCTCCCGCGCCTCGTGGACGACCGCCTCGCGCTCGGCTGCGGCGTGCGGGCCGCTCCACAGGTTCAGCGTGCCGTGCATCTGCAGCCCCGTGCCGAGGTCGTCCGACCACGCGCGGTGGAGCTCGGTGCTGCGCAGTGCCATGCGTCGCAGGAGCGCCGTGCCGGCCGCCGCCCGCTCACCGCTCAGCGAGGCGGCCGTGAAGCGCGCAACCCAGGCGAGCTCGCTCGGCCGGCCGCGCAGCTTGAGCGGCGCCTTGGGGTCGCGCAGGAACCGCAGCCCGTCCCGCAGGGCGGCGGGCGATGCCGTGCGGTCGGAGTGGCTGGGGCACACCATGCACGCCGACCCGCCCGAGGCGCCGCTGCCGATCCGCCGACGCTCGAGCACCGTGACGCCGACGCCGCGACGCGCGAGCGCGTACGCGGCGCTCAGCCCGACGGCGCCGCCGCCGATGATCGCGACGTC
>JAUMCA010000027.1:0-4951 GCA_032119475.1 Thermoleophilia bacterium | reverse complement strand
CCCGGTCACCTTCCTCCCCCATGACCGGCGATCATAGGGGCGAAAACGATCGTTATCGGCGGAGGTGCCGCACGAGGCGCCACGCGCCCGGCAGGAGCGCCGCCACGAGGTACAGCTTGAGCAGATCGCCCGGCACGAACGGGTAGAGGCCGTACTCGAGCGTCGTGTCCCAGGACAGGCCCTGATCGACCATCAGCCACGGCAGGCCGCAGGCGTAGATGATCACGGTGCCGGCGAGGATCGCGGCGGTCGCCGAGGAGAACCGGCGGTCCCACTGGCGCTGCGCGAGCCAGCCGACGAAGGCCGACGCGAGGACGAAGCCGAGCAGGTAGCCACCCGTCGCGCCGAGGACGACGTCGAGGCCGTGCGACTGGTCCGCGAAGACCGGCAGGCCGACGACGCCCATGAGCAGGTAGAGCAGCGTCGTCGCCGCGCCGCGCCACGCGCCGTACGAGGCGCCGAGCAGCAGCACGCCGAACGTCTGCAGCGTGATCGGCACCGGCGTGAACGGGAGCTGGAACGAGATCTGCGCGCAGAGCGCGAGGAACAGCGCGCCGCCGACGATCAGGAGGGCGTCGGTCAGGAGCCCCGTGCGGGGGACGGCGGCGAGGCGGAGGGTGGCGGCGTTCATGCGCGGGAATCTACCAGCGCACGCGGTCCGCTGCCCTCGTGGGCCGGCCGCACGGGCCGGCTACCAGCGCACGCCTCAGGTATCGCACGCGGGGTCGATGTCCTCGACCCAGGTGACGTGCGGTGCGTGCTCGGCCAGCAGCGACCGGATCCGCCGCGCGTGCGGCGACCGCGCGAAGTCGAGCGTGGCGCCGTCGTCGCGCGTGAAGCGCAGCATCCGGCCGCGGTCCACCGCGCGGGTGATGCGGTCGAACGGGACATCGGCCCCGTCGCCGCGCGGACGGACCAGCGCGACGCCGTCGACGGTCACGACCTGGTCCTCGGTCCAGACGCGCCGGTGGAGCAGCACCCCGCCGGCGACGGCCAGGATGGCGAGGCCGATCAGCACCAGCGCAGCGAGCCCGCCGGCCGAGAAGGCGCTGGCCACGAGGGCGACGCCGCCGATGATCCCGACCGCGAGCAGCGGCGGTCGTCGCCGATGCCGGCACAGGACCTCCGCCTCGGTCTGCTCGGCGATCGCCATGCGTCAACGGTACACCGCACCCGTGCGCGGGTGGGTGTGGTGAAAAGGGGTCAGACCGTTTTTCACCATGCTGATGACCGTGGTGAGAGGTCACCGGGAGCCGCATGGTGAAAAACGGTCTGACCCCTTTTCACCACACCCGCCCGCGCCGTCTACGGTTCACCGCATGGCCCCGCTCTGGAAGCTCACCGCCGTCGAGATGGCCGCGCGCATCGCGGCACGCGAGCTGTCGCCTGTCGAGGTGGTGCAGGCGTCGCTCGACCGGATCGAGGAGGTCAACCCGACGCTCAACTGCTTCTGCTTCACCTTCCCCGAGCGCGCGCTCGAGCAGGCGCGGGCCGCAGAGCGGGCAGTGGCCGACGGCGCCGCGCTCGGGCCGCTGCACGGCGTGCCGATCGCGATCAAGGACCTCACGCCGACGAAGGGCGACCGCACGACGCTCGGGTCGTACTCGCACGAGCACTGGGTGCCCGACTACGACAGCGTCATCGTGGAGCGCCTGCGCGCCGCGGGCGCGATCATGGTCGGCAAGACGACGACGCCGGAGTTCGCCTACTCCGGTTTCACGCGCAGCCCGCTGTGGGGTGTGACGCGGAACCCGTGGAACCCCGACCGCAATCCGGGCGGCTCGTCCGGCGGCTCGGGCGCGGCGGTGGCGGCGGGCTGCGTGCCGCTCGCCGAGGGCAGCGACATGGGCGGCTCCGTCCGGATCCCGGCCGCGAACTGCGGCATCGTCGGCCTCAAGCCCGCGTACGGGCGGATCCCCATCGACGTCGTCCCGTCCGGCTGGGACGCGATTCAGCACTTCGGCCCCCTCGCCCGGACGATCGACGACGCCCGGCTGTTCCTGCAGGCCACCGCGGGCTACGACCCCCGCGATCCGATGTCCCTGACCCGCGCCGACGACTGGTCCACGCCGATCCCGTCCGACGTCCGCGGCCTGCGCCTCGCCCACGACATCGACCTCGGCGACCACCTCGTCGATCCGCAGGTCGAGCGGGAGGTGCGCGCCAGCCTCGACGCCCTCGCCGACGCGGGCGCCGAGGTCGTCGAGGTGGAGCTGGGCTGGTCCCGCGCGTTCGCGGACGCGTGGGGCGAGCACTGGAGCGTCTACCTCGCGGCGTGGTTCGGCCACCTGCTGCCCGAGTGGGGCGACACGATGGACCCGACGGTCCGGCGCCTGATGGAGCACGGCCTGAAGCTCGACGCGGTCACGTTCAAGCGGCTGGAGATCCTGCGCCAGGAGGGATGGGCGCAGCTCGCCGCGGTGCACGCCGAGTTCGACGCGTTCCTCTGCCCGACGATGGCGCAGCTGCCGCCCCAGGTCGACCTCGACGAGTACGGCTTCTACGGCACGACCGACGACGGGCGCTACCGCACGCTGGACATGACGAGCCAGTTCAACTTCACGAGCCCGTGCCCCGCGCTCAGCGTGCCGGCCGGGTTCTCCGACGACGGCCTGCCGGTCGGCCTGCAGATCGTCGCCCGCAAGGACCGCGACGACACCGCGCTGCGGATCGGCGCCGCCGTCGAGCGCGTCCGCCCGTGGGCGGACCGCTGGCCGTCGCTCTGAGGCTGGGTGTCGCGAAGGGGTCAGACCGATATGCGACACGCGCGTGCGGCAGCGCATGCGCGCGCCGCGTAGGCGTGTCGCATATCGGTCTGACCCCTTCGCGACACCCCGCACCCGGATCGTTCGCTGGCGGCTACGCGCCGCCGACGCCCGGTCCTGGGTTCGGGCCCCACGGATCGCGCGCGTCCTCGGGTAGCGGCACGTCGATGGAGGCGAGGTAGCCGGCGATCATCCGGTACACGCCCGCGAGGACGCTCAGCTCGAGCAGCCCCTCCACGCCCCACGCCGCGATGATCCGCTCCTGCAGATCCGCCGGGATCGAGGCCAGGTCGAGCGCGGCCCGCGCGCCGGCGACGGCGTCGCGGTCGAGCGGCTCGAGCGCCGCGTCGTCCCAGCGGGCCGCGCGCAGTGCCTCGATCGCCGCTTGCGGCAGGCCGGCGTCGCGCGCCGTCGGCTCGTGCTTCGACCACACGTAGGCGCAGCGCGTCTCCGTGGCGACCGCGAGCGTCGCGGCCTCGCGGTACCGGTCCGGGACGGTCGCCGCCGTGCGGTAGAAGCGCCCGATCTCCAGCATCATCTCGGCCAGCTCCCGGTGCAGCACGAGCGTGCCGTAGAGGCCGTCGAGCCGGCCGCGTCGCGCCCGCAACTCCGCGAGGAACGCCTCCTGCTCGGCGGTGCGCTCGCCGTGGGGCCCGAGGTCCGCCATGGCGGAAGGCTAGCCGCGCGGGAAGGGCATCAGCCCAGCGCTCGGCGTGAGCACCGCGTCGACCGGCTCGTCGTGCGCCTCGACCGGCACCTCCTCGAGCACCTCCTCGTCCGCGACGACGGCGATCCGCCGGCCGCGCGCGAGCGGCAGCGACCGGTCGTAGCAGCCACCGCCCTGCCCGAGGCGGCGCCCACGGCGGTCGATCGCGAGGGCCGGCATCAGCAGCGTGTCGGCCTCGCCGATCGCCTCGACCCCGAGGCGCGGACCGCGTGGCTCGAGGAGGCCGAAGCCGGCTGGCTCGAGATCGTCCGCACCGGTGTACGCGGCCCAGTCGAGGCGCATATCGGGCAGCGTGATCGGCAGGAGCACGCGGCGGCCGTCCGCGACGAGCGCGTCGATCAGCGGGAGCGTCGGCACCTCGCCGCCCGTCCCGACGAACGCGGTCACCGTCGCGCCGGGCACGACGCCGGCGTGCGCCGCGAGCAGCACGCCCCACGCCTCCAGATCGGTGGCGGTTCGCGCAGCGCGGGCGTTGCGCAGGCGCGCCCGCACCTCCTGCTTCGTCGCGGTCACGCCGGCGACTCCGCGGGCGCCACGTCGCCGATCGCCGATGGCTCCGGCGGCGGGTAGTCGGCCGTCAGCCGGCGCACGCTCGGCGTGCCGAGGACGAGCCCGGCGTTGGCGAGGACGGCGACGAAACCGAGCAGGACGGCGCCGGTCAGGCCGAGAGCGCCCGTGATCGGCCCGACGAGGAACATGCCGACCGGAAGCATCGCGACGCTCCCGAGCGTGCGGAAGGACCCGACGCGCGACCGCAGCTCCGGAGCGACCTCGCGCGTGATCGTCGTCTCGAGCAGCGTGCCGGAGATCGAGATCACGGCGCCCGCCATGATCGCGGCGGCGGTGAGGACCACGACCTGCGGGGCAACGGCCATCAGCAGGAAGAACAGCGAGAACGGGATGCACAGCAGGTACGCGAGGACGAGCGGCCTCCGCGGCTTGAGTCGCATCGCGGTCAGCCCGCCGATCAGGAAGCCGATCCCGAAGCCCGAGATGACCGCGGCCCATGCGCTGGATCCGCCCATCCGGTCGTCGGCGATGGCCGGCCCGATCGCGTAGATGCCCGGCATCACGAACAGGGCGTAGAGCACCTCGCCGAGCACGATCACGACGAGCCAGGAGCGGGAGCTGAACGCGCGCCAGCCCGCCGCGAGGTCCGCGCGGAAGTTCCGGTTGCGCCACGCGGCGGGGGTGCCGCGCGTACGCATGAACGACAGGCAGAGGATGCTGACGAGGAACGTGCCCGCGTCGAACGCGAGCGCGCCGGCCGGGCTGATCACCGCGACGAGGAAGCCGCCGATGGCGCCGCCGACGGCGATGCCGAGCGCGGGTGTCGTGGCGAGCAGGCCGTACGCCTCCTGGAGTCGGGCCGGCGAGACGGTCTGCGGGATGATGCCGCTCAGCGCCGGGCGGAAGAACGCCTCGCCGATGCCGTACACGGCCATCAGCGCGACGAGCA
>JAUMCA010000026.1:0-12606 GCA_032119475.1 Thermoleophilia bacterium | reverse complement strand
CGGCGACATCACCTACCTCGACGCGCATCTGGCCAACGGGCAGGGCGACGTGGTGGAGATCGCCAACGCGATCTGCCTCCACGAGGAGGACTTCAGCCTCCTCTGGAAGCACACCGACCACGCGTCGGGGCACGTGGAGAGCCGCCGCGCCCGCCGCTTCGTCGTCAACTCGATGGCCACGGTCGGCAACTACGACTACGCGTTCCGCTGGAACTTCGGCCTCGACGGCCACATCGAGCTCGAGGTGCAGCTCCACGGGATCATCTCGACGATGGCGCACAGCCCCGGCGAGGAGCTGAAGGGCACGCAGATGGTCGACGCGGGTCTGTCGGGCCCGCACCACCAGCACCTGTTCTGCTTCCGCCTCGACCTCGACGTCGACGGGCCGGTGAACACCGTGCGGGAGATCGAGGCCGAGCCGGTCCCGACCGGCCCGGACAACCCCGTCGGCAACGCGTGGCGCTCGAAGGTGACCGTGTTCCGGACCGAGGACGAGGCCAAGCGGCAGGCGGCGGACGACCTCGCCCGCCAGTGGTACGTCGGCAACCCGTCCGAGCGGTCCGTGGCCGGTGCGCCGCGCTCGTACCGGATCGTGCCGATGCACGGCGTCACGCCGCTGCTCGCCCAGCCGGAGTCGAGCGTCTACCGCCGGGCGGGCTTCGGCCGCAACACCCTGTGGGTGACGCCGTACCGCGAGGACGAGCGGCACGCCGCCGGGACGTACCCGTACGGGCGCACGGATCAGGATGGCGTGCCGGAGTGGTCGGCGGCGAACCGGCCGATCGAGGACACGGACGTCGTCTGCTGGTACACGGTCGGCGTGACGCACTTCGTGCGCCCCGAGGACTGGCCGGTGATGCCGGTCGCGCGGGCCGGGTTCCGCCTTGAGCCGGCCGGCTTCTTCGACCGCAATCCGACGCTCGATTGGCCCGCCTCTGAGCCGGGCTGCTGCGGGTCGAAGCAGCGCGCACCGTCGGCCTAGGGGCCGCCCAACCTCCCATCGGAAAGACCGATGACCCACCGTCCATCGTCCGGCTTGTCCGACGACGCGGACGCTGCGACCATATGCGAGCAGACGAGGAGGCCCCGTGATCCGCACCGGTGAGGAATACCGAGAGTCCATCCGCGACGGCCGCGAGGTCTGGATCTCCGGCGAGCGCGTCGACGACGTCACGACGCACCCCGCGTTCAAGCCGGCGGTCGATGCGCGGGCCCGCATCTACGACCTCCAGCACGAGGCCGCGACGCAGGACGTCATGACGTACGTCGACCCGGAGACGGGCGAGCGCAACGCGGTCGGCACGCAGCTCCCGCTGGCGCAGGAGCACTGGCACCGCAAGCGGGCCGCGGTGGAGGCGGTCTTCGACGACCTCGGCGGCGTCGTCACGCGCGTCGGCGACGAGACGGTCGGCGAGATGTGGTCCCTGTTCGACGGCAAGGACGTCCTCAACGAGGTCGACCCGCGCTTCGCCGAGAACATCGAGCGCCACATCCACCTCGCGCTGCACAACGACCCGTTCCACGTCTCCGCCAACACCGACCCGAAGGGCGATCGCTCGAAGCGGCCGCAGGACCAGGATCCCGACATGCTCCTGCACGTCGTCCGCGAGACGGACAACGGCATCGTCGTGCGCGGGGCCAAGTTCGAGACCGCGGCGGCGTACGCGAACCAGGCGTTCGTGAAGCCGACCATCGCGAACTGGGGCGACGCCGCGCTGTCCGACTACGCGATCGGCTTCATCGCCGACATGGGCGCGCCCGGCATCAAGCACATCTGCCGGAGCGGCTTCGCCGGCGTCCACGACCCCGCCGACTACCCGATCTCGTCGCGCTTCGACGAGGTCGAGGCGCTCGTGGTGTTCGACGACGTCGAGATCCCCTGGGAGGACGTCCTCTTCTACCAGCACACCGCGGCGGCGACGTACATCCGCGCGACCCTCCACCGCTACAGCGCGTTCGCGTTCGTGCTCCGCAACGTCCGCCTCGCGGACCTGATGATCGGCGCCGCGCTGCTCAACGTCCGCCAGACGGGCCTCGACAAGCAGCAGGCGGTGCAGGAGAAGCTGTCGCAGCTGGCCTGCTACCGCGAGGGCATCAACGCGCACCTGATCGCGGCGGTCGCGACGGCCGAGGAGAGCCCCGCCGGCCTCCTGATGCCGAACCAGTCGCTGCTCTACTCCGGCCGCGTGCTCGCCTCGTCGCACTACCGGCACGCGCTGCACCTCACGCGCGAGTTGTGCGGGGGCCAGGTGTGCGTCACGCCGGACGCCGCGAGCTTCGCGCATCCCGAGTCGGGCGCGTGGCTCGACAAGTTCTACACCGTCAACGACGACTGGGTGGCCGAGGATCGCCGTCGCCTGCTCGCGTACGCGCGCGATCTCGTCAACTCCGACTACGCCGGGCACCGCCACACCTTCCAGGTGTTCGCGCAGTCGCCGGAGTTCGCGAACCTCGCCGCGGTGTACCGGAACTTCGACTTCGAGCACGCCGCGGACTGCGTGCGCGATGCCGCCGGCCTGTCCGAGCGCACCCGCGGCGTCGCGCCGACCGGGGCGCGCGCATGACGGTCCACCGGCGCGTCCGGCCGTTCAACACGCGGGACACGTATCCGGAGCAGCAGCTGTCCAACGACCTCTGCCAGGCGGTCGTCGCGAACGGCGTCGTGTACCTGCGGGGACAGGTCGCGCAGGATCTGGACACGCGCGAGGACGTCGGCGTCGGCGACCCCGCGGCGCAGGCGCACAAGGTCATGGACAACGTCGAGCTCCTGCTGGCCGAGTGCGGCTCCGAGCCGGCGCACATCGTCAAGTGCGTCATCTACCTGACCGACATCCGCCACCGCGAGCCGGTCTACCGCGTGCTCGGCGAGCGGATGCCCGGCGTGTTCCCGGTGTTCACCGGGCTCGTCGTGGTCGCGCTGGCGCGTCCGACCTGGCTCGTCGAGGTCGACGTGACGGCGGTGATCCCGGACGGGAGCCCCGCGTGACGCTGTCGCTCGTCGCGGCCGATCCCGCGACGGGCGAGGTCGGCGTCGCGATCACCTCGTCGAGCCCGGCCGTCGCCGCCCGCTGCGCCCACGTGCGCGCCGGCGTCGGGGCGGTCGCGTCGCAGAACGTCACCGACCCGCGGCTCGGTCCGGCGCTGCTGGACCGGATGGCGGCCGGGGCGGCGCCGGAGGAGGCCCTGCGCGATCTGGTCGCCGCCACGCCGCCGGCGCTGATCGCGTACCGCCAGCTGACCGCCGTCGCGCCCGACGGCCGCACCGCGATCTTCTCCGGCGATCACGCGCTCGGCGTGGTGGGCGAGTGTCGCGCCGACGCGGTCGTCGGCGCGGGGAACCTGCTCGCCGCGACCGAGGTCCCCGACCGTGCGGTCGACGGGTTCCTCGCGGCGCGCGGAACGCTCGCGGCGCGGCTCGTGGCCGGTCTGACGGCCGGCGTCGCGGCGGGCGGGGAAGCCGGCCCGGTGCGCTCCGCGGGGCTCGTGGTCGCCCGCGAGGTCGCCTGGCCCGTCACCGACCTGCGCGTCGACTGGAGCGAGGGGGACCCGGTCGCGCAGCTCGCCGCGCTGTGGACGCGCTGGGAGCCGGAGCTCGAGGGGTACGTGACGCGCGCGCTGCATCCGGACGACGCGCCGTCGTTCGGGGTGCCCGGGGACGAGTAGGCGATGCGCACGACGCTGCGCCACCTGGAGCTGTTCGTCGCCGTCTGCGAGGCGGGCGGCATCGGCGAGGCGGCCCGCCGCGTGCACGCCGCGCAGTCGACCGTGTCGGCCGCCATCCAGGACCTCGAGCGCCAGCTCGGCGTGGATCTGCTCGTGCGGCGCCCCGGGGGCGTCGCCGTGCCGACGGCCGCGGGCCAGCGACTGCTCGGGGAGGCCCGCAGCCTGCTCGACCACGCGGACGCGGTGGACCGGGTGGCCCGCGACCTGCGGGACGAGGTCGCGGGCGACGTCTCGCTCGGGTCGCTCGTGACCGTCGCGCCGCTGATCTCGCCGCGCATCGTGGCCGGGCTCGCCGGCACGCATCCGGCGATCCGCCTGCAGATGGTCGAGGCGGGACAGGAGGAGCTGCTGGATCGGCTGCTGCACGGCCGCATCGAGCTCGCGCTGACGTACGACCTCGGACTGCCGCCCGACGTCGCGTTCGCGCCGCTGGCCGAGCTGCCGCCGCGCGCCCTGCTCGCGGCCGACGATCCGCTCGCGGCGGCCGACGCGGTGCCGCTCCGCGACCTCGCGGCGCGCGACTTCGTCCTGCTCGACCTCCCGCTGAGCCGCGAGTACTTCGCGGGCCTGTTCGGCGCGAAGCGCCTCGAGCCGCGGGTCGTCCACCGCACGGGCCAGCTCGACGTCGTGCGCGCCTACGTGGCCAACGGCCTGGGCGTCTCGATCGTCAACGCCGTGCCCGTCGACGACCGGGCGCTCGACGGCCTGCGTCTCGTCACCCGCCCGCTCGCCGGCCGGCACCGGGCGCTCCGGCTCGGCATCGCGGCCCGTGCCGACGCCCGTCCGACGCGGGCGGTGGAGGCGGTGCGGGACTTCATCCGCGGCACCGTCCCGGGCAACCCCGCGCTTTCCGTCCGGTGACAGCCGCAACGTGTTCGGTACGGTGCGCCCTACACCCGTTCCAAGGAGGAACCGCATGAGACGACTGGCCATTCTCGCCAGCGCGATCGTCGCCGTGTTCGCGCTGCCGGCGCTCGCCGGCGCGACGATCGCCTTCAACAAGTACACGAAGGCAGCCGGCAATCCGACCGTCCACCTCGCCGATGACGACGGCACGGGCGTCCGCGCGTTGGGCGTGAAGGGCATCGAGCCGGTCATCTCGCCGAACGGCCAGTGGGTCGCGTACGAGTACATCACGAACATGGAGAAGTGGACGCGCGAGCTCCGCATGGTCAACGTCGCCACGGGCGGAGTCGTCGACGCGAACTTCTACTGCGGTGGCCCGGTCTGGTCGCCGGACTCGTCCAAGGTCCTCTGCAGCACGACGTCGGCCAGCGCCAAGGGCGATGTCACCGGCATCGGCCTCTCGTCCGTCACGACGGGCGGCGCCGCCACGACGATCGTGAAGGCGACCGGCAACATGGTCGGCGGCTACACGTGGTCGCCGACCGGCACCCAGATTGCGTACGCGTGGGAGCGCTTCCCGGGCACGCTGACCGGCGCGCAGCTCCGCATCGCGAACGCCGACGGCTCCGGCCCGGTCCGCATCGGCCTCGGCTCGATGCCGGTGTGGGGTCCGAACGCACTCGCGTACGTCCGCGAGACCGTCGGTCACGCCGCCGGGCAGCCGTTCGCGCGCAACCAGATCTGGACGGTGAACCCGTCCGATCCGTCGTCGGCGAAGCAGCTGACGAACTACACCGGCAAGGGCCTGATCCAGGGCCCGACGCCGATCGCCTGGTCGCGTGACGGCGCGACGATCGTCGCGAACGTCATCGGCGAGGACTACCTGCAGCCGGCGTACATCCGCATCGCCGACGGCAGGGTGCGGCCGTTCGGCCCGTCCAACGCGCTCGTCGCCGCCATCTCGGCGGACGGCACGCAGGCGCTGGTCGGTGCCAACATCCTCGGCGGCGGCAAGGAGGCCGCCTACGCGTCGCCGCTCGGGAAGATGGCGTCGTCGCTGCTCCTGAAGGACGCGGCGTCGCTCTCCGCGAGCGCCACCTGGCAGCCGTAGCGTGAACCCCGCGGGGCGCCGGCGTGTCCGGTGCCCCGCGGGCCGCGGCGGTGAGGCGTGGCAGCGGCTAGAGCAGCAGGAAGCCGACGCCGCGCTCGATCGGCCATTCGACGCCCGACTCGCGGTCGACCGCGGCGCCGTACCACCGCCGTGCGGTCGCATCGTCGCCGTCATCGGTCGCGAGATGGGCGACCTCGTACATGGCGTCCGCGTCGCCGAGGCGGGCGGCGCAGAGCAGGTAGTGCCGTCCCGGATCCTCCGCGCCGCGCAGGAGCGCGATGCGCGCGATGCGGGTGAGCGCGGGAACGGCGCCGCGCGCCAGCGCGCGCTGCATCAGGCGCCACGCCTCGTCCGGATCGCCGTCGCGCTCCTCGAAGGCGGCCAGTCCGTGATGCCCGGTGCCGTGGTCGATGCTCGCCGCATGGCCGAAGCGGTCCCGCGCCTCGGGCTCGTCGCCGACGCCGAGGGCGAGCAGGCCGAGGAGCGCGATCACGTCGCCGTCGCCGGCGGCGGCGGCGTCAAGCAGCACTGGATCGCGTCGAAGCTCCTCGCGGTTGCCCATCGTTCCTTTCGCGCCCCGGCGGATCCGCGGGCAACGGGCGTACCGTAGACGATGGGACGTCAGGAATATGTCGCTTCACACCGCGGCAAACGGGATTTCGCGCGCCGGCAGGCCGAGCGCTCCGAGGCACAGTTCCGCCGTCGCCGGGTTGGTCGCCAGCGGCACGTCGTGGACGTCGCAGACCTTCATCAGCGCCTGGATGTCCGGGTCGTGCGGGTGCGCGGTCAGGGGGTCCCGCAGGAACACGACCAGATCGAGGCTCCCCTCGGCGACGAGCGCGCCGATCTGGAGGTCGCCGCCCAGTGGGCCGGACATCAGGCGATGGACGTCGAGATCGAAGCGGTCGACCAGCATCCCGCCGGTCGTCGCCGTCGCCACGAGGCGCGACGTGCGCAGGAGCGGCAGGTGGCGGTCGACGAGGCCGACCATGGCGTCCTTCGCGCCATCGTGCGCGACCAGTGCGATGCGGTTCCGTCGGGTGCTCATGCCCCCACGGTACGACGCGCGCGGCCGCCTTCCGGCGCCGTCACCGGATCGTCACCGGGACGTCACCGGCTGGGGGCCGGCCGTCAGCGCGACCGGCCCCCGCGGTGCCTCAGCGGACCGCGACCCTCTCCCAGTCGGACCAGTCCGCCCCGTCCGTGAAGCGGACGACGACGTAGCGGACGCCGGCCGCCTGGTTGCGCAGCACGATGCGCGAGCGGAACGCCAGCGTCTTCGAGGAGCGCTTGACGCGGATCTGGACGCGCTCGGCGTCGCCGCCGGCCAGCACGAGCGCGATGCGCCCCCCGGACAGGCGGGTGGCGCTGACGGCGATGTCGTCGAGCGTCACCTCATCGGCGGCCGCGATCGGGTCCTCGGGTGCCGGGTCCGTCGGTGCCGGCGCGGGCTCGGGAGCCGGTGCGGGATCGGCGGGCGGCGCGATCACGAACGGCGCACGCCGGCCGGGGACCTGGATCTCGATGCAGTCGGCGGCGACGCCGTTCAGCAGCGGGTGGCCCCACGACCACGTCATCTCGGTGGCGCCGTTGGCGACGCGCTCCACGTCGACGAGCTCGCCGTCGACGGCGTCGCGCTCCAGCGTGCCGACGCGCTCGTGCTGCGTCGGGTCGACCTCGGTGATCGTGCGGGTGATCGTGCGGGTCTCCTCGTGGCCGGTGCGCATCCACTTGTACTGCCAGCTCGAGCGGGTGTACTCGCGACCGACGTACGTCCAGCCCTCGCCGTCCGGGGCGACGTAGCGGGACCACGTGTAGCGGTACTCGAGCTCGTCGACCCAGTAGGTCTCCGTCTCGGTGACCTGACGCGTGCGGGTGACGTCGCGGGCCTGGATCGCGATGTCGAGCGCGCCGATGTCGCAGGTGCCGTTCGGGAGGCCGGTGCCGAGGGCGGCGTAGATCGTGCCGCGGCTGGGCGCCTCGAAGAAGCGCAGGCGCAGGCTGGCGACCTTGGCGCGGTTGTCGTACCCGGCCGTGACCTCGTCGATGTCGTTGGGGTTGAACCCTCCGGCGAAGCTCGGGCTGGTCGTGCGCTCGAAGCTGCCGGTGATGGTCCAATCGCCCTCGTAGGCGTGGACGGCGGGTGCGAGCGCCAGGCTGGCGAGGGCGGCGGCGCCGATCAGGGCGCCGCGCAGGCGAAGTGGGGTGGACATGGAGCTCAGGGCCTCCGTGGTGATCGTGGGTGCACGGAGGACGACGCTCGCCCCACGGGAATCTGACGCAGCCCGACTGCGGTGATACCGCGGACCCGTTGCGGCGTATCCAGCGGTCGAGGCGCTCGTAGGTGTCCTCAGGCCGCCGGGGGCCCAGGACGACAGCGGCCCCCGGGTTCCCCCGGGGGCCGCGTCGCGATGCGCTGGAGAGGACTTGAACCTCCACGCCCTTGCGGGCACAAGGCCCTCAACCTTGCGCGTCTACCAATTCCGCCACCAGCGCGTGCGGACGGATGCTAGCCGAAGGTCGGGGCCCTGCGGGGCAGATCGGACTTGCGAACAGGCGTTCGATCTGGCACAGTGGATGCGAACACCCGTTCGATCGGAGTCGATGTGGCCCTGACCAAGCGACAGCAGCAGGTCCTCGAAGTCGTCGAGGAGCATATGGATCGCCACGGCTACCCGCCGACCGTGCGCGAGATCGGCGAGGCGATCGGCCTCACCTCCCCGTCCACGGTGCACGCGCACCTGAAGGCGCTCGAGCTGAGCGGCGCCCTGCGCCGCGACGCCACGAAGCCACGGGCCATCGACCTCGGCGACCGCCGGGCGGCGCGGGCCGCGCGGGCCGCGCAGGCCGCGGAGCACCCCGGCGTGCGCATGCTGCCGATGCTCGGCGCGATCGCCGCGGGCACGCCGATCCTCGCGGAGGAGAACGTCCAGGAGCACATCGCCGTCCCCGAGCAGATCACGGCGAGCGGCGACAACTTCCTCCTGAAGGTCCGCGGCGACTCGATGGTCAACGCGGGCATCCTCGACGGCGACACCGTCGTGATCCGCCGGCAGGAGGACTGCGCGGACGGTGCGATCGCCGCCTGCCTGATCGACGGCGACGAGGCCACCGTCAAGCGCGTCCGTCGCATTGACGGCCGCGTCCGCCTCGATCCCGAGAACGACGCGCTCGAGCCCTTCTATCCCGACCACGTCGTCGTCATGGGCGTTGTGGTTGGCGTCTTCCGGAGGTTGTAGTCATGCTTCTCCTAGATATGCAGTCCGCCGCACCCATCGCCACCACGCTGGAGGGCCTGATCGCGGCGTGGGCGCCGCTCGATCGGAGTGCCCACGAGGGCACGTGCCTCGCCTGCGCGGGGGAGACGATCCGCGTGGAGCGACGCGGCGGGATCGGCGCCTGGGCGTGCCGCGAGTGCGGCTCGGTGCTGGAGGACGAGGCGCTCGACGCCGCCTAGCGCCGTGCGACGCCTTCTCGCCCTCACGGCCGCACTCGTCGCCGTCGCGTTCGCCGCGGCGCCGGCGAATGCCGCGCGCGTCGTGAACGGCGCCGTCACGCCCGCGAAGCTCGCGGGCACGCCGGCCGCCGTGATGTTCTTCCACCCGTTCTGACTCCAGTGCCAGGCCGAGGCGCCTGAGGTCGCGCGGTACGCGTCGACGCATCCGAATGTTCGGGTCATCGCCATCGCGTCGCAGTCCGCGCGGCGTGCGGACGTCGTCGCCTTCGTGCGCAGCCGCTTCGGGAAGGCGCCGGTCAACGTCTACCTCGATCGACGCGGCACGATGGCGCGGGCCTTCCGCGCGCCCTCCCATCCGCTGCACCGCTTCACCACGGCGCAGGGCGCGCTGACGGCCACGCCGCCGTCCGGCTACCCCTTCCGCTGATGCGTTTCCGTCACGCGGGTCGTTCGCCCGCCTGCCGTCTGGGTATCCTCGCAGCGTGCTGACCACGGACGACCTGCTCCTGACCCGCGCGCAGCGCGACCTCTACTGGGAGCTCGAGGGGAACGATGTCGGGGACCTCGAGCGCTTCGCGGAGCGGCTGGTCGCGCGCGTCGTGATCCTCGTCCGCCATCGCTGCGTGCATGGCCGTGAGCCGCGCACGACGCTCCAGCGGGCGGAGGCGGTGCACCGGATGGTCGGCGATGACCTGACCGCCGCGGACACGCGGGCGTCGATCTGGAGCCTCGTCGAGTGGCTCACCCGCTGGCCGTGGGGCCCCGGGGCGCAGGGGGCGATCGACCGACTCGTCGTCGCGGGGGCGATCGCCGATCAGCTCGCACGGACGCCGGAGTGACCCCCGCGCTCCTGGGGGTCGCCGCGGCGATCGGCTACGCGTTCGGCTGCATCTCCTTCGCGAACCTGATCGCCCGGCGACAGGGCATCGTGGATCTGCGCGAGATCGGGGACCGCAACCCGGGGTACTGGAACGCCCGCAAGCGGCTCGGCGCGCGTGGCTCGCGTCCCGTGCTCTTCCTCGACGCGGCCAAGGGTGCGGCGGCGGTCGGCGTGGGCCTGCTCCTCCTCGGGGTCGTGGGCGACGATCCGCAGATGACCGTCTGGGGCGGCATCGCCGGCTGGGTCGGCGTCGTGGTCGGCCACATGTTCCCGATCACCATGCGCTTCCGCGGCGGCCGCAGCCTGCTCTGCTTCGCCGGCGGCGCGATCGTGCTCGTGCCGCTCGCCGCCGTCGTCGGCGCCGCGGTGCTGCTCGTCGTCCGCTGGCGCTTCGGCTTCGCGCGCGGGATCCAGGCGTGCGTCTTCGTCGGGCCGTTCGCCGTGTGGGCCATCTACGGCGCCGGGCCGGAGTTGCTCGCCGGCGTGGTGCTGCTCGTGGGCATCGGCATCCGCGCGGCCCTCGCCGACCGCGCGCTGCGGAAGGCCGGCATCGACAAGAATCACGCCGACGTGGCGTAGGTCCGTCCCCGCCACCGGCGGTTCGGCCGCAGGGCGGACGCGACGAGCCGGACGACCGCCGCGGTGTCGGCGAGCGGGGCCAGCCAGTACGCGGCCCCGGCGTGCTCGTACGTCGGGCGGAGCGCGACGTGGAAGGCGAGACGGACGGCGAGCAGGATCGCGGACGGGACGAGCGCGAGCGTCGGTGCGCCCGCGAGCAGGACGGCGATGACCATCCACGGGGGCAGGGCCAGCGTCAGCACGAGGAGCGCGATGCCCCGCACCTGCTCGGCCGCGGGCGCGACGCCCGGCAGCGCGAGCGACCGGCCCCACTCGCGCCAGGCCTCGCGGCCGGAGGCGTGCATGTCGACGACGAGCAGGCGCGCCGCGTCGGCCATGCCGACGCTCCAGCCGGTGCGGACGAGATGGCGCGCCAGCGCGACGTCCTCCGTCATGTGCGCCGCCACCGGCGACCAGCCGCCGCTCGCGCGGAACCGCTCGGTCGGCACCAGCAGGCACTGGCCGTTCGCGACGATGCGATCCGTGCGCGCCGGGGCGGCCGTCGGCGGGCCGAAGCGGTAGACCAGCGTCGCCAGGAGGGCGGGGTGGAGGATGGTCTCGCCGAACGTGTCGACGGCGAAGCGGGGACCGGCGGTGACGACGTCGTAGCCGTGCTCCTCCGCGCAGGCGACGAGGGCATCGGGCAGCGCGGGATCAGGGCGCGCATCGGCGTCGAGGCACAGGGACCAGCGGCCGCTCGCGACGGCGAGGCCCTGCTGCAGGGCGTGCTGCTTGCCGACCCAGCCCGGCGGCAGATCCGCGCCGCGCACGAGCCGCACCCGCGGATCGGCGGCGGCGGCCGCGAGGACGCGGTCGGCCGTGCCGTCGTCGGACCGGTCGTCGACGACGATGACCTCGCCGACGGCGGGCCCCGTGCGCGCCAGGGCGTCCAGCAGCGGGCCGATCCGGGCCTCCTCGTCGCGGGCGGGCACGATGACGCTGAGCGCGCCGTGCTCGGCCGGCGCGCCCGTGGCGAGCGGCGCAGGACGTTCGCGTCCCCGACTGAGGCGCGCGAGCACGATCGCACCGGCGGCGACCTGCAGGATCGCGATGACGATCAGCGCGGTCGTCATGCGGGGACGACGGGGTCGCGCCCGCCCCAGGTGCCCTCGCTGCCGAGGACGCGGAAGCGCGCGAACAGCTCCTCCGCGTACCACTGCTCCGCGGTGCGTCGGCGGATCGCCTCGCGGTGGGCGGCGGTGCCGTACGCGAACGCCTTCATGGCGTCGAGCGAGGACCACAGGCTCAGCGTGCCCTGGTGGATCATGGGCGACTCGCCGAACCCGACGCTCGCGAGGACGCCGTCCGCGTGGCGCATGTCGTGGTCGACGGGCGGCACGGCGTCGAAGAAGCGGCGCAGGCGCCGCGCGCGCAGCGTGGCCCGCGTGATGACGGCGTAGGCGCCCTCACCGGGTAGATCGGGCTGCGCCGGGAACGGGTTGGCGCCGCCCCACGCACCCGCCGACTTGACCGGCAGGAGCCGCGCGGTCCAGATCTCGCTCGCGTGCTCGCGCCAGCGCTCCGCGATCGGCGACTCGGCGAGGAACCGGTCGAGATCCTCCTCGGCGTCCCACGCGGCCACGAGGCCCCAGCGCAGCAGGTCCGCGCGCCAGGCGAACGAGGAGCCCTTGGCGGTGCCGACCATGCGCTTGAAGCGCAGGCCCGGCGTCCGCGCGAGGTCCGGTCGGTCGAGGCCCATCCGCCCGAACGCCCAGCCCCGCTCGCTGCGCGGATACGCGATCAGGTGGAACGACGCGAGCATGCATGAAGGGTATCGGCCGGCGGGTGGTGGTCGGTTGGGTAGGGTCGCGCGTGTCGCGAAGGGGTCAGACCGAAATGCGACACGCGTGCAGGGTCTCTGTGACCGGGCCGGTCGTGCGTGTCGCGACGGGGTCAGACCGAAATGCGACACGCGTCCGGGGTCTTCTGCGTCCGATCGGGGCGGGCGTGTCGCATTTCGGTCTGACCCCT
>JAUMCA010000025.1:0-25850 GCA_032119475.1 Thermoleophilia bacterium | reverse complement strand
CTGGCGGGCGCCGGGGATCATGTCGCGCGTGGCGAAGTAGATCAGCGTGCCGGCGAAGAAGCCGGCATACGCGCCCACGAACTCCTCGCCGAGGTCCAACGCGCCGCCGAGGAAGGCGCCGATGACCGGCGCGACGGCGGCCGCCACGATCAGCGCCCAGGTACGACGGACGCTGTTGCCATGGCGGCGCATGATCGCGGCCGTGGAGAGGCCGTCGGCGAAGTCGTGCGTGAGCACGGCGAGGAGGATCGCGACGCCGACGGCGTCCGAGACCGTGAACCCGATTCCGATCGCGAGGCCGTCCATGAACGAGTGGACGACGAGCGCGACGGCGCCGACCACGCCGACGTGCGGGTGGCGGTGCTCGCCGCTGACGTCGTCGTCGGACGGGTGCGGCCCGATCAGCTCCTCGATCAGGAAGAGCAGGAGGAACGCCCCGATGATCAGGAGGAACGGGAGCGGCACCCCGCCGATCGACGGCTCGGCGAACTCGCCCAGCTCCGGCAGGAGGTGGAAGGCGACGAGGCCCAGCATCGCCCCGCCGGCGAGGCCGTAGACGAGGTGCACGCGGCCCTGCACGCGCAGCGCGACGAGACCGCCGAGCATGGTGGTGACGAACGGCAGCAGCTTGAGCAGCGCGATCATGCGGTAATGATAACCATTATCAACTAGACTGCAAGTCGTGGCCCACCATCACCACCACGCCGTGCCCGGACCCCACTGGTCCGAGCACGCGCAGCAGACGCTCGCGACGCGCGGCGGGCGATCCAGCGTCGTGCGCGACCGCGTCGTCCTCGCCCTCGACACGCAGGACTGCTGTGCCAGCGCGCAGGAGATCCACGATGCGATCCGCCGTGACGGCGCCGCGGTCGGCATCGCGAGCGTGTACCGCACGCTCGACCTGCTCCACGGCCTCGGCCTCGTGACGCGCGTCGACACCGGCGACGGCATCGCGCGCTTCGAGCCGATCCACCCCGACGGCGCGCACCACCACCACCTCGTCTGCACCCGCTGCGGCGCCGTGGAGGCCTTTCAGGACGACGCGCTCGAGACCGCGATCCACCGCGTCGCCGACCGCGTCGACTTCGAGGTCACCGGGCACGACGTGGCCCTGCGGGGCGTCTGCGCGCGTTGTCGTTGATCAACAGTGGCTGGCCCGTTGATCGCTCCTGCTGCCGTATCGCAACGCCCGGCCTGGGACGACCGCGCAGAGTGACCGGACCCCTTTGATGAACGACAACGGCCCCCGGGTCGCCCCGGAGGCCGCGTCATCGAGCGCGTGATCGTCGGGCGCTAGTCGACCGCGCCGGCGAGGTCCGCCGGCGGCGCGTCGGGCGTCGGCGGCACGATGTCCATCGTGACCTCGTCCGTGCCGTCCTTGCGGTCGACGAGGATCGTCGAACCGGGCTGGAGCTGCTGGGCGAGCACGAAGTCGGCGAGCGGGTCCTCGAGGATCCGCTGGATCGCGCGGCGCAGCGGCCGGGCGCCCATCGCCGGGTCGTAGCCCTCCTGGACGAGCAGCTCCTTGGCCGACTCGGTGAGCTCGATCGCCACCTCGTGCTGGTCCAGCTGCTCGCGCAGGCGGCCGAGCATGAAGTCCACGATGTGGAGGATCTGCTCGCGGCTCAGCTTGTGGAAGACGATGACCTCGTCGATGCGGTTGAGGAGCTCCGGGCGGAAGACGCGCTTCAGCTCGCCCATGATCTTGCTCTTCATGTCCTCGTAGGACTGGCCGCTCTCGTCCTCGTTCTGGGAGAAGCCGAACGACTGGTTCTTCGCGATCGTCGCGGCGCCGATGTTCGACGTCATGATCACGATCGTGTTCCGGAAGTCGACCTTGCGTCCCTGCGAGTCCGTCAGCTTCCCCTCCTCCAGCACCTGCAGGAGGATGTTGAAGACGTCCGGATGGGCCTTCTCGATCTCGTCGAGGAGGACCACCGAATACGGCTTGCGCCGCACGGCCTCGGTCAGCTGGCCGCCCTCGTCGTACCCGATGTAGCCCGGGGGCGAGCCGACCAGGCGGGACACGGAGTGCTTCTCCATGTACTCCGACATGTCGACCTGGATCATCGCGCCCTCGTCGCCGAACAGGAACTCGGCGAGCGTGCGGGCGAGCTCCGTCTTGCCGACGCCGGACGGACCGAGGAAGATGAACGAGCCGGACGGCCGCTTCGGATCCTTGATGCCCGCGCGGGCACGGCGGATGGCCCGGGACACGGCGGCGATCGCCACGTCCTGCCCGATGACGCGCTTGTGCAGCTCCTCCTCCATGCGGATGAGCTTCTGCGTCTCGGCCTCGGTCAGCTTGAAGACGGGGATGCCGGTCCACATCGAGACGATGTCGGCGATCTCCTCCTCGCCGATCGACGGCTGCTCCGAGGACGCCTCGCCCTCGGTCCACGACTCCTCGGCCTCGCGCTTCTCGTTCGTGAGCTTGCGCTCCTGATCGCGGAGGTTGGCGGCCGCCTCGAAGTCCTGACCCTCGATCGCCGCCTCCTTCTCCTTGCGGACGCGCTCGATCTCGTCCTCCAGCTCGCGCTGGGCGGGCGGGGCCGACATCGTCTTGATGCGCATGCGCGACGCGGCCTCGTCGATGAGGTCGATCGCCTTGTCCGGCAGGTGCCGATCCTGGATGTAGCGGCTCGACAGCTCGGCCGCGGCCACGAGGGCCTCGTCGGTGATGCGGATGCGGTGGTGCGCCTCGTAGCGATCGCGGAGGCCGCGCAGGATCTGCACGGTGTCGTCGACCGTGGGCTCCTCGACGCGGACCTGCTGGAAGCGGCGCTCCAGCGCGGAGTCGCGCTCGAGGTACTTGCGGTACTCGTCGAGCGTCGTCGCCCCGACGGTCTGCAGCTCGCCGCGGGCGAGGGCGGGCTTGAGGATCGAGGCCGCGTCGATCGCGCCCTCCGCGGCACCCGCACCGACGAGGTTGTGGAGCTCGTCGATGAACAGGATGATGTCGCCGCGCTGGGAGATCTCCTTCATGACCTTCTTCAGGCGCTCCTCGAACTCGCCGCGGTACTTCGAGCCCGCGACCAGCGCCGCCAGGTCGAGCGTGTAGATCTGCTTGTTCTTGAGCAGGTCCGGCACCTGGCCGTTCGAGATGCGCTGCGCGAGGCCCTCGACGACGGCCGTCTTGCCGACGCCCGGCTCGCCGATCAGGACCGGGTTGTTCTTCATCCGGCGGACGAGGATCTGCATCATCCGCTCGATCTCGGTCTGCCGGCCGACGACGGGGTCGAGCTTGCCCTCGGTCGCGAGCTTCGTGAGGTTGCGCCCGAACTGGTCGAGCAGCTTCGAGGACTTCTTCGCCTCGGCCGAGCCGGCACCCGCGGCGGCCGGGCTGCTGCCGCCCGACTGGGAGCGACGACCGGGGCCGGACAGCATCCGGATGATCTCGTTGCGGATCTTCTCGGCGTCCGCGTCGAAGTCGAGCAGGATGCGCGCGGCGACGCCCTCGTTCTCGCGCACGAGGCCGAGCAGGATGTGCTCCGTGCCGATGTAGTTGTGGCCGAGCGAGAGCGCCTCGCGGAGCGCCAGCTCGAGCACCTTCTTGGCGCGCGGGGTGAACGGGATCTGGCCCGTCGTCACCTCCTCGCCCTGGCCGACGATGCGGGCCACGTTGGCGCGGACGTCCTCGACGGTGATGTCCAGCGAGTCGAGCACGCGCGCGGCGAGGCCCTCCTCCTCCCGGAGCAGACCGAGGAGGATGTGCTCGGTGCCGATGTAGTTGTGCTTGAGGGCGCGGGCCTCGTCCTGCGCGAGGACGACGACCTGACGTGCGCGCTCCGTGAATCTCTCGAACATGGTGGGCCTCCTGCCCTGCTGTTTCGCAGGAGCCCGGCGAGTGGATTCGACCCCATCCGGCGGGCTGGAGGCCCACACTACCAGAGCGTTCCGATGCGCTTTCCGCCTCGTGGGCGGGGTCCCCGTCAGGTGCGCATCGCGGGGAAGAGGACCACCTCGCGGATGGTCTCCTGCCCCGTCAGCAGCATCGCCAGGCGGTCGATGCCGAGGCCGACGCCGCCGGTCGGCGGCAGGCCGTACTCGAGGGCCGTGACGTAGTCCTCGTCGACGGGGTGCGCCTCCTCGTCGCCGGCGCGACCGGCCGCGGCCTGCTCCTCGAAGCGGGCGCGCTGGTCGTCCGGGTCGTTGAGCTCGGAGAACCCGTTCGAGATCTCCATGCCGCCGCAGAACGCCTCGAAGCGCTCGACGATGCCGTCCGCGCCGGGCTTGCGCCGGGCCAGCGGCGACAGCTCGACGGGGTAGTCGACGAGGAAGGTCGGCGCGATCAGGAACGGCTCGACGAAGTGCGAGAGCATGTGGTCGACGAGCTGCGCCCAGGTCCTGTCCTTCGACGCGTCGACGCCCTGCTCGCGCATGTACGCGACGAGCGGCGCCGGGTCGCGCCCGAGCTGGATCGGGTCGAGACCCGTCTTCTCCGCGATCGCCGCGCCGAGCGTGAGGCGCGGCCACGGCGGTGCGAGGTCGACCGGCGCGCCCTTGATCTCGACGACGGTCGTGCCGTTCACCGCGAGCGCGGCGTCGGCGACGATCCGCTCGGTGCGCGCCATCACGTCCTCGCAGTCCGCGTACGCCTCGTAGAACTCGAGCATCGTGAACTCGGGGTTGTGCTTGTGGGACACGCCCTCGTTGCGGAAGTCCTTGCCGAGCTCGTAGACGCGCTCGAGGCCGCCGACGACGAGCCGCTTGAGGTAGAGCTCCGTGGCGATGCGCAGGTACAGGTCGCGGTCGAGCTGGTTGTGGTGCGTCGTGAACGGGCGCGCCGCCGCACCGCCGTAGAGCGGCTGCAGCACCGGCGTCTCCACCTCGACGAAGTCCGCGCCGTCCAGCGACCGGCGGATGCTCGCGATCATGCGCGCGCGCTTGACGAACCGCTCGCGCGCCTCGGGATCGGTCATCAGGTCCAGGTAGCGCTGGCGGTGGCGGACCTCGACGTCCTGGAGACCGTGGTGGCGATCCGGGAACGGGAGCCGGCAGGGGGCGAGGAACGTCCACTCGGCGACCTGCAGGCTGAGCTCGCCGCGCTTCGTGCGGTAGGCGGTGCCGGCGACGCCGACGAGGTCGCCGATCGACACCTCGCGCACCGCCGCGTAGGGCTCCTCGCCGAGACGGTCCTGCTCCGCGAGCAGCTGGACGCGGCCCGAGACGTCCTCGAGGTCGATGAACGTGACACCGCCCTGGCCGCGTCGGCCGAGCACACGGCCGGCCACGCGCCAGACCCTGGTGCCCGCCTCCTCCGGCCCGAGGCCGTCCTCCGCCGCGCGCAGCGCGTCGATCGCGTCGCGGTCGGCGTACCTATGCGGCAGTGCCGCGAAGTCCATGGTCCCTAGGAGCGCGAGATCGCGGTGATCTCGTACTTGACGGTGCCCTTGGGCGTGACGACGTCGATCTTGTCGCCCTTCTTGCCGCCCATCACGGCCTTGCCGATCGGCGACTCGTTCGACAGCCGGTTCTGGTCGGGGTCCGCCTCGGCGGAGCCCACGAGCTTGAACTTCAGCTCCTTGCCGCGCGCGCCCTTGAGCGTGACGGTGGTGCCGATCGCGGCCTCGCCGCGGGGCTGGTCGCCCTTCTCGACGATGGTGGCGTCGCGCAGCTGCTCCTCGAGGGAGGCGATCTCGTCCTCGAGCAGCGCCTGCTCGTTCTTGGCGGCGTCGTACTCCGCGTTCTCGGACAGGTCGCCGAACTCGCGGGCCTCCTTGATGGCCTCCGCGATCTCGCGACGACGCTCCGTCGTCAGGTAGTCGAGGCGCTGCTTGAGCTCCTCGTAGCCCTCCTTGGTGAGCACGACTTCCTTGGCCACGGTTCCTCCGGACGGACTGGTCGACGTCGGCGCGAGCGCCGGAATCGCGCATGGTACAGGCGGAGGCGACCCCGGGCCTCCGATACCCTCCGGGCGTGGCAACCGTCATCCGCAGCCTGACCGACACCTGGCGCATCGGATCCGTCGAGATCCCGAGCCGCATCGTGCTCGCGCCGATGGCGGGGGTCTCCGTGCAGGCGTTCCGGCGCCAGGGCCGCCGCTACGGCGCGGGCCTGGTGTGCTCCGAGATGGTTTCGGCGTGCGGCCTCGGCCACGGCAACGCCCGCACCGAGGGATACCTGCGGATCGCGCGTGACGAGAGGCCCCTGGCCGTGCAGATCTTCGGGTCGGACCCGGCGCTGATGGCCGATGCCGCCCGGATGTGCGTCGACGCCGGCGCCGACATCGTCGACATCAACATGGGCTGCCCGGTGCGCAAGGTGACGAAGACGGGCGCCGGCGCGACGCTGCTGTCCGACGGCGCGGAGCGCGCGGCGAGGATCGTCGCCGCCGTCGCCGAGGCCGTCGACGTCCCCGTCACGGTGAAGATGCGACGCGGCGAGAAGGACGGCTCGCGCGACTTCGCGATCGCCGGCCCGCGCTTCGTCGAGGCGGGCGCGCAGGCGCTGACGCTCCACCCCCGCAGCGCGAAGCAGATGTACACCGGCCGGGCCGACCACGCCCTCACCGCGGAGCTCGTCAGCCTCGTCGACGTGCCGGTCATCGCGTCGGGGGACATCGACTCGCGCGAGCGGGCGCACGCGGTGCTCGAGACGACCGGCTGCGCGGCGGTGATGATCGGCCGCGGCGCGCAGGGCAACCCGTGGCTCCTGCAGTCGCTCGCGCGCGATGCCGACGTCGCGCCGTCGAACGATGAGGTCGTCGCCGAGTGCGTGCGCTTCGTCCGCGAGACGGTGCGCGAGCTGGGCGATCGACGCGCGACGCACTTCCTCCGCAAGTTCTACGGCTGGTACCTGCGTCGCGGGCACTTCCCGCGCACGCTGCGGCAGGAGCTCTCGACGCTGGAGACGCCGGCCGAGGTCGAGGAGGCCCTGTTCGCGGCGGCCCCCGGCGCCCGCGCCCTCGTCGCGCAGATGGAGGCTGAGCTCGCGGCGCTCGGCGACGGCGCCGACGACGCCGAGCTGGACCTGCCGATCTCCGTCTACGGCGGCGGCTGATCCCCTGATCGATCAAAGGGGTCTGGCCCCTTTGATCAGGCGACGGCGTCCATGTTCAGCCGCACGTAGTCCGCCGTGAACGGGGTGTCGAGCCGGGCCAGCACGTCGGCCACGAAGCGCTCACGCAGGTCCTCGGGCAGGCACTCGACCCAGGTGGTCGCGATGACGGAGCCGAGGAAGACCGGCGGCTCGGGCGGCTGGACGGGCGCGTCGGCGAGCCACGCGCGCGCCTCGGCGAAGCCCGCGGCGCGGAGGCGCTCCTCCGTCTCCGGCGCGTCGGCGAACAGGTGCGGATCGCGGAAGGCCGACATGTGGTCCGCGTAGGGCGCCTCGCCGGCGACCGCCCGGACGACGGCGAGCACGCCGTCGAGGTTGCCCCGGCCGCCGCACTGGGCGACGAGCCGCCCGCCGGGACGGAGGACGGCGTGCAGGCGCGAGAACAGCAGTGCGTGGTCCTGGATCCAGTGGAACGTCGCGGTCGACAGGATCGCGTCGACCCGCACGTCGCCGAGATCGAGCGCGAGCAGGTCCTGCACGTGCACCTCGACCGCGCGGCCCGCGAGCCGCTCGCGCGCCGCCTCGGCCATCGACGCCGAGGCATCGACGGCGATCACCCGTCCGCGCGGCAGCCGGTCGAGCAGCATCTCGGTCACCCGGCCCGAGCCGCAGCCGGCGTCCAGGACCGTTTCGTCGCCGCGCAGCGGCAGCCGCTCGAGCACCGCCTCCCCCCACGCCGCCTGCGGCGTGCCGACGCGGTCGTACGTGCGGCCGTCCCAGGTGCGGCTCACGCGGCCGTCGCGCGCTCGTGGATGAGGCGCAGGCCGACCAGCGTCAGGTACGGGTCGACGTGCGTGACGGTCACGCAGTGCTCGGCGATCAGCGAGGCGAGCCCGCCGGTCGCGACGACCGGGCAGTCCGTCGCGCCGAGCTCGGACCGGAGCCGCCCGACGATCCCGTCCACGAGGCCGGCGAAGCCGTAGACGGCGCCCGACTGGAGGGAGTCCACCGTCGCCGTGCCGATCGCGCTCGGCGGGGCGACGAGCTCGACCTTCCCCAGCCGGGCGGCGCGCGCGAACAGCGCCTCCATCGAGACCTCGAGGCCCGGCGCGATCGCCCCGCCGATGAAGGCCCCGTCATCGGCCACCACGTCGAAGTTCGTCGCCGTGCCGAAGTCCACGACGATCGCGGGCGCGCCGTGCAGGGCCGCGACGGCCGCCGCGTTCGCGATGCGATCGGGGCCGACCTCGCGCGGGTTCTGGACCCGGACCGCCACACCCGTGCGGACGCCGGGGCCGACGACCACGGGCTCGGCATCCGCGACGCGGGCGAGCACCTCCTCCCACGGCTGCTGCACCGGCGGCACCGTCGTCGACAGGCAGGCACGGCGGATCGCATCGGGCTTGATCTGGCGCGCGGCGAGCAATCCGCGCAGCACGACCTCGAGCTCGTCGGTGGTGCGGTAGCGCGTGGCGATGCGCCACTCGGCGGCCAGCGCGTCGCCGTCGAAGAGGCCGATCACGCTCGACGTGTTGCCGACGTCGACGGCGAGCAGCACGGGCGGCGCTAGCTCTCGTTCACGCCGAAGTCGGGCGGGATCGACGACAGCACGTCGTCCTCCGGCTTCAGCTCCTCGACCGTCACGTCCTGGGTGGTATGCACCTCGGCGCGCGGGATGATCCGGCTCGGCCGGTTCTTGTCCCACACCCACACGTCCTCCATCTTCAGGTGGAACAGCGGGTAGGACGGCTGGTGCTCGATCTTCATCTCGAGCTTGTTGCAGAGGTAGGTGGCCTCCTGCGTGAGCACGCAGTACCGGAACAGCCCGAAGACGGTGGCGTACTCGCGCTTGAGCGTCAGCTCCAGCTCGGCGTCGTACTCCTCGAGATCCTCAAGATGCGACATGGCCCACTGCCCCCTCGGTCCGGTCAGGGCGCATCGTAGACGAGCGCGGACGGGCCGATGACCTCCACGCCGTCGGCCGGCAGCTCCCGCAGGATCTCCGCGTAGCGGCGAGCCGGGGGTGCGGGACGGCGAGGTCCGCCGTGACGATGGTGCGGTCGTCCCACCAGAGGATGTCGAGATCCAGCGTCCGGGGCCCCCACCGCTCGGCGCGGACGCGACCGGCCTCCTGCTCCTGCGCCTGCAGCACGGTGAGCAGCGCGTGCGGGTCGACGCCGACGGCGAGCAGGGCGGCGGCGTTGAGGAAGTCGTCCTGGTCCACACCGCCGACCGGTGCCGTCCGGTACAGCGAGGACACCCCCACCACCCGCACGCCGGGGACGGCGTCGATCGCCCCGAGCGCAGACCGGAACGCCGCCTGCACATCGCCGACGTTGCCGCCGAGGCCGATGGCGACCGGGGCGACGATCATGCGCTGCGCGCGACCGTCACGACGACGTCGCGGAACGGCACCGGGATCGGCGCCTGCGGCTTGTGGATGGCGACCTCGACGCGCGCCAGCGGGAAGGCGGCGAGCAGATCCGCGGCGATCAGCTCCCCGAGCCGCTCGAGCAGGTCGACGGGGTCTCCCGTGGCGACGGCGACCACCCGCTCCGCGACCGCGCCGTAGTCGACCGCGTCGGCGAGGTCGTCGGTGTCGCACGCGCGGGCGGATCGCGGCACGAGCGCCACGTCGAACAGGAACGGCTGGCCCTCGGCTCGCTCCTCCGCGAGGACGCCGTGGTGGGCGAACACCTCGATGCCCTCGATCCGGATCGCCAGCTCGCGGGTCACGTGGTCGCCACCTCCGCGGACTGGATGCTGCACACCACCGCGAGCGCGTCGGCGTGCGGCGCGACGTCATGGACGCGGAGCATCCAGGCGCCACGCTCGACGGCGGCGAGGCCGGCCGCCACGGAGGCGACCGTGCGGTCGCGCTCCGCATCTCCGAGCAGCGTCCCGAGGAAGCGCTTGCGCGACACGCCGACCAGCACGGGGCAGCCCGTGACCGCGGCGATCTCCCCCGTCGCGGCGAGCAGCGCGAGGTTGTGATCGACCGTCTTGCCGAACCCGATGCCCGGATCGACGGCGATCCGCTCGGGCGCGACGCCGTGCGCGACGAGTGCGTCCACGCGCCCGCGGAGGTACGCCGACACCTCGGCGACGACGTCGTCGTAGCGGGGGTCATCCTGCATCGTCCGCGGCGTTCCCTGCATGTGCATCACGCAGACGTCGATGGCGGCGTCGCGGATGACGTCCACCATGCGCGGATCACCGGTGCAGGCGGTGACGTCGTTGACCATCGTCGCGCCCGCGGCGATCGCCGCCTCGGCGACGTCGGCCTTCGCCGTGTCGATCGAGACCGCGACGTCCGCGGCGGCGCGGATGCCGGCGATGACGTCGACGACGCGGCGGCGCTCCTCCTCCGCCGGCACCGGGTCCGACCCCGGCCGCGTCGACTCCCCGCCCACGTCCACGATCGCGGCACCCTCCGCCGCCAGGCGGACGCCAAGGGCGATCGCGGCATCCCGATCACCCAGTAGGCCGTCGTCCGAGAACGAGTCGGCCGTGACGTTGACGATCCCCATCAGCGCGGGACCCGGGATGCGCACGGCGAGCGGCTGCATGGGTGGAAGCCTACGGCCGCCGGACGAGCACGGCGGCGAGCAGGAGCAGCACGCCGGACAGCAGGATCGGGATCGCCAGGGCCATCGCCGAGACCATCCCGACCTGCCCGACGAAAGCGGCGACCGCGACCGGAGCGAGGCCGAGCGCGGTGAGCAGCAGGCCCGCGGCCCACGGCCGACGACGTCCGCTCACCGCGAGCGGCAGGAGGGGAACGAGGGACGCGATCGCCGCCACGGGCCCCATCCGGTCGAACGTCCGCGGTGTGGTGGCCTGCCAGACGGCGAGGACCGCGACGCCGAGCACGACCGCGGCGAGGAGCGGCAGCGCGCGCTCGGGGTCCCGCAGCGCGAGGACGAGCAGGATGACCAGCGGCACGACCCACAGCGCGACCATCGCGACGCCGGCGAGGCCACCGGGATCCGCCAGCGCCTCGCCGGCCGCGAACGCGCCAGCGAGGGTCGTGATCGCGGCCGCCCAGACGAGGGCGACGATCCGCAGGATCCGCGACGCGCCGTGGAGGGCCTTCACGGCCGCCATCGTACGCCCCGGGGCGAGTAGCGGCGGTAGGACTCGAACCTACGACACGCGGATTATGATTCCGCTGCTCTAACCAACTGAGCTACGCCGCCGAACAGGCGGCATCCTAGCCAAGGGTCGAGCGCGTCGGGGTCGTCAGCGCTCGACGCAGCGCGGCGCGAACATCGCGCGCGACGAGGCGGGCTGCACGGCCTGCTCGCCGAGGAACTCGCCCAGCACCCGGCGGTTGCCCGCACCGTCCGGGATCAGCACGTCCTGCCCGTCGAGCGGCGCCGGCGTGCCGCCGAGGTTGCAGCGCAGTCGACGCGACGCGCGACGGTCGACGAACGCCAGCTGGGCCAGGTCCGTCACGGTCAGGTCGGTGGCGAAGGCACCGCCCATCGCGCCGGCGACCTGCCGCAGCCGCAGGACGCCGCCGGGGCTCGCCATGCGCTCCCGCAGTGCGCGCGTGACGAGCTGCTGGCGCTGACCGCGCGAGACGTCGGAGTCCGACGGGTTGAGCGCGTTGCGGCGCACGCGCGAGTACGCCAGCGCCTCCTCGCCGTTCAACGTGATCTCGCCCTTCGGGAACTTGTGCATCTTCCCGTCGAAGATCGAGCGGATCGCGGTCGGATTGTCGACCGTGACGCCGCCGACCGCGTCGACGAGCTGCTCGACCGCGTCGAAGTCGAGGACGGCGACGTGGTCGATGTCGAGGCCCGTGTAGTTCCGGATCGCCTCGATGGCCAGGGGCGCGCCGCCCGCCGAGTACGCGGCGTTGACCTTCTCGTCGCCGTAGCCCGGGACCGGAATGCGCAGATCGCGCGGGATCGACAGGGTGGCGACGAGGCCGTCCTTCGGGTCGAAGCGGACGACCTGCAGGGAGTCCGAGTTCGCGTTCCGATCCACGCCGATGATGAGCACGGAGGTCGGGGCGGCGAGGATGCCGCCGTCGGAGGCCGACAGCGCGGCCGGCACGCGCGGGTCGAGGCGCTCGTTCGCCTGCGAGACCGACGAGCGGACGGCGAGGACGCCGAGCAGGACCCAGCCGAGGAACAGGACGAGGGCGAGGACGAGGCCGATCAGGAGCCAGCGCCGCAGCGACCGCGGCGCACGGCGCGGCCGCCAGCTGCGTCCGCCGCCGAACCCCTGGAAGCGGCGCGGCGGGACGATCGGGGGCGGTGCGTCCGCGGGCGGCAGCACGATCGCACCACGCCGCTCCGGTGCCGACGCGGGCACGTCGGGGCGGTCGTCGGGCGCCACCTTGCCGCCCTTGTACGTGTTGTACGGGCGATCGGCCATCGAGCACAGGGTATTCCCGGTTGGGACGGCGTACCCTGCTTGCGTGGCCGGACGCCTCACCATCTGCCCCACGCCGATCGGGAACCTCGATGACGTCACGCCGCGCGTGCGCGCCGCGCTGGCCGCCTGCGACCTGGTGGCCTGCGAGGACACGCGCCGCACCGGCAAGCTGCTGCACGTGCTCGGCATCGACGTGCGGATGCTGTCCGTGGAGGCGCACCGCGAGGCGGCGCAGGTGCCGGAGGTGCTGCGGCGGCTCGCGGCCGGCGCGCACATCTGCCTGGCCACCGACGCGGGCATGCCGCTGGTCTCGGATCCCGGCGGCGCGATCGTGCGGGCCGCGATCGACGCCGGCGCCGAGCTCGAGGTCCTCCCCGGCCCGGACGCCGTCACCACCGCGCTCGTCGCCTCCGGGCTGCCGGCGGACCGCTTCGCGTTCATCGGCTTCCTGCCGCGCGGCGCGGCCGCGATCGGGACGACGCTCGACGAGGCCGACGGCTGGGGCGTCACGCTCGTCGCATTCGAGTCCCCGAACCGCCTGCCGGGCACCCTCGCGCTGATCGCCGACCGCGCGCCGGATCGGCCGATGGCGGTGTGCCGCGAGCTGACGAAGCTGCATGAGGAGGTCGCCCGCGGGAGCGCGTCCGAGCTCGCCGCGCGCTTCTCCACCGCTCCGAAGGGCGAGATCGCGCTCGTGCTCGGCCCGGTCGACGCGCCGACGGCCGCCGACGCCGACGTCGCCGAGGCCATCGCCGAGCTGCGCGCCCTGGGCGTCCGCGCGAAGGACGCCGCCCGCATCGCCGCCCGCCTGACCGGCCGCTCCTCGCGGGACCTCTACCAGCCCTAGCCGGATGGTGAAAAGGGGTCAGACCGCTTTTCACCATCGCTCGGGCGTTGGCGGCGGCCGATCAACTCCGGATGGTGAAAAGCGGTCTGACCCCTTTTCACCATCCGTCCGTTGCGGCACCCCGCTCCGCCCTGCCGATACCCTGCGCCCGTGTCCACCGCGTTCCTGACGACCCCGATCTACTACGTCAACGCGCAGCCGCACCTCGGCCACGCGTACACGACGATCGCGGCCGACGCCTACGCACGGCACATGCGCCAGCGGGGCGAGGACGTCTTCTTCCTGACCGGCGTCGACGAGCACGGCGACAAGAACGCGCGCGTCGCGGCCGAGCTGGGCCTGACGCCGCAGGCGTTCGTCGACCAAAGCAGCGCGGCGTTCCGGCGCATGACGGAGGACGTGGCGGCGACGCCGGACTTCTTCATCCGCACGACGGATCCCGAGCACATGGCCTACGTCCAGGGCTTCCTCCAGACGCTGAAGGACAACGGCCACGTGTACGAGGGGACCTACGAGGGCCTGTACTGCACCGGCTGTGAGGCGTTCTACAGGGAGGACGACCTGGTCGACGGCCTCTGCCCCGACCACGGCACGAAGCCGGAGTGGCTCCAGGAGTCGAACTGGTTCTTCCGCCTCAGCGCCTTCGCCGAGCCGCTGCTCGCCCACTACGACGCCAACCCGGGCTTCGTCAGCCCGCCGTCGCGCTGGAACGAGGCCCGTGCCTTCATCGCGGGCGGCCTCGAGGACGTCTCGCTGTCGCGCGCGTCGATCGACTGGGGCGTCCCGCTCCCGTGGGCGCCCGAGCAGACGTGCTACGTCTGGTTCGACGCGCTCCTCAACTACCGCTCGGCGATGAGCTACGCGCGTCCTGGCGAGGACCTCGCCCCGCGCTACTGGCCGCCGCGCTGGCAGTTGCTCGCGAAGGACATCCTCAAGTTCCACGCCGTCATCTGGCCGGCGATGCTGATGGGCGCCGAGATGGCGCTGCCCGAGCGGCTGATGATCCACGGCTACCTGACCGTGCGCGACGCGAAGATGTCGAAGTCGGTCGGCAACGTCCTCGACCCGTTCCTCGTCATCGACCGCTACGGCGTCGACGCGCTCCGCTACTACCTGCTGCGCGACGTGCGCTTCGGCGGCGACGGCGGCATCTCGTACGCGGGCGTGCACGAGCGCTACCACGCCGAGCTCGCCAACGACCTCGGCAACCTCGTCAGCCGCGTCACCGCGATGCTGGGCAAGTACCGCGACGGCGTGGTGCCGGACGCGCGCCCGGACGGGACGATCGCCGCGTCGATCGAGACGGCGCGCGAGGCTGTCGGCCGCCACGTCGCCGACATGGAGCTGACCGAGGCGCTCGACGCCGCGTGGATCGTCGTCCGCGACCTCAACCGCTTCGTGGAGGAACGCGCCCCGTGGGCGCTGGCCAAGGAGGAGGCGAAGGCCGCGGAGCTCGACGAGGTGCTCTACACGCTCCTCGACGGCACGCGCGCCGTGACGATCCTGCTCGCCGCGTTCCTGCCCGAGTCCGCGCCGCGCATCCTCGCCGCGCTCGGCGCGGAGGGCGACCTCGCGTTCGACGGCGCGACCGCCGGCCTGCTGCGGCCCGGCGCGACGGTGCAGCCGGACGGTCCGCTCTTCCCCCGGGTGGAGGAGCCGCTCGGGGGCGATGCCGCCTGATCGACGCCCACACCCACGTCACGAGCTGCCCTGACGACGCCGATCTCGTGCTGGCGCGCGCTCGGGCCGCCGGGGTCGACGAGGTCGTCACGATCGGATCGAGCGCCGAGGAGATGGACGCCGTCACGCCGCTCCTCGAGACGCCGGGCGTGTGGACGACAGCCGGGCTCCACCCCAACTCGGCGGACCAGTGGACCGACGGCCTCGAGGGGCGGATCCGGGAGCGCGCGGCGCACCCGCGCTGCGTCGCCATCGGGGAGACGGGCCTGGACCGCTTCCACGACCGCGTCCCGATCGAGGCGCAGCGCGCGGCGTTCCTCCGCCAGCTCGCGATCGCGCGGGAGCTCGCGATGACCGTGGTGATCCACTGCCGCGACGCCGACGAGGAGTGCTTCGAGCTCCTGGATGCGCACGGGCCCGAGCGGGTGATCCTGCACTGCTTCTCGTTCCCCACCCGCCTCGACGACGCCATCGAGCGCGGCTGGTGGTGCTCGTTCGCGGGCAACGTCACCTACCCGAAGGCCCACGACCTGCTGCACGCCGCCGCGCGCTGCCCAGCCGACCGGATCCTGCTCGAGACGGACGCGCCGTACCTGACGCCGGTGCCGCACCGAGGCACGCCGAACGAGCCGGCGTACGTCATGGACACGCTGGCCGCCGTCGCGGCCGCACGCGGCGTGGAGTCGGACGCGCTGGCCGCGCAGGCGGTGGCGAATGCGCGCGCGGCCTACGCTCTGGGCGCATGACGCGCTTCGGCCAGAACTTCCTGCGCGATCCGAACCTCGCCGACGTGGCGATCGACCGGGCCGGCGTGCGTACGGACGACGTCGTGCTGGAGATCGGCCCCGGTCGCGGCATCCTCACCGAGCGCCTGGCGGCCGCTGCGGCCACCGTGCACGCGGTGGAGATCGACCGGGAGCTCGAGGACGCGCTCGCACCCATCCTCGCCGCCCATCCGAACGTGCGCCTCGTATGGGGCGACGCGATGCGCATTCCGCTCGGCGACCTCGACCCGGCGCCGACGGCGATGGTCGCGAACCTGCCGTACAACGTCGCGACGCCGCTGATCCTCCGCAGCATCCCGGAGCTCCCGACCATCGACCGCTGGTGCGTGATGGTGCAGCGCGAGATCGCGGACCGCCTGTTCGCCACCGCGTCCACGCCGGCGTACGGCGCGGTCAGCGTGCTGATGCGGCTCGCCTGCGTCCGCACCGACCTCCACCCGGTCGGCCGCGCCGTCTTCGACCCGCCGCCGCGCGTGGACTCCGCGCTCGTGGCGTTCCGCCGTCGCGACGACTGGCCGACGCGCGGGCCCGGCTGGCCGCGCCTCGTGGCCCTGGTGCACGCGGGCTTCCAGCACCGGCGCAAGACGCTGGCCAACGGCATCGCCATGGCCGGCATGACCTCCCGCGACGCGGCCGAGCAGGTGCTCGAGTCCCTCGGACACGACCGCCGCATCCGCGCGGAGGCGATCGAGCCCGACGACTGGCCCGTCCTCCTCGACGCTCTCGGCGCCACGGCGGGAGCCGCGTGAGCGAGGACGCCCTCATCGTCCGCGCGTGCGCGAAGGTGAACCTCGTCCTGCGCGTCGGCCCGCGTCGGCCCGACGGCTACCACGAGCTCGTCACGCTGATCGCGCGCATCTCGCTCGCCGATGTGCTGCTGGTGAGCCACGCGCCGCAGACGACCGTGGACTGCCCCGGCGTGCCCGGCGGCGACACCCTCGTCACGCGCGCGCTCGCCCTGCTGCAGGAGGCGTCGGGCTACCCCGGCGGCTTCCACATCCACATCGACAAGCGGATCCCGCACGGCGCCGGGCTCGGCGGCGGCTCGGCCGACGCCGCCGCCGCGCTCCTGTCCGCCAACGCGCTGATGCCGGGGCCGCTGCCGATCGCCGAGCTGCACCGCATCGCCGGGGAGATCGGCTCCGACGTGCCGGCGCTCCTGCACGACGATGCGACACTCGCGCGCGGCCGCGGCGATCGGATCGAGGTGCTGGGGCCCCTGCCCGGCGCCTGGCTCGCGCTCGCCCATCCGGGCCGCCCCCTCGCCACACGCGACGTGTACGCGCGGTACGTCCCGGTCGACGGGCCGCTGCCGGATGTGATCACCCTGCCCCGGACGGTCGACGAGATGGCGGCGATGGTCGTCAACGACCTCGGCACGGCGGCGGAGGCCATCGAGCCGGCCTGCGGCGAACTCCGCAATGCCCTCGCCGAGCGGGGTGCGCTGGCCGCAGCCGTGTCAGGATCAGGTTCGGTGGTTTTCGGCCTGTTCCGCGCGCGGCAGGAAGCAGAGGCCGCCATCGCGAATCTACCGGGAGCGCAATGGACGGCAACGGCGGCAATCGGGATGACGTAAGGCGGATCGACGTCGATCCGTCGGACGTGCACGTGGTCGTGTCCGGCGGATCCTGGTACTCGGCTCCGCCGCCGCCGAGCGGTGCGCCGCTGCCATGGCTGCGCCGCCACCGCGCGAAGCTCGCCCTCGGGCTGACCGCCGTGGAGCTGCTCGTGTTCGGGTTCGGACCGGGCGGGTTCCTCCGAAACTGGCTCGGGCTGCTGGCCATCGCGATCGCCGCGGTCGTGCTCCACGTCGTCGCGCGCCGCGTCCTCCCCTACTCCCTCCAGCAGATCACCTGGACCATCGCGCTCGCCCAGTCGCTGGTCGCACTCGCGCCGGTGTTCCTGATCGGCAGCGCGATCGTCATCGCGATCCTGCTCGTCTTCGTCGCGCTCGTCGGCCTCGCCCTCCTCTTCGCGGATCGCCGCTGATGCGCCGCGCCCTGCTCATCGCCGTGGCCCTGGTCGCCGTCCTCGTGCCGACCGCCGGCGCCCGCGACCTCGAGGGTCGCACGGTCGTGCTCGACCCCGGGCACAACGGCGGCAACTGGGACCACCCGACCATGATCAGCCGCCAGATCTGGGCCGGCGGCCTGTGGAAGGACTGCGACACCTTCGGGGCGCGAACCCGCGACGACTACCGCGAGGCCGAGCACAACTGGGACGTCGCGCTGCGCCTGCGCGCCCTGCTGCGCGAGCGCGGTGCGCGCGTGGTGCTGACGCGACCGTCGAACGACGGCGTCGGCCCCTGCATCCCCCGCCGTGCCGCGATCGGCAACCGCGTGCGCGCCGATGCCGCCGTCTCGATCCACGCCGACGGCGCGGAGGGCCAGAGCCTACGCGGCTTCCACGTGATCGTCCCGAAGGCGACGGACCAGTCGCCCCGGATGGTCGCGCGCTCGCTCCAACTCGGCATCGCGATCCGCAATGCGCTCCGCGACCACGGCCCCACTCCCGTCTCGAACTACCAGGGCGAGGACGGGCTGATCGCCCGCGACGACCTCGGCGGGCTCAACCTCTCCCGTGTGCCGAAGGTGTTCACGGAGATCGGCAACATGCGCCAGGACGAGGACGCCGCGATCCTCAGCTCCGAGGCCGGGCGCCAGCAGGAGGCCGAGGCGATAGCCCGGGGCATCGCGCGCTTCCTCGGCGGTCGACGCGCGTAGCGGCGTGGTGTAATCTGCAACCGCAGTTGCAGATCGAGGAGCCGCACCGATGATCGCGAACCGCATGCCCCGCTACGAGCCGCTGACGCCCGCGGCGTTGGCGACGATCCACGCGGGCTGGGAGCGGCTCGGCCGCGAGGTCGGCGTGCAGTTCGACAACCCGGAGGCACTGCGGCTGTTCCGCGAGGCCGGGCAGACCGTCGACGGCGACACCGTCCGCTTCGACCCCGCGTTCCTGCGCGCGCAGGCGGCGAAGGCGCCACCTGCGTTCCGCATGCGGGCGCGCAACGCCGCCCGTGACGTGGTGGTCGGCGGCGACCACATGATGTTCTGCGCCGTGCAGGGACCGCCGTTCGTGCAGCGGGCCGGCGAGCGCCGGGACGGCACGTTCCGGGACTTCGAGGACCTCCTCCGGCTCGTGCAGATGACGGACGCCCTCGACACGCCCGGCCGAAACGTCCTCGAGCCGAACGACCTCGCGCTCGACGTCCGGCACCTGATGCGCGCCCTCGCGATGATCCGGCTGACGGATCGGGTGTGGGCCGGCGAGCCGTCGAGCGGCGAGGCCGCGGCGGATTGCCTGCGGATGGCCGAGATCGTCCACGGGGCCGAGGTCATGGCAGGCGACGAACCCGTGCTGTTCGCGAACTGCAACGTCAACTCGCCGCTGCGCTTCGACGCCCGCATGCTGGACGGCATCCTCCACTACGGCGCCGCGGGCCAGGCGATCATCATCACGCCGTTCCTCCTGATGGGCGCGATGGCGCCCGTCTCCGTGCCCGCCGCCCTCGTCCAGCAGACCCTCGAGTCGCTCGCGGGCATCGCGCTCGTGCAGCTGATCCGCCCCGGCACGCCGTGCGTCATGGGCTCGTTCCTCTCGTCGACCGACATGAAGACCGGCTCCCCGGCCTTCGGCGGACCGGAGTCGGCGTTCGGCCTCTACGCCTCCGGGCAGATCGCCCGCGACCTCGACCTGCCCTGGCGCTCGGGTGGCGGCACGCTGACCGCGAGCCCCCTCCCCGACTACCAGGCTGGCTACGAGGCGATGAACACGCTGCTCTCGGCCTTCCTCGCCGGCGCCAACGTCTGCTGGCAGTCCGCCGGCTGGCTCGAGGGCGGCCTCGTCACCGGCTTCGAGAAGTTCGCCGCCGACACCGAGATCCTCGACCTGCTGATCCACCAGTTCTCGCCGGTCGAGCTGACGGAGGCGGACCTCGCCTTCGACGCCCACGTCGAGGTGGGCCACGGCGGCCACTTCTTCGGCGCCCAGCACACGCTCGAGCGCTTCCGCGACTGCTTCTGGCGCCCGACCGTCGCGACGACGGACAACCACGACCGCTGGAGCAAGGCGGGCAAGCCCGACCACATGGCCCGCGCCGAGGCGCGCTGGCGCCAGCTGCTCGAGGCGTACGAGCAGCCGCCGCTCGACGACGCGGTCGAGGCCGAGCTCGTCGACTTCGTGCGCGAACGCGCCGCCGCGCTCGGCGATGAGGTCCCCCTGCCGGCGGGGCGCGGCTGATGCAGCCGGGAACCGCGGCGCTCCAGCGGGGCCTGGACGTGCTGAGCCATCTCGCCGATCCGCGCATCGCGGGGCAGGGCCTCGGCGTGTCGCAGCTCGCGGAGCTCACCGGTGCGGACAAGAGCCAGCTGTCGCGCACGCTCGCCACGCTCCACGGCGCCGGCTTCGTGATGCGCGATGCCGACACGCTCGCCTATCGCCTCGGCTGGCGGCTGTTCGGCCTGGCCGCGCAGGCCGGCGAGCCGGCGCTGATCGACGCCGCGCGTCCCGTGCTGCTCGGTCTCGTCGCCGCGCTCGGCGAGAGCGCCCATCTCTCCGTACGCGTCGGCGATCAGGTGCTGACCCTCGCGAGCGAGTCGCCCGCAGCGGCGATCCACGCTCCCGGCCGCGTCGGCGGCCTCACCCCGCTGGCCACGACGTCCGCCGGACGGGCGCTGGCTATCGACCTCGACGACGAGGCGCTGACGCTGCTCGGCCTCGACCTCCACGCCGACGCGATCGCCGAGGCGCGCGACCGCGGCTTCGCGATCGTCCGCGAGGAGTTCGAGCCCGGGCTCGTGTCGGTCGCCGCTCCGGTGCGGACCGCCGACGGTCGCGTCAGCGCAGCGGTCAACGTCTCGGCGCCGACCTTCCGCTTCGGCGAACGCCTCGACGCAGCTGCGCCGGTCGTCGCCGACGCCGCGCTGACCATCGGCACCCGCCTCGGCCTGCCGGCCGCCACGGCGACCTGACACCCGCCGGGTCCCGGTCGCTACGCTCCGGTCGCACTCTGGGGCGTGGCCAAGTGGCAAGGCAGCGGGTTTTGGTCCCGTGATCGGAGGTTCGAATCCTCCCGCCCCAGCCTCGGCCGCTCGCCGTCTGGTCGCGAGAGACGCCTGAGGGCCGGACGCGACGTGGTGCGTGCTACGCGTCGCCGCGGTTTGGCGGACACGCCGGCCGGGAACGACCGCGCTGATGGAGGACCCCAACGTCGACGTGGTCAACGTGCCGGTCGCCGACATCGATCGCGCCGTCGCGTTCTACACCACGACCCTCGCGTACCGCGTGCGGGGCGACCGCGAGCCGAACCCGGAATTGCGGTCCGTCCACCTCGAGGGTCCGCGCGGTCATCCGCCGATCGTGCTGTGCGCGTGGATCGAGGACATGGTGCCGGGCTCGCTGAGCGACGAGTTCATCGACACGGACGACATCGGCCGCGAGCACGATCGGCTCGTCGCCCTCGGCGCGGACATCGCGGACGGCGTCGTCGACACCGAATCCGGGCGGATGTGCACGTTCAGCGACCC
This sequence comes from Thermoleophilia bacterium, assembly GCA_032119475.1. GTDB lineage: Bacteria > Actinomycetota > Thermoleophilia > Gaiellales > F1-60-MAGs149 > F1-60-MAGs149. The sequence goes on along the minus strand of JAUMCA010000025.1, from coordinate 4,623 downwards.
CGACGGGAACCGCTGGACCCTGCGCCAACCCCCACGCGCGTCTGCCTGACGCAGGTCGATCGTCACCGCACGAGCCGTTCGCGGCTGCCGTCAGCGTCGCCGGAACGCGGACCCGTACGCCTCGCCGGGCGCGGCGGGGAAGGCCCCCTCGAGCAGGAAGCGCCGATGGCAGCGGTCGACGGCGGCGCGGTCGACCTCGACCCCGAGCCCCGGACCCGCCGGCACGGCGAGCACGCCGTCGCGCGGGGCGAACGGACCGCCCTCGATCACGTCATCGGCGTACCAGCGGACAAGGGTCTGCGACGCGTCCTCCAGCTCGGGGACCGCGGCCGTCACGTGCAGGTAGGCCGCCGTCGCCACGCCCGTCTCCCCGGAGTGGAAGCGGAAGCCGACGCCCGCCGCCGCGCACTCGCGGATGAAGGCGACCGTGCGCCGGATGCCGCCGCGCTCGTTGAGGTTCGTGACGATCACGTCCGGCACGCCGAGGGCGCGCGCGAGCGGCAGGTCCGGCACGTGGCTCGACAGCGGGCGGTCGGTGACGTCGCGGACGGCACGCAGGTCCTCGAGCCCCTCGACCGGCTCCTCCCACGCGTCGATGCCGTGCTCCTCGAACCGCGGGATCAGGCGGCGCGCCGTCGCCGGCAGCCAGACGCCGTTGGCGTCGAGGCGCAGCGGACGGTCGCCGATGGCCGCGCGGATGCGCCGGACCATCTCCAGCTCCTCATCCTCGCCGACCGTGCCGACCTTGCCCTCGAAGATCCGCGCGTCGAACTGGTCGACCATGCGCGCGCAGTACTCGGCGACGGCCTCCGGCGACGACTCCCCGGGATGCTCCGGCCCCGGGTGGCGGTAGGAGAAGTACTCCGTCAGCGGGATCGCGGTGCGGACCGCACCGCCGAGCAGCTGATGCAGCGGCACGCCATCCACCCGCCCGCGCAGATCCCAGAGCGCCATCTCGATCGCGCCGAACGTGCGCAGCGCGCCGGGCACGTCGGCCCACGGCGAGTAGGCGTAGGCGGGCACCAGGACCGCCTCGATCGCGTCGAGGTCGCGCGCGTCCATGCCGACGATGCGCGCGCCGGCGGCCTCGATGGCAGCGCTGCGATCGCCGTCCGCCGCTTCGCCCCACCCGCTCGCCCCGTCGTCGAGCACCACCTCGACGAGCGTCTTGGTGACGCTCGCCGTCGACCCGTAGCTGAAGCGGTACGGCGCGACGAACGGGATGTTGACGGGCGTGGCCCGCACGGCGGCGATGCGCATGGTTGGAGTGTCGCCGATCCAGATCGCAAAAATACCTAGGTTTGTATCTATGTTCTTCTGCGCCTACCCTTCGCGCCGATGCATCGACGCACCGCGTCCCTCGCCCTGGTCGTCGCGACACTCGCCCTCGCCGCGTGCGGAGGCGGCGAGGAGTCCGCGTCGCCGCTCACCGTCTACGCCGCCTCGTCGATGAAGTCGGTGCTGCCGCCGCTGCACGACGCCGCGAGGTTCCAGTTCGCCGGCTCGGACACGCTGGGCGCGCAGATCGAGGCCGGCGCGCCTGCCGACGTCCTCGTGGCCGCGGCCCCGACCGAGCCCGAGGCGCTGCGGCGACGGGGACTGTGCGGCGACGGCACGCCGATCGCCTCGAACGCCCTCGCGCTGATCGTCCCGCGCACGCAGCCGCTCGTCGCCTCGCTGTCCGATCTGGCCGAGGGCGGCCATCCACTCGCCGTGGCCGGCGCGGACGTCCCCGTCGGCGCGTACGCCCGCGAGGCGCTCGCCGCGCTCGGACTCAGCGGACTGCTCGACCGCAACCCGGTCAGCGAGGAGATGGATGCCGGCGCGATCGTCGCCAAGGTCGCGCTCGGAGGCGCCCACGCCGGCATCGCGTACGTCACGGACGCGGCGGCATCCGACGACGTGCGCGCGATCCCGCTCCCCGCCGAGTCGCAGCCCGAGATCACCTACGTGGCCTGTCCGGTGCTGCACGACGGGGCGCCGACGGAGGGCGCCGAGGCGTTCATCGACATGCTCGCGTCCGAGCGCGGGCAGGAGGCCCTGCGTGCGGCCGGATTCGGGCCCGCGTCGTGAGCGCGCGCGTCTTCCCCGTCACCATCGCGGCCGCGGCCGCCGTGGCGCTCGTGTTCCTCGCGCTGCCCTTGGTCGCGCTGCTGACGGCCGTCCCGATCGTGGAGCTGCCGGAGCTGTTGACGAGCCCCGCCGCCGTCGACGCCGCGGTGGTGTCGCTGCGCACTGGCCTCATCGCCAACGCATTGATCCTCGTCGTCGGCACGCCGGCGGCCTACGCCCTCGCCCGCCGCAGCGGACGGGGACGCAACGCGCTCCTCACGCTGATCGAGCTGCCGCTCGTGCTGCCGCCCGCGGTCGCCGGCATCGCGCTCCTCGCCGCCTTCGGCGCCAACGGGCTGGTCGGCGACCGCCTCGGCCAGGCGGGCATCGTCCTGCCGTTCACCGAGGCCGCCGTCGTGCTCGCGGTGACCTTCGTCGCCGCGCCCTTCTACCTGCGCGCCGCGGTCAGCGCATTCGAGTCGCTCGACCCGCACCAGCTCGACGCCGCCCGCGACCTCGGGGCATCCGAGGCGCAGGTGCTCCGCCGCATCGCCCTGCCCCTGGCGGCGGGCGGCCTGCGTGCCGGCTGGGCGCTCGCGTTCGCGCGCGGCGTCGGCGAGTTCGGGGCGACCCTGCTGTTCGCCGGCAGCATCGCCCGCGTCACGCAGACGCTGCCGCTGGCCGTCTACGCCGAGCTCGCCGTCGACCTGGACGCGGCGATCGCCATCGGCATCCTCCTGCTCGCGGTCAGCGCCGGCGTGCTGCTGATCGCGAAGCTCCCGACCGCGTACGCACCGGCCGCCCCGCGCGTCGCCGGGTAGCCTCACGGCGATGGGCGAGCAGATCCGCATCGGCCAGGCTGCGAGCATCCTCGGCGTCAGCGTCGACACACTGCGCCGCTGGGAGCGCGACGGTCGCGTCGCGTTCGGCCGCTCCGCGGGCGGACAGCGCACCATCGACGTCGACGTGGTGCGCCGTCTCCTGCAGGGTGACGACGCGCGCCCCTCGACCGCCTCGCCGCGCAACCAGCTCGAGGGCACCGTCGTCGCCGTGGAGCGCGAGGGCTTCCTCGCCCGCGTCGAGCTCGCGTGCGGGCCCTACCGACTGGTGTCGATCATCACGCGCGAAGCCGCCGACGAGCTCGACCTCAAGCCCGGCGACCCGGCGAGCGCCGTCGTCAAGTCGACGGACGTGACGATTCGCCGGGCGTGATGGTGCGGTGCGGTGGGGGGACACCCCAAAGGGGTCAGACCGTTTTGGGGTGCTAGTCGGATGCGTCGACGCGCCGGAGGCGGAATGCACCCCAAAACGGTCTGACCCCTTTGGGGTGTCCGTCCACCGCACCCCAACACGCCCGCCGCACCGCGATCCACGTCGGGTCGCTGCGGAAGTCGAACAGGAGCGACTCGACGAGCTGCGGCGGTCGGGCGCCGAGGGCGCCGTCCGGGAGCGTCACCCGGTGGAGCCGCAGGGAGTCGTAGTGCAGCGGTGACCGATCGACCGCGGTCCGGTGGAGCGCCTCGGCGTTCAGGCCGTCGGCCGCGGCCCGATCGGAGAACACCACGAGGTTGCCCCACTGGCTGGTGCCGTCCGGCTGCGGGAACTCGACGTTGTAGTAGGCGAGGAGGCCCGGGTAGCGCTCGAGGCGCTCCATCATCTCCGCCTCGACCCGGTTGATCGGCTCGTGGTCGACATCGAGCGCCTGACCGAAGAACCCGACCCCGACGGCGGGCACGGCGCGGTCGAGCGCGTCCCACGCCGGGACCACCAGCCAGTGGCTCGCGCCGTCCGCATCCGTCCAGCGGCCGTCACGCCCGCCGCCCGAGGCATGCGCCGCGAGGATCCGCTGGAGCCGTGCGAGCATCGCGAGATCGGCGGCGGCGTGGGCGGGTTCGGTGAAGGGTCGGGTCGGGTCGCCCGCGGTGGGCGGCAGCTCCGTGGTTGGCACGGCCATGGGGCGATCCTACCGGCCTGCAAGTAGGATCCGCACATGACCGACCTGACCACCGCGGCCGCCGAGGCGCTCCTCGCCGCCCGTCAGGAGAAGCGCGATGCGCTGCTCGACACCGCCATCGCGCCCCGAGACCTCGACGAGGCCTACCGCGTGCACCTCGCGTTCCTCGATCTCCAGACGGCTGCCGGCGGCGGGCCGAGGATCGGCTGGAAGGTCGGCTTCACCAACGCCGTCGCGCAGGAGCGCAACGGCACCGACGCGCCCGTGCTCGCCGGCCTGCTGGGCGGCAACGCCTACGTCGGCGAGGCGGAGCTCACGAGTCCCCGCGGCACGGGCCTCGGGGTCGAGCCGGAGCTGGCCCTGCGCCTCAGCGCACCGCTCGCGGGGCGGGTCTCCCGCGACGAGGCCGCAGCAGCGGTGGATGCGGTGGCGATCGCCTTCGAGATCGTGGAGAACCGCGGCGCCGTCGACGTCATCGGCCTCCCCACCCTCGTCGCCGACGGCGTGCTGCAGTACGGCAGCGTGCTCGGCGACTGGAACACGGACTTCGACCCGCTGACGCTCGACCAGGTGGACGTCAAACTGCAGGTCGACGGCGAGACGAACGGCTTCCAGTC
>JAUMCA010000024.1:1278-7294 GCA_032119475.1 Thermoleophilia bacterium | reverse complement strand
TTGGCCACGACGGGCGACACGAAGGCGCGCTCGCCGTCGTCGGTCGGGGCGGCGACGCTGGGAGCCGGAGCCGCGGCGGCCGCCACGGGCGCAGGCTCGGCGGCGGGAGCTGCCGGAGCCGGTGCCGCCTCGACCGGCGCGGCGGGCGCCGCCGGAGCGGTCGCAGCGGCACCGGGATCGGTCGACAGCACCGCGATGCGCGTGCCCACGTCGACGGTCGTGCCCTCCGCGACGAGGATCTCGACGACGACGCCGGCGGCCGGGGACGGCACCTCCGTGTCGACCTTGTCGGTCGAGATCTCGACGATCGTCTCGTCGGCCTGCACGGCGTCGCCGACGCCCTTCAGCCAGCGGCTGATCGTGCCCTCCGTGACGCTCGACCCCATCTGGGGCATCACTACATCCACTGTGCTCGCGACCGCCATCGCGGGACCTCCATACGGGTCGAAGCGGCTAGTGGTCGAACCGTAGCGCGCCTCGTCCAGATCGGACGCGTGGTCACATTGCGGCCATCAGGCGGACATTTTGGGTCCGGGCCCAAAATGTCCGCTTCGCCCGCTGCGTCGCCGACAAGAGCGCCACCGCGATCCCTGAGCACGCGTGAGCTGGAGCCGTTTTCGATGCCCGGGTGGACATTTTCGGCCCGGAGAGCGTGCGTGCTGCACGCCGCAGGCGTCAGCGCGCTTCCGCGTCGAGCACGGAACAGCGCGAGATCGCAGCGATCGCGCAGTTGCTGTTCCGTGCTCACCCAAAATGTCCGCCCTGGCGTCTGCACGGCCGAAGGGGGCGGCTGCCCGATACTCCAGCCGTGGACGCGATCGCCCAGCTGCGCGGCGTGTCGAAGCGCTTCGGGGACTTCACCGCGCTCGACCATGTCGACCTGACCGTCATGCCGGGCGAGATCCGCGGCTTCCTCGGCCCGAACGGCGCCGGCAAGACGACGGCGATGCGGGTCCTCGTCGGCCTGCTCCGGTCCGACGGCGGCACCGTGCAGGTGCTCGGCGGCGATCCGTGGCGCGAGCCCCGGGTCCGCGCCGACCTCGGCTTCCTCCCCTCCGACCCCGGCCTGTACGGCCGGATGCGCGGCGGCGAGCTGCTCGACCACTTCGCGGCGCTGTCCGGTCGCGCCCCCGTGCTGCGCGAGCGGGCCTGCGAGCTCCTGCGCATGACGGACGCCGACCTGGCGCGCCAGGTCCGCAACTACTCGAAGGGCATGCGGCAGAAGCTCGGCGTCATCCAGGCCCTCCAGCACGACCCCGCGCTGCTGATCCTCGACGAGCCGGGCGAGGGCCTCGACCCGCTCGTCCTGGCCGGGCTGGTGGAGCTCCTGCGCGACCGGCGCGACGCGGGCCGGGCGATCCTCTTCTCGAGCCACGTGCTCGCCGAGGTCGAGGCGCTCTGCGACACCGTCACGATGATCCGCGGCGGCGCGATCGTCGGGGAGGGGACGATCGGCGAGCTGACGGCGCAGCGCGCGCGGGCCGTCATCCTGCGGCTCGCGAATCCCACCGCCGACGTGGAGCTGCCGGACTGCGAGCTCGTGGACCGCAACGGCGCGCGCGTCGTGCTCCACCACCACGGCGACATCCGGCCCCTGCTCGTCGCGCTGAGCGCGCTCGACCTCGACGACGTCCGCATCGAGGAGGCCTCGCTCGACCAGGTCTTCATGGAGTACTACGGGACCCCGGAGCCGAGCCGATGAGCGGCCCCCTCCTGCGCCGGCTGGTCCGCGAGCAGCAGGTCCGCATGCCGCTCGAGTTCCTGCTGATCGCCGGCTGGGGCTTCCTGCTCGTCGCGGTCTTCGCCACCAGCGAGGTGTTCACCGCGCAGCTCGAGCAGCAGGCGAACCAGTTCGGCGGACTGCTCGACCTCGTCGGCCTCGACCCGCTCGCGCAGTGGACGTCGATCGGCTTCCAGCACCCGATCTTCCTGCTCGGCGGCGGCCTCTTCGCGGTCGGGCTCGGCGTGCGCGCGATCGCCGGCGAGCTCGAGGCCGGGTCGCTGGCGCTCGCCCTCACCCGCCCGCTCGCTCGCGCAACGTGGTTCGCCACGCACGTCGCGGTGCTCGTCGTCGGCTGCCTGCTGCTCGGGCTCGCCTACGCCATCGGCTGCCTGCTGGCGATCGCCTTCACCGACCCGATGGGCAACGTCGAGGCCTGGACGATGGTGGTGGCCGGTGCGCAGGGCGGCCTGCTCCTGCTCGCGCTCGGCGGCCTCGGGTTCATGTTCTCCGCCTTCTCGTCGGAACGCGGGCGCGCGCTGGCCTGGGTCGTCGGCGTCGTCGTGGTCATGTACGCGGCGAGCTTCCTGCTGCCGCTGTGGGAGCCGCTGGCCGATTTCGCGAAGGTCACCCCCTTCGCGTGGTTCCAGCCCGCGCCGCTGCTCCAACGCGGGACGATCGCCTGGGGCGACATCGTCGTGCTCGCCCTCTACGCCATCGTCCCGCTCGCGATCGCCGGCTGGCAGTTCCGCCGCCGGGATCTCGCCGGCGGCTAGCGCCGGATCAGCGCGCGGGCCGGTCGCGGCCCGCCGGTCTCCGGCACGCGCTTCGGTCCGCGACGCATCCGCGGACGGCCCGGGCGCGGGCGCCACGGCCGCGGCCGCAGCCCGCCGCCGCCCCCACCGCCGCCGTCGTCCGTGCCCTCCGCCTCGTCGCCCTTCTCGCCCAGCATCAGCCACGCGACGAGCCCGAACACGCCCAAGCCGAGCACCGTATGGCCCACGCCGAAGATGATCATCAGGGTCGAGTTCATGACGTCAGGAGAGGACTCTAGTCCTTCGCAGGAAGACTGTTCCCGGTGCTGGGGGAAGTCAAGCCGGCGGTGATGTCGCGAAGGGGTCAGACCGATATGCGACATGCCCCGTCGACGTTCGAGGGAGCACGACGTGCCGGCATGTCGCATATCGGTCTGACCCCTTCGCGACATCACCGCCCCGGCTACGCTGCGCCCGTGGACAAGGACGACAAGCGCAGGGTCCTCGGCGACGCCATCGTGCTGTGCGCCGGGTGCGGGTACGCACGGCGCTACATGGAGGTCGAGGGCGCGCCCGACGACCTCGTCACCTGCCCCGACTGCGGCGGGGCGCTGATCCGCTCCTGCCCCGCCTGCGACGCGCCGGTGCGCTCCGTGATGCAGGTCGAGTGCCGCGTCTGCGGTGAGCAGCTGCGTGATCCGGAGAAGTTCGGCGTGCCGATCCGGCGCAAGGCCGAGCCGTCGGACCGCGGTCCCGTGCAGCTCGACTAGGGCGTGATCTCGCCGCGCCCGATGCGGCCGAGCGCGGAGGAGTCCTCCTCGCCGTGGCCCGCGGCGATCAGCGCGTCCTGCCACGCGGCGACGAGCCGGGTGAGCGCGAGCTGCAGGCCGACCGCCTCGCCCTCGGCGATCGCGATGCCGAGATCCTTGCGGTGCAGGACCGTGCGGAAGCCGGCCGGGTACTCGTGCGCGATGTACTTCGGCGAGCGGTTGCGCAGGATCCACGAGTCGGCCGCGCCGCCGCTGAGCGCCTCGACGAGCGCCTCGAGCGGCAGGCCCGCCTGCTCCGCGTAGGCGAGCCCCTCGCCGACGGAGGCGTAGGTGCCGCTGATGATGATCTGGTTGACCGCCTTCGCGGCCTGTCCCGCCCCGGTCGGACCGAGGTGGGTGATCGTCTTGCAGAACGCCTCGAGCACGGGGCGCGCGACGGCGAAGGCCGCGTCCGAGCCGCCGACGAACGCGGTGCAGGTGCCGTTGCGGGCTCCCTCCGCGCCACCCGACAGCGGCGCGTCGACGACGGCGATCCCGCGATCGGCGAGCGCGGCGGCGATCGCCGTCTCCGTGCTCGGCGCGACCGTGGAGCAGTCGAGCAGCACGGCGCCGTCGGGCATGCCGCCCGCGACGCCGTCCGGCCCGAGCACGACGGCCTCGAGGTCGGGCGAGTCCGAGACGCAGGTGACGACCACCTCGGCGTCCGCGGCGGCCTCGGCCGGCGTCGCCCCGCGACGGGCGCCGCGCGCGACGAGGTCGTCGGCCTTGGCGGCGGTGCGGTTCCAGACCGCGACCTCGTGGCCGGCGTCGAGCAGGTGGCCGGCCATCGGCCCGCCCATCGTGCCGAGCCCGATGCAGGCGACGCGGGTCATCCGCGGATCTCCGAGAAGTGGATCACGGTCACGGTGTCCTCCTCGCGCACGTCCCGGTTGTAGAGGCGCCGCAGGAACTCGACGAACTCGTCGAGCGTCCGCAGCTGCGCGTTCTCGTGCTGGATCTCGCGCGGCGAGACGTCGCCGAGCGGCTTCACCTCGACCTTGTCGATGACGGCGTCGAAGACGCGCTCCCGCGGCCCGAAGCGCTGGCCGATCAGCACCGCGACGATCATCCCCTTCTCGTACTTGGCGCTCTTGTCGCCGAGGCGGATCGTCACCGTCTTGCGGCGGCTGCGGATCTGGTCCGCGACGAGCGGGGAGTAGAACATCAGGGCGTGCATCGCCCGCGCATCGTATCGGGCGACTGGCCGACCCGCTCTGCGCGCGCCGTGCAGGCCCCGGATCCCGGTGGTACCGTCACCACCCATGTCGACCGACCGGTTCCCGGGCGTGATCTCCGACGCGGCCGCCCTCGAGGGCGTCTACGGCGCGCCCGACGCGCCGGTCATCGCGAAGGAGCTCGACCACCTGGACGGGCACTGCCGCGCGTTCATCGCGCGCTCGCCGTTCGTCGCGATCGCGGCGGCCGACGCGCAGGGCGTCGTCGACGTGTCGCCCCGCGGCGGGCCAGCCGGCTTCGTCCACGTGCTCGACGACCACCGGCTGCTCATCCCCGACGCCGCGGGCAACCGCCGCGTCGAGATCCTCCACCGGATCGTGGACGGCGGCGGCGTCGGCCTCCTGTTCGTGATCCCCGGTCTGGCGGAGACCCTGCGCCTGCGCGGACGCGCCGTGGTCACCGACGATCCCGATCTGCTCGCCGCGCTCGACACCGGCGGCAAGCCGGCCAGGCTCGCGATCGGCGTCGACGTCAACGCCGCGTTCCTGCACTGCGCGAAGGCGTTCAACCGCTCCGGACTGTGGAAGCCGGACACGTGGACCGGCCGCGAGGGCCTCGCCTCGCCCGCGCAGATCTGGGCCGATCACATCGACCAGTCCGGCATCGACGAGCGCGTCGTGCAGGAACTGCTCGACGACGACTACGTCAACAACGTCTGACGCGGTCACCGCCGACGGCCTGACCGCGCGTCGTCGGTAGGCTCCTCGCGTGCGCAGGCTCTTCGCCGCCGTCGCGTCCACGATGTTCGTGGACTCGCTCCTGTACCTCGCGGTGATCCCGCTCTTGCCGTGGTACGCGGAGGAGTTCGACCTCTCGAAGACCGGGGTTGCGATCCTGCTCGCGGGCTACCCGCTCGCGTTCCTCGTCGTGACGACGCCCGCGGGGTGGCTGGCGGGTCGGTTGGGGCCGAAGCGCGTCGTCATCGCGGGAACGCTGGCCTACATCGGCGCGACGTTCCTGTTCGCGTGGGCGCCCAGCGCCGATGCGATCATCATCGCCCGCTTCATCCAGGGGGTCGGGGGCGGCATCGGCTGGGCGGCGGCGATGGCGTGGCTGACCGGCAACGTCCAGCCGGAACGGCGATCGCGCGCCATCGGGGCGGTCTCCGGCGTGCTGTCGGCGGGCGCCGTGGCCGGGCCCGCGCTGGGCGCCCTGGCGGGGGCCACCTCGCCGGCGCTCGCCTTCGGCCTGGCCGGTGTCCTCGCCGTCGTCGCGCTGACCCTCACGATCCTCGCGCCCGCGGGCCAGACGCTTCCCGCCGACCCGCCGCTCCACACGACGCTGGGGCGGCTGATACGCCACCCGCTCGTCCTCTGCGCGCTGGGGTTCAGCCTCGCGGACGCCGCGGGCGTGGCCGCCGTCGACCTGCTCGCCCCGCTGCAGCTCGGCGCGATGGGCGTCGGCACGACGGCCATCGGCATCGCGCTCGGCACGGGCGCCGCGCTCGGGATCCTCGCCGGTTGGCTCGCCGGCCGCGTCGGCGAGCGCATCGGCTC
>JAUMCA010000024.1:0-1268 GCA_032119475.1 Thermoleophilia bacterium | reverse complement strand
AGCAGGCGGTGGGCGGCGTCGGGCTCGGGATCATGCCGGTCATCCTGATCGTGCCGGGCCTGCCCACGTGGGTCATCCTCGGCGTCCTCGTGGCGATCGGGCCGTTCTTCCCGATCCTGATGACGGGCGTCTTCCCGCTGATGTCGGCTGCGGCCGACGACCTCGGCCTGTCGCACGGCACCGGCAATGCGCTGGCCAACATGGTGTGGTCGGGCGGCTTCGCCGTCTTCCCGCTCGTCTTCGCCCCGATTGCCGAGGCGGCGGGCGACTCGGTGGCGTATGCACTCGCGGCGATCGTCGTGGTGCTGTTGCTTGGAACCGCAGTGTTCATGCGGGAGAAAGCGCGGAAGTTGGCGCTCTCGCACTGAGAGTGCCAGTTCTCGCTTGCGCGAACCGGGCAGGTGTGGCAGGGTTCCGCTGGCACTCGAACGGCGAGAGTGCCAACGATTTCACCACCCACCCCCTGACCTTGGAGGTCTTCATGAACCTCAAGCCGCTTGGCGACCGCGTGGTCGCCGAAGTGATGGAAGAGGAGCAGACGACTGCCAGTGGCATCGTCCTCCCCGAAACCGCCCAGGAGAAGCCGCAGCGCGCACGCGTCCTCGCGGTCGGCTCTGGCCACTACGAGTTCGGCCATCACGTCCCCCTCGAAGTGCAGATCGGCGACGAGATCCTCTTCTCGAAGTACGGCGGCACCGAGGTCAAGGACAACGGCCGGGACTACCTGATCCTGCGCGAGTCCGACATCCTCGCCGTCCTCGGCAGCAGCAAGCCCGCCAAGGGCAAGAAGTAGCCTCCAACCCCTCCGACTGAGGAACACACACATGGCTCACAAGGAAATCCGCTTCAACGAGGACGCACGTCGCGCCCTCCAGCGCGGCGTCGACACGCTCGCCGACGCCGTCAAGGTGACGCTCGGCCCGAAGGGTCGCTACGTCGTCATCGACAAGAAGTTCGGCGCCCCGACGATCACGAACGACGGCGTCTCCATCGCCCGTGAGATCGAGCTCGAGGATCCGTTCGAGAACCAGGGCGCACAGCTCGTGCGCGAGGTCGCCACGGCCACCAACGACGTCGCCGGTGACGGCACGACGACGGCCACCGTGCTCGCCCAGGCCATCATCCGCGAGGGCCTGCGCAACGTCACGGCCGGCGCCAACCCGATGGGTCTCAAGCGCGGCATCGAGCAGGCCGTCGAGCTGGCCGTCGCCAACATCAAGTCGCAGGCGAAGGAGGTCTCCGGCAAGGAGGACATCGCCCGCGTCGCG
>JAUMCA010000023.1:0-2690 GCA_032119475.1 Thermoleophilia bacterium | reverse complement strand
CGACGGCGTCCTGGTCCGTCTCGGCCTGACGTGGCTGGCGTGGGTCGTCGACGTCACGGCGATCCTGCTGCTCGCGCTGTGGGCGTGGGGGATGTTCGGGGCCAGCTCGCCGCTGTTCGGCGGCGTCGTCGACGGCTCGCGGATCCGCCGCCCCGTCGCGGCGCTCACCTTCGACGACGGCCCGTCGCCGGACGTCACCCCGCGCATCCTCGACACGCTGCGACGCGAGAACGTGCGCGCGACGTTCTTCGTGCTCGGCAAGCACGCCGAGCGCCACCCGGAGCTGCTCGAGCGGATGGTCCGCGAGGGCCACGAGATCGGGAACCACGGCTACGACCACGGCATCCTCGCCTTCGCGGGACCGGCGGAGGTGCATCGCCAGCTGCACCGCACGGAGCGGATCATCAAGCAGGCCGGTGGGCCGCCCACCCGGGTCTTCCGCACGCCGCACGGGTTCCGCAGCCCGTTCGTCGCGCGCACCGCGCGGCGCCTCGGCTACTGGACGTGCGCCTGGAGCACCGGCGTGTTCGACACGGCCAAGCCGGGTGCGCCGGTGATCGTCGCGCGCTCCGTCAAGGCGCTCAAGCCCGGCGCGGTGCTGCTGCTGCACGACGCCGACGGCTGGGGTGACGACGATCGCACGCAGACGGCCGATGCGCTGCCGGCCATCATCGACGCGGCGCGCCACCGCGGCCTCGACCTCGTCACCATGACCGAGATCGCGACGCTCGACCCGCCGAAGCCGCTGTCGTGGCGGCGGCTCGGCATCGTCGTCGTGGCGATCGTCTCGATTGCGGCCCTCGCGCTGGCCCGCGTCGATCGCGGCGAGGTCGACGCGATCCTCGACACGTTCCGCAGCCTCAGCGTCCCGCTCGTCATCGCGTCGCTGATCGCGAACTTCATCTCCGTCGCGTTCAAGGCCGTGATCTGGAAGGCGTCGCTCGACGCCGTCCCGACGCCGCGCGTGCGCGCGCCCTACCGCGCCGTGATGCCGGCCATCTTCATCGGCTTCCTGCTCAACACGGTGCTGATCGCGCGGCTCGGGGAGATCGGGCGCATGGTCGTCCTCCGCCGGCGCCTGCAGAAGGACGGGCAGGACGTCCCGCTGTCGACGATGACCGCTACGGTGGTGATGGAGCAGCTGGTGCTCGGCATCACGCTCGCCCTGCTCCTCGTCGCGATGGTGTTCACGCTCGACGGCGTGCCCGACTGGGCCGGACGCGGCACCCTGATCCTGCTCGGCGCGCTGATCGCCGGCCTGCTGGGCCTCGGGGTGGTGGAGGCGGTCAGCCGCTATCGGCTCCGGCGCGGCGACATCGCCGAGGACTACGCGCGCACGTGGTGGCGGCGGACGCTGCGCACGGTCGAGCTGCACCTGCACGCCGTCAGCGCCGGTGCGCAGCTCCTGCGCCGCCCGAGCCTCGCGGTCACGTCGCTCGCCGCGGGCGTCCTGTCGTGGGTGGCGCAGATCGTCGGCATCTGGCTCGCGCTCGCGGCGTTCGGCATCGACGACGACCGCGTGGCCGCCGCCTGCGTGGTCTTCCTGGTCTCCAACCTCGTCGGCTTCGTGCCCCTCGTGCCGGGCAACCTCGGCGTCTTCCAGCTCGCCGTCGCGACGGCGCTGTCGCAGGCCTTCGACGTGTCGTTCGGCAGCGCGCTGACGTTCGCCATCGGCCTGCAGGTGATCGAGGTCGCGCTCGGGGCCGGGCTCGGCTTCGTGTTCCTGAGCCTCGAGGGGCTGTCGTTCGGCGACGTGCGCCGCACCATCTCGCGCGCGGAGGACGAGGAGGCGGCGGCGCGTCGCCGCCCGCCGCCGCTGACCGGCGATCGGCGGGGAGCGCTCGGGGCGTGAGGCGCGTCGGAGCCGCCTGCCTCGCGGCCGCGGCGCTCCTGGCCGCCGGCTGCGGCTTCCTCGATCCCGCTGCGCGCACGGTGCCGGCGGGCTTCGCGGAGCCGCGCATCTTCATCGTCTCCGACGAGGCGCAGGGGCCGCTCGTGCTCGGCGGCGACTTCGGCCTGCGCGTCAGCCTCGACGGCGGTCGGACGTGGACGGTCCCGGCGCGCGGCGACGCGCCGGCCATCGCGGCCGCGCCCTACGTCGACCGCATCCTCGTCTCCCGGGGCACCACGCGGCAGGCCTACGACTACTCGATGCGCGGCGCGCCGGACGAGACGCAGACGTGGCCGTTCCCGCACCCGGTCGTCGCCCTCGGCGGGAGCGCCCGTCGGGACCGCGTCTGGGCGGTCACGCGGCCGGACGGCGGTGCGCGGTTGATGTACTCGAACGACGGCGGCCGCTACTGGTGGCAGCTCCCGGCCATCGGCCTGTGCCGCCGCCCCCTCGCGATCGCGACGAGTCCCCACGACGGCCGGCCGGACCGGCTGTGGGTCGCCTGCGGCCGCCAGGGCCTCCTGATCTCGGATGACCTCGGGGTGACGTTCCGGCGGCTGCTCGGGATCCCGCGCGCCGACCACGTCGCCGCGGCCCGGGGGACGGCCGGGCATGCCGTCATCCATTTTGGTATCGATATTCCACGCCTCTTCAGGCTTCAAGAGACTGCCTTCGGGGATCGATCCGGTCTGCGCAGCGCCGAAGCGGTGGGGTTGGCCCTCGGCGACGTCGATCTCGACCGCGAGACGATCCACGTTCGCGGGAAGGGCGGCAAGGAGCGAGTGGTGCCGATCGGCGA
>JAUMCA010000022.1:0-10010 GCA_032119475.1 Thermoleophilia bacterium | reverse complement strand
ACGATCGGCTCGACGAGCGCGACGTCTGACGAGCACGAGCCGGGGTCGCCGCACGGCGACCCCGGCGTCTGCTCCTAGGTCGTCGTCCTGCCTGAGTGACGCCAGGGGCGGACGTTCGGGGTGAGCGCGGAGCAGCAACCGCTCGATCGCGCCCGCTCGCGAGCTGCTCCGAAGGCGGCTTCTGCAGTCCGGGCGGACATTTTGGGCCCGGGCCGAAAATGTCCGCCCGGACTGTGTGTTGGCTGGGAATCTCCACGGTCAATGCCGGTTCAGGGTCGTCTTCCGCTGCTGTGGCGGCGGCGTTCACTGTGGGGGCGGACATTTTGGGCCTGGGCCGAAAATGTCCGCTTCGGGGCTACAGCGTCAGGTGCTGGCGGTCGGAGGCGAAGGTGAGGCGGACGCGGGTCGCCTGCTGCTCCACCGTATCGGCGAGCATGCGCAGGACCGACACGCCGTCGACACGGGGGTCGTCGCAGATCGCGACCGCACCGTCGCCGCCGAGGGCGGTGACGATGATGTCGAGGCGACGCGGTGAGGGCCCGCACGTCATCGCGACGGACTGCGCGCCGGCGTCGCCGGCCATCCCGACCAGCGTCGTGATGGCCAGGAGCACGTCGTCGATGCGGTCGACCGGGAGGTCGGCCTCGAGCGCCGCGGCACCGGCGAAGCCGCGCAGCGCGGGCTCGGCGATGCGGAGTCGCGCCTCTGCGTTCATGATCGTCGCATCGCTCACCGGAACGGGGTTCCCGTGTCCAGCGCGAACAGCAGACGCGTCTCCGTCCCGCCCGGGCTCGGCACGACCGTGAGCTGGTCGGCGACCGCGCCCATCAGCGATGCGCGCAGCCGGCGCGGGAGGCTCTCGGTGGGCATGCCTGCGCCGGCGCCGCGGACCACCAGCACGAGCGCGTCGTGCGAGGCGCGGGCCTCGACGTCGAGTTCCTGATCGGCGAGGGGGTTCAGCCGCGCGAAGCGCACGGCATTGTCGCACGCCTCCGATACGGCGATGCGGACGTCGTCGCCGCGGTGCGGTGCCACGATCTCGCAGACGCCGGCGAGGGCCTGGCGGACCGCCACCACCCCTGCGGAGCAGGCGGGCACGCGAAGGCGGATGACGGTTTCCTGCGGAAGTGTCACGGCGGGTTGGTCACGGGGTCATGGGGACGATCCCCGATCCACCCCGATTCTGCACCTTCCGGCGACCGATCGCGGTCGTGAAACGGGTGTCCTTCAGCAAACGCTTACAAACGCCGGTCCCATCGGCTCCTAGCGTGAGCGGTGTGATGGACCGGAACCACCTCCCCGACCGCGTGCTGCTCGAGCGATGGCATCGGGAGCGCGATGAGGCCGCACGAGCCGCGCTCGCCGAGCGCTACCTCGGCTTCTCCCGCTCGGTCGCCCGTCGGTTCGCGCGGCAGAACGAACCTCTCGACGACCTCGAGCAGGTCGCCGCGATCGGCCTGCTGCACGCCATCGACCGCTACGACCTCGAGCGGGAGGTCGCGCTCACCACCTTCGCCATGCCGACCATCGTGGGCGAGCTCCGCCGGCACTTCCGCGACCGCGTCTACGCGATCCGCGTACCACGTGGCACGCGCGACCTGTCGATCCGGGTCGCCTCCGCGATCGAGCGCCTCGGCAACGAACTCGGTCGGTCGCCGACCCCCGAGGAGATCGCGATCGACCTGGGGCAGAGCAAGGAGGCCGTGCTCGAGGCGCTCGTCTCCTTCGCGAGCCGCTATCCGGCGCCTCTGACTCACGGCGAAGGCGACGAGCTCGGCCTCGCCGAGACGCTCGGCCAGATGGACGACGGGTTCGCCCAGGCCGAGGATCGCGCTTTCATCGAACCCGCGCTGCGGCACCTCGACGACCGCGACGCCGAGATCCTGCGGCTGCGCTTCGCCGAGGGCCTGTCCCAGTCGGAGATCGCGGCGCGCCTGTCGATCTCGCAGATGCACGTCTCGCGCCTCCTGCGCCGCGCGCTGAGCCGATTGCACGGCTCGCTGCAGACCGCCTGAACCGGCGCGTCCGCGTTTCGACGGCGGTGCGAGCGGGGATACCGGGGCACGCGGAAGCCGCACACACGGCAACCGCACCGGGGTGATCGACCCGACGAGTGATCCGACGGTCGATCACCCCAACCGTTCAACCGAAAGGACTCCGCATGGGCATCATCGCGTTTCTCATCCTCGGCCTCTTGGCCGGACTCATCGCACGCGCGATCTTCCCCGGACGCCAGCCCGGCGGCATCATCGTCACGATGATCGTGGGCGTGGTGGGCGCGCTGCTGGGCGGGTTCCTCGCAGCATGGCTGTTCGGCGCGGACCCGATGGACGAGTTCTTCGACGTGTCGACCTGGATCACGGCGATCGTCGGATCGCTGGTCGTCCTGCTCGTGTACAACCTGATCGTCGGTCGCGACGATCGCGCGAGCATCTGACGCGAAGGCGGGGGCGGCCGTTCCGCGCCGCCCCCGCCCGTCGCCCGGTCAGGTCCAGCGCTCCCACCGCACGATGTCCTCGAGCGGGCCGCGCGGCGCCGGCTTGAAGCCGTCGCCCGTGAAGTAGCCGGTGGTGATGAGCGACGTCTGGGTCACCTCGTCGAAGGGCATCCCCAGGATGTCGGCGACCTCCCGCTCGTACGTCAGGTGGAGGGTCGTCCAGCAGGTGCCGAGGCCCCGAGCGCGCGCCGCCAGGCAGAAGGACCAGCCCGCCTGCACGATCGATCCCCAGCCGGCCGCCTGCCCCTCCGACGATCGCTGGTCGAGGCGCCCGCGGACGCACGGGATCACCATCGCCGGTACCTCGTGGAAGCGCTCGGCGAGGTAGCGCGACGAGCGCTTCATGCGCACCAGCGCGGGATCGACGCCCTCCGTCGGCGCGTCCGGCGGGCTGTAGGCGTCGTAGCTCTTCCGGTACCAGTCGGCGATCGCCGCCTTCTGCGTCGGGTCCGTGACCACGACGAACGACCACGGCTGCCCGTTGGACGCGCTGGGCGCCTGCAGGGCCAGTCCGATGCACTCCTCGATCAGCGCGTGCGGGACCGGTCGGTCGAAGTCGAGGCGGCGCCGCACGGCGCGGGTGGTGGAGAGCAGTTCGTCGGGCGTCAGGGGGTGCGTCATGCGATGAGCGTACTTCGCCGACGAGCGCGCGTCGTGCCCATACGATGCCGGGATGCTGATCGACGACCTGCGCGCCACCTGCGCCGATGACTGGCACTCGTTCACGCACCACCCGTTCGTCGCCGCGCTGGCTGACGGGAGCCTGCCCGAGCCGGCGTTCCGGCACTACCTCGTGCAGGACTACCGGTTCCTGATCGGGTTCGCGCGGGCCCACGCGCTCGAGGCGCTGAAGGCCGACACGGTGGAGGACCTGCGCTGGGCGGCGGCCGCAGCCGCGGGGATCATCGAGGTCGAGATGCGCCTGCACGTCGACTACTGCGGCGGCTGGGGCATCGACGAGGCGGCGCTCGCGGCCGCGGCCGAGGACCCCCGCACCACGGCCTATACCGACTTCGTGCTGCAGACCGGCACGGAGGGCGATGCCCTCGATCTCGCGGTCGCCCTCGCGCCCTGCACCGTGGGGTACGGCGAGATCGGTGCGCGCCTGCTCGCGGACGCCGCGACGCGACTCGACGGCAACCCGTATGCGCCCTGGATCCGCGTCTACGGCGGGCCGGAGTTCCAGGCCGGGGTCGCCGACGCGGTCACGCGGATGGAGCGGGTGGCCGGTCGGCGGGACGTCGATCAGCGACGCGATCGTCTCATGGGGATCTTCCGGGAGGCCGCCCGGCTCGAGGCCGACTTCTGGCAGATGGGCCTCGACGCCGCCTGACGGGTCAGTGCGCCGCGGCGAAGCGCGTGCGCCCGGCGGCGATCAGGACCTCCGCCGCCTCGCGATCCTCCCAGTCCCCGATCGTCACCGCCTTGCCCTCCTCGAGATCCTTGTAGACGGAGAAGAAGTGGGCGATCTCCTCGAGCAGGGCCGGGTTGATGTCGGCGAGGTGCTCGTTGTGGGACCACGACGGGTCGTCGTGCGGGATCATCAGCAGCTTCGGGTCGTCGCCCGCCTCGTCGTGCATGTGGAGGACGCCGACCGGGTCGCAGGGGATCAGGCAGCCCGGGAAGGTCGGCTCCGTCAGCAGCACGAGCACGTCGAGCGGGTCGCCGTCCTCGCCGAGGGTGTCCAGCAGGAAGCCGTAGTCGCACGGGTAGTGCGTGCTGCCGCGCAGCGTGCGATCGAGCACCACGCGGCCGTACGTCTCGTCGTACTCGTATTTGTTGCGGCTGCCCTTCGGGATCTCGATGTAGGCGACCGGCTGGGTCTTCGGGGTGTGCTTCACAGGCGGAGCCTACGTGCGTGGCCCTGCGGTGTCGGCTACATGCGGACGCGGATGCCGAGGATGCGGCAGACCGCGTAGGTCAGCGGTGCGCGGTTGAGCGTGTAGAAGTGCACGTGCCCGAGCCCGTGCGCGGCGAGGTCGGCGCACTGCTCGGCGGCGACGGACGCGGCGACCAGATCGCGGGTGGCCGGGTCGTCGTCGAGGCCCTCGAGGACGTGGTCGATCCAGGCGGGCACGGTGGCGCCGATCTTCTCGGCGAACCCCCGCGTCTGCGCGGCGTTCACGATCGGCAGGATGCCCGGGACGATCTCCAACTCGATCCCGGCGGCGCGCGCACGGTCGACGTAGCGGAGGATCGTGTCGTTCTCGAGGCAGAACTGCGTGATCGCCTGCGTGGCCCCGGCCGCCTCCTTGCGCTTGAGGTTCTCGATCTCGCGATCCAGGTCGAATCCCGTCTCGGGGTGTCCCTCGGGGAAGCCGGCGACGGCGACGTGCCGGATGCCGACGTCGCGCAGGGCGGCGACGAGGTCGCTGGCGTGCGCGAAGCCGTCGGCCGGCGGCGCCACGGCGCCCGCGGGCAGGTCGCCGCGCAGCGCGAGGATGCGCGTCACGCCGGCGTCGCGGTAGCGCTCGGCGTTGGCCAGGACCTCGGCCCGCGAGTGGCCGACGCACGTCAAGTGCGCGGCGACCTCGAGCCCGAGGCTGCGGAGCGCGATCACCGTGTCGAAGGTCTCCTCCCGCGTCGTGCCGCCGGCCCCGTAGGTGACGCTCACGAACGTCGGTCCCAGCGCGCGCAGCCGATCCACCGTCTCCTCGAGGCCCGACCGCAGCTCGGGCGTGCGGGGCGGGAAGAACTCGAACGACGCCGTCAGCGAGGCGCCGTCGCGATGGAGGCGCTCGACCGGGGCGAGACGGCGCTGGGTGAGTGGCACTGCGGACATGGGAGCCTCCGACCGATCGATAATGAACACCACAATAACAAAACCCAGACGCTGATAGCGTGTCGCGGTGTCCGTCACCCGTGTGATCCTCGTCGCCGTCGGCGTCATCCTCGCCGCGGTGGGGCTGTCGGCGCTCGCCCACCGGATCGCCGACGAGCGCGCGCAGGACGCGCTCGACGCCTTCTACGCCACGCCGGCCGCCGCAGCGGATGCCCGGCCCGGGACGCTGCTCCGCGTCGAGTCGCTTCCCGCGGCCGACGTCGTCGGTGGCACCGCGTACCGGATCCTCTACCGCAGCGAGCGCCCGAACGGCGCCGTGGCGGTGTCCGGCGCGATGGCGTTCGTCCCGGCAGCGCCGGCGCCGGCCAGCGGGCGTCCCGTGCTCGCCTACGCCCACGGGACCATCGGCCAGGGTCGCGGGTGCGCTCCCTCGCGTCGCCGCGACCCGCTCGGGCCGAACGGCCAGTGGATCAGCCAGGCGGTGCGCAGCGGGTATGCGGTTGTGGCGCCCGACTACACCGGCATCGGCACGGCCGGGCCGAACCTCTACCTCGTCGGCGAAGCCGAGGCGCGGGACGTGGTCAACGCCGTGCGCGCGCTCGACGACGTCCCCGGCGCGGAACCCGGGCGGCGGTGGGTCGCGTGGGGTCATTCCCAGGGCGGGCACAGCGCGCTGTGGACGGGCTCACTGGCCGCGGAGCTGATGCCGGAGCGCGAACTCGTGGCGGTCGGCGCCGTCGCGCCGGCGGCGGATCTGCCGCGCATCATCGGCGCGGCGTGGTCGACCGGCGTCGGCTGGATCGTCGGTCCCGAGGTCTTGCGCTCGTGGCCGTTCGCCTACCCCGAGATCACGCCCGACGAGGCGGTCGCGGGGTACGCGCGGCGGTGGACCGATCGCGTCGCGGACGCCTGCCTCGGCGAGGGCCTGCCGCTGCCGACCGTCCTCGGCGTCGTGGCGGGGGAGAGCGGGTTCCCGTACTTCGACGGCAACCCGCTGCAGGATCCCGCGCTGGCCGCCGCGGCCGCCGCCGAGACGCCGAAGCCGCTGCGCGACCTGCCGCTGCTCGTCGCGCAGGGGACGGCGGATGCCGTGGTGCCTCCGGCGGCGACCGCCGCACTGCAGGAGGAGTGGTGCGCAGCGGGTGTCGACCTGACGATGATGTGGCTCGGCGGGATCGGCCACGTGAACGCCCTGCGGACCGCCGGGCCGGCGGTCGTCTCGTGGCTCGACGCGCGCATGGAGGGGGAGCCGGTCAGCCCGGCGTGCACCGGAGCAGCCCCGGTCGGCGATGCCGTGTCACTGCCCCGCGATGCGCTCAGCGCGCTCGACTGAGCCGGCCGGCTAGGCCGGGCAGCCGTCGGCCGTGCCGGCCTGGGCGGCCAGCACGGTCGCCGGACCGAGCGACGGCAGCGTCGCCGGATCGGTGTTGACGGGCGCGATGACCAGGATCGTGTTCTGCGGCAGCGTCGGCAGCGCGCGGTCGACGATGAGGCAGGCGGCGCTCGGCACGCTGTCCAGGCGCAGCAGGGTGCCGACGGGTGCGGTCGTCTTCGCCGCACCGGCCGATCGCCAGGCGCGATACTCGCCCGGCTTGCCGAGACGGAAGCGGTCGCGGTAGCGGAGGTAGCGCACGCCGCGGCCGTTCGACCAAGCACCGTCGGGCAGCCGGTACGTCGGACGACCCTTGCGCGTGCGCCAGCCGCCGTCGCGCCAGAACGGCTTGCCCTTCGACCACGTGCCGTCGCTCTGCAGCACGGTCTTCCGACCGAGGCGATTGACCCACCAGCCACCGCCCAGCGCGACGACGGTCTTGCCGCGCGCTGTGCGCCCGATGGCGCGGGCGACGACGCCGCTCGTGCCGTAGAGGAAGTCCTCGCGCAGCTTCGGCGACGACACGCCGGCGGCCGCAGTGCGTGAGCCGCGGGACGCGCGCTCACCGGCCGGGATCAGCCAGGACAGCGCGAGGTCGCCCAGCGGGCCGGGCGGAAGCGCCGTCGGCGGCGGGCAGTCGACCCCCTCGGGCAGGAGCTGCAGGTCGCCCTTCGACGGCATGCCGCGCGTGCCGTACGGGACGAGGACGTCGATGTGCTTGCCGATGATCGCACCGCCCGTGTCGTCGGCCCGGAAGCAGCCCTTCGCCGGCGTGTCCTTGAGCGCCTCGATGTAGATGCGCGATCCGCGGGGGATCACCGACAGGTCGGTCGCGATCGACTTCCACGCCTCGACCTTGGTGCCCATGCCGATGCCGTAGGTGTCGGGGTACCGGCGGAAGGAGAGGTCGTCGGGCAGGCTGTTCTTCACGGCCTCGCGGTTGCAGACCACGGTCGTCGTGCCGGTCTTCGGCTTGTTGGTCGGGTCCCAGCCGCCCGCCTCGAGGGCGAACGTGGGCGGGAGGGGGGTCGTCACGTCCGTTGGGATCGCGACGCCGCTGTCGTCGGCCGGATGCCAGACGCAGCCGCCGGGACGCGCGTACGGCGACCCGTTCGTGAAGCCGCCGGCGGAGGTGTAGGTCGCCTGGCCGAGCTTGTTGACCCAGGCCCCTGCGCCGTTGCGCCAGTGCAGCATCGTGCCGTCGTCCGCCGTGCCGGTGCCCTGCATCGCGATGCCGCGGGCGGAGTAGAGGAAGTCCTCCCGGTACGGCTTCGTCAGTCCCTTGGCCAGGATCCTCGCGCCGGTGAAGGCCGACTCCGGTACGAACCAGTAGTACGTGATCCAGAACTCGCCCAGCTGGACGGGGCGCGGCGGGCTCGTCTGGGCGTCGGCGGGCGCGGTCGACACGACGAGCGCGGCGACGGCGAGGGCGCACGCCGCGACCAGGCGGCGACCGGCGGTGCGGGCGCGTGCGCGCATCGGAGCGGGAGTTCGCGCCGTGGCGCGGCTCCCCTGCCTGACGGGAACGGGCATCCGGCTCATAGTGCCTCAGCTTCGCCGTGTGGGGTGGCCGACGTCTGCCGGCCACCCCGCACGGCTAGTGCTGCTTGCCGAGCTTCGCCGCCGCGGCGATCCAGCTGCTCCACGACGGCTTCTGCACGCCGTCGGACTTGCGGAGGCCGGTCGTGTACCACGCGCCGTTGTCGCGTGGCGGATTGTCCTCGATGAGGAACCAGATCATCGCCTCGACCTGCGGCAGCTGCTTGAACCGAATGATCGACTCATAGACGAACCGCGACTGCTGCTGGAGCGAGACCGTGTACTGCGTCTTGCCCGGCGCGGGAGTGGCCCAGCCGAACTCGGTGACCCAGATCGGGTACTTGCGGCCGAAGATCGCGTTGGCCTGGGTGATGAACGTGTCGAAGTTGCCGACGCCGATGAAGCGCGGGTTGGTCTTGCTCTGGCCGATGCCGTCACGCAGGCCGAGGCGCGGCGTGTTGTTGTACGGGTGCATCGACAGGACGTCGAACGTGGCCCGGGCGGCCTTCATGCCCTTCATGAACTCGATGGGCGAGAGGTTGTTCGGACCGCCCTGCTTGTAGAGGGCACCCGCGACGAACGTCGGGCGGAAGGCGACGGCCTTGTTGACCTCGCTCTTGAGCGCGTTCAGGAGCTTGACGTAGTTCGTCGCCGCGATCGGCTTGCCGTTCCGCTTCTGCGGGCGCAGCGCGAACGACGCGTTCGGCTCGTTCCAGGTCTCCCAGAGCTTCACGCGCGGAAGCGGGGAGGACTGCCCCGGGGGCGTGTACGTCCCGGAGTAGCGCGTCGCCACCGCGGCGACGAACGCCCTCCAGTCGGTCATCCGCGGCATCTGGACCTCGCTCGGCTTCGCCTTCGTCGAGGCGGCCCACTCCGGCGTGCGCCAGAGCGTGAACATCACCCGATCCTGCAGGCCGTGCGCTGCGGCGTTGCGGACGAACGAGTCCGTCAGCGCCCACTGGTAGGCCGGGTCGGCGGGATTGCGCGCGTCCGTCGGGCGCGTCGGCGCGACGAACTTCCACTGCACGTCCCAGCGCATGATGCCGACGTTGAGCTGATCGACGTCGGCCCAGAATGCCGCTGATTGCCCCGTGACGTAGACGTTGTCGAGGAAGCCGACCTTGAGCTTCTTGTTCGCCCCGGCCAGCGCGGGCAGCGCGAGCAGCGCGACCAGCACGGCGATGAGGGCGGTGAGGCGTCGAATCGAGGTGCGAGCGGGCATGCGGCGGGGACCTTTCGGCGGTGACTGCGGGGGAGGACTTCGAACGCGTTGCGCCCAATCCTGCCACACGGAGGGGGGAGGCCCCGGGTGGGGGCGGACATCTGTGCGGGCTTAGTTGCGAAGGGGGGATCGCGGCAGCTTCGCCGCGGCCCTGCGCCACGCGTCGTAGGACGGCTTCTTCGTGCCGTCGGATCGACGGAGGCCGGTGGTGTACCACGCACCCACCGGTCGAGGTGGCTCGTCTCGTAGGAGGAACCATGCCGCGCGTTCCACCTGCGGCAGCGTGCGCATGCGGTTGATCGCATCGCGCACGAACCGCGCCTGAGCTTGGAGTGTCGCGACCCGGGATTGCTGCTGGGGCGCCGCCGTCGGTACCCCGAACTCCGTGATCCAGACCGGATGGCGGCGGCCGAAGATCTCGTTCGAGAGGCGCACGAACGTCTCCATGTTCCCGATGCCGATGAAGTACGGGTTCGTGCGGCTCTCGGTGCAGGTGGCACTCGCCGGTCTCGTGGGAGCGATCCTCGCCGTGCTCGCCGTGAAGGACCTGCCCACCTACGCCCGGCCCGTCGCCGAGTGGCTCGCACGCCCGGGGCGG
>JAUMCA010000021.1:0-10020 GCA_032119475.1 Thermoleophilia bacterium | reverse complement strand
GTCGAGGAAGGCGTTGGTCACGCGCACGGAGTTGTTCGAGTTCTGGCCGGAGACCGTCAGGTAGGCCTCGGAGTCCCAGTCGGTGTTGTAGACGGGGAACTCGATCGACGCGTAGCCCTGCTTCGCGAACTCGATCACGCGCTGGACGTAGTTCTCGGGGATCAGCGCCTTGCGCGCGGCGGAGATCGCCTGGCGCAGCGCGCGGTTGGCCTTCGGGTCGAAGCCCGCCTCGCCGGCCGCGCGGTCGCACGCGGCCATGATCGCGTTGAGGTGGCGGTTGCAGAGCTTGGAGCCGGTGACGAGCGCCGCGACCTTCTGCTCCTCGATCACCTTCCAGTTGATGTACTGCTCGATGTCGGGGTGGTCGATGTCGACCGTCACCATCTTCGCCGCGCGGCGCGTCGTGCCGCCCGACTTGATCGCGCCCGCGGCGCGGTCGCCGATCTTGAGGAAGCTCATCAGGCCGGACGAGCGGCCGCCGCCCGACAGGCGCTCGTCGGACCCGCGCAGCTTCGAGAAGTTCGAGCCGGTGCCCGAGCCGTACTTGAAGACGCGCGCCTCGCGGACCCAGAGGTCCATGATGCCGCCCTCGTTGACGAGGTCGTCCTCGACGGACTGGATGAAGCAGGCGTGCGGCGCCGGGCGCTCGTACGCGGAGGTGGAGCGCTTCAGCTCGCCCGTGCGGGCATCGCAGTACCAGTGGCCCTGCGCCGGGCCGGCGATGCCGTACGCCCAGTGCAGGCCGGTGTTGAACCACTGCGGCGAGTTCGGCGCGGCGACCTGCAGCGCGAGCATCGCCTGGAGCTCGTCGCGGAACGCGAGCGCCCCCTCCTCGTCGAAGTAGCCGTGCGTGAAGCCCCAGTAGGCCCAGCAGCCGGCGAGGCGGCCGAACACCTGGCGGGCGTCGCGCTCGCCGACGAAGCGCTGGTCCTCCGGCAGGGCGGCGAGCGCCTCGTCGTCGGGCTCGTGGCGCTGGAGCCACGCGGGCACGCCGTCCTCGTCGACCGGCTTGAGCGCGGCGGCGACGCCGGCCTTGCGGCAGTACTTCTGCGCGAGGATGTCGACCGCGACCTGGCTCCACGCCTCCGGCGCGATGATCGTCGCCTCGAAGGCGACGGTGCCGTCGGGGTTGACGATGCGGGACGTGCGCTCGGCGAAGGAGATCCCGGCGTAGGGGTCCTTCCCCGCTTCGGTGTATCGGCGCTCGATCTCCATCGTGTGCTCCCTTTCGTGCGGCCCGCTGGCGCTGTCGAATCCTAGATCCCGCCCATCGCGGGGGACGACAAACCTAGCGCCCCCGTCGGACGGACTCGCGGGACGGCCCGAGCGCCGCCCTCGCGAACGACCACGGTCCTCGCCGAACGCTGCAGGCGCGGCGGCTTCGGCGTCCATGTTCCGGCTGCTAGCGTCTCCGTCCATGAACCGCTTCCGCATCGGATTCCGCTTCGCGGGCGCGTCGTGGCGCATCGTCCGCAACGAGCCGAGCCTCGCCGTATTCCCGTTCCTGTCCGTCGCCTTCGCCATCGTCTACGCGCTGCTGATCGTGCTGCCCATCAGCGCCGTCGGCTACGCCCTGTTCGGCGACGCGCAGATCCTCTGGCTGATCCCGCTGATCCTGTTCGTGCTGGGCGCGAGCATCGGCGCGACGTTCTTCGGCGTCGCGGCGGCGCACAACGCCTCCGAGGTGATGGACGGCCGCGACCCGTCGCTCGGGGGCGGCATCAAGGTCGCCCGCAGCCGGCTCGGCGTGATCATCCAGTGGTCGCTCGTCAACACGACGGTCGGCGTCCTCCTGCAGGTGATCGGCGAGAAGGCCGGCCCGCTCGCCGGCCCGATCCTCCAGGTCGTCGGCGGAGCCGCCTGGAGCATCGCGTCGTTCTTCGCGATCCCGATCCTCGCGCTGGAGGGGCTCGGCCCGTTCGCCACGCTGAAGCAGTCGGCGTCGACGATCCGCAAGAAGTGGGGAGAGTCCCTGGTCGGCGGTGCGGCGATCGGCATCGTGTCGCTGCTGATCGCGCTGGCCGGCGGCGGCCTGATCGCGCTCGGTGCGCTCGCGGTCTCCGGCGGCATCGCGGCGCTCGGCATCCCGCTGATCGTGCTCGGCGTGCTGGTGATCATCGCCGGCATCGTCGTCGGCAACGTGATCGGGGCCGTCTTCCGCGTCGTCGTGTACCGCTACGCGACGCAGGGTGCCGTGGCGCCCGGCTTCGACGAGGCCGAGCTCCAGCAGGTCTTCCGCCCGCGCGGCGGCCGCATCTAGGAGGCGTCGAGCGCGGCCAGCGTCTCGGCCGCGCAGTGCGCGACGAGCGCGGCCTCCGCGCCGGGCGTGGCGTCCGCGTTGTGCGGGGTGAGCACGACGTGCGGCAGCGCGCGCAGCGCCTCCGGGACGTGCGGCTCGTTCGCGAACACGTCGAGGCCGGCGGCACCGAGGCGGCCGGCGACCAGCGCCTCGATCAGCGCATCCTGGTCCACCACCCCGCCGCGGGCTGTGTTGACGAGGACGGCGTCGGGCCGCATCCGCGCGAGCCGCTCGCGCGAGATCAGCCCGCGCGTCTCGTCGGTCAGCGGGCAGTGCAGGCTGACGATGTCCGCCCACGCGAGCATCGCGTCGAGCTCCATGCGGCGGACGCCGAGCTGCTGCTCGACGGCCGGGTCGAGCGGCCGTGGCGTCGCGTACGCGACGTCCATCGCGAACCCGTGGCAGCGGCGCGCGAACGCGCGGCCGATCGCGCCGAGTCCGACGATGCCGACCTTGGCCGCGTGGGCGTCGGCGCTCACCGGGGGCAGGTACCCCTCCGCCTCCCAGTCGCCGCGCCGCACGAGCGCGTCCTGCTCGACGATCCGGTGGCGGACCGCGAGCAGCAGCGCCATCGCGTGGTCCGCGACGGCCTCGGCGTTCGCGCCGACCGGCCACGCGAAGCGGATCCCCCGCCGCGCGAGCGCGTCCCGGTCGATGCCATCCACCCCGACGCCGAAGTTCGCGACCAGGCGCAGCCCCGGCAGCGTGTCGAGGAGCGCGTCGTCGATCTGCTCCCCGAAGGTCCAGATCCCCCACACCCGGTCGCGGTCGGCGTCGCCGATCTGCGGCAGCACGGGCCCATCGGTGAAGACGACCTCGCAGCGCCGGTCGACCTCCTCGAAGGGCCCGCCGGCGACCCGGTAGCGCACGAGGAGCAGCGGCCTAGCGGCCATCACCGGCCTCGATGTCGGCGACCAGTCGCTCGAAGTCGGGTCCGTCGAACTCGGCGGTCGCCCGGACGTGCTTGTCCATCAGCCACTCCCAGAAGTCGAAGTCGATGTCCGACAGGTTGTGCTGGATGACGCCCCACAGGGTCCAGCCGTACTTCGACATCAGTCCCCACAGGCGGGCGCGCGCGACCCGCGCCGGCGTCGCCTCGCCCCAGTACGCGGCGACGAGCTCCTCGAGCTGCGCGAGCGACAGGTCGGACTCGCTCCAGACGTTGCCGATCTCGAAGGACGCCTCGTTCATCCCGGAGTACTCGTAGTCGATCAGGCGGAAGCGGCTCCCGTCCCAGAGGAAGTTCTCCGCGAGCAGGTCGTTGTTGCACGGGACGAGCGGCTCGGGCTGCGCGCGCATCGCCTGCTCCAGGCGCCGGACCTGCGGCTCGAACGCGTCGTAGCGGTCCGGCAGCGCGAAGCCGCGGTCGCGGCAGACCTCGCGGTAGCCGCGCTGGATCCCGAACATGTCGAACGGGTCGCGGAACGCCGGACCGGCGTGCAGCTGCCGCATCGCCACGGCGGCCTCGGCCAGGCGGTCGCCGCGCTGCATCGTCTCGCGCGACATCGTCTCGCAGTCGGGCAGGTACTCGAGCACGAGCATCACGCGCTCGGGCACGTACGCCACCACGTTCGCGCCGACGCCCGCCGCGGCGGCGGCCACGGAGTTCACGTGCTCGTTGTCGCGGTCGATCGCCAGGAGCCCGGTGTCGGGGTCCGAGATGCGGACCACGAACGATCCGCGGTCGCTGTCGACCTTGAAGTTGTGGTTGGTGAGCCCGCCCGCCAGTGGCGTCACCGTGCACGATCCGCGCAGTTCGGGCACCAGATCGAGCAGGTCCCCGATCGCCTCCGCGTCCATGGCGGGTGAGCGTACCGGACGCCGCTAGGCTGCGCCCATGGAGATCGGGTGGCAGCAGTGGCTCCCCGCGCCGCTGCGCGAGGTCCTCGACGCGCTGGATGCCTCGGACAGCCGCCGGCGCCGCGCGTTCGCCGCGCTCGACGCGCCACTCGATCCGGAGGGCCTGCTGGCCTGGGAGCGCTTCCGGCTCGTGGCGCCGTCGCGGGTGGATGTGCCCGCGCTCCCGTCCGAGCTCGACGCGGAGGAGGCGGTGGCGCTGCTCGAGGCGCTGGGGCTCGCCGACGGCGATCCGCCGCGCCGCGTGGCGCACCCGGATCCCGTCGAGACCGTCCTCAGCCTCGACCACGAGGACGTGCGTGCGCTGGAGGAGCTGCGCTCGGCGACGGACGTCGGCCCGATCGCGACGCCCGCGGAGGCGCTGCCCAGCCTCGACGCCCGCTTCGGCGGCGCGAAGGTCGGCCGCAACGAGCCGTGCCCGTGCGGCTCGGGGCGCAAGTTCAAGAGGTGCCACGGGGCGTAGCTGCGCCGGGTGGCGCGAAGGGGTCAGACCGATTCGCGCCATGACGCGAACGAGCACCCGATGAGTCCGTGAGGGCATGGCGCGAATCGGTCTGACCCCTTCGCGCCACCCGAACCCCGAGGCACCCGCACACGCAGAAGGGCCCGGTGGGGCCGTCGCTCCGTCGCGCGACGCTCCCACCGGGCCCCTGCGTGTCCGGGATCAGCCGAGGATGTTCTTGCCGAATGCGAAGCGGTCGGCGTAGTAGTCCTTGTCCCAGCGGGACAGGAACGTGCCCTGGCCCGACGTGTGGATCATCAGCGTCGGCGAGATCGCCATGCCGACGTGGCCGAGGTTGCCGGACGGGGCGTTGATGCCGCCCTGGCCGATCAGGATGATGTCGGCGGGCTGGACCGCCTCGCGCGGCAGGCGCTTGTCGGCCGGCGTGCTCGCCGCCATCTCGAACGTCGTGCGGCCGCCGAAGGCCTTGAGGGCGCCCTTCGGCGACGTCGGATCGAGGGCCAGGACGCGCCACAGGAAGCCGGAGCAGTCGAAGCCGCCGGCCGTGTTGCGGCCGAACAGGATCTGCGGCTGCTCCGACGTGCCACCCCAGATGTACGGCATGCCGATGAAGTCGAACGCGCGCTGGACGGCATCCTTGCGGGGGCCGCTGAGCGGCTGCAGCCCGGCGAGCAGCTCGACGAGGTCGATCGCCGCCTGCTTCTCCCACCCGCCGTACTGCAGCACCTGCGCGGCCGTGTAGATCGCGTCGCCGCGCGAGGCCTGCTCGTACCAGGCGTGCTCCTTGGCGTCTTCGGTCTGGTCGAGGTTGACGCGCATCTTCATGGCGCGCGCGACGATCTCCGTGCCGAGGCGCGGCCGCACCACGTAGCCGGCGGCGGCGATCAGCTGCTCGGCGCGCACGGCCGTGGGGTCCATGGCCGCTGCGGACACGAAGGCGGCGTTGACGTCGCCGAGCGTGACCGGCTGGCCGGCCGGGATCTGGCGCACCCGCTTGCGGGCGTTCGGGAAGGCCGCGGCCACGAACGCGCTCAGCGCCGGGCCGTCGAGCGGATCGTCGAGCCGCAGGCTCTCCACCGTCTCCCCCGGGAAGGCGCCGGTGCCCAGCAGGTACGTCGCGGCGCCGGACAGCGAGGCACGCGTATCGGGCTGCACCGCGGTCGCGACAGCCGGGCGCTTCTTCTTCTTGTGCTTCTTCTTGTGCTTCGCATCCGCCGCGCCGCTGAAGGCGATCAGCACGATCAGCGCGAGGGCGAAACCTCGGATCAGGGGATTGGAAGTCATCTCTCCGCTCGACGGTTAGGAGTCAGAATCTCTACCTGAGGGTCGATCTCTCAAGTGGGACCGAGACTGTACGTACGCCCCCACTCTACCCGCAAGTTCCTGGGCGTTGCGGTTTCGTCAAACTCTGCAGTGGTACTTGATGGTACGGCCAAAAACCGCATAGCTAAGCGGCAAAAGCAGGGGCAGAGTCAACCCTCGAGCTGCGTAACGATCACGCAAAAGTCTCAACCACTACAGGAGAAATGTCCCGTTGAGGGTCAGACATGACCCTCTGAAGAGGTTGAGAGTGCGCTCAGCGACTGGCGTCGAGCAGAGCGCCAAGACGCGTCGGATCGTCGAGCAGGGCGCGCCCGACGACCGCACCCGCGCAGCCGAGCTCACGCGTCGCCACCACGTCGGCCGGCGTCGTGACGCCGCCGGCTGCGATCACCCCCGTGCCGATCGGCACAGCCGCCAGCACCCGCTCGAGCAGGTCGGTATCGGGCCCGGCCAGGGAGCCGTCGCGCTCGATGCCCGTGATCAGCAGCGTCCGGACACCCGCGGCAGCCAGCTCGGCGGCCGCCTGCTCCACCGGGACACCCGCATCCTCCAGCCAGCCGGCGACGCGCACCGTGCCCGCACGGCTATCCAGGGCCACCGCGATTCGCTCGCCGTGGCGGTCGAGGAGTTCCCCGAGCACCGTCGGCTCGCGCATCGCCATGGTGCCGATCAGGACGCGGTCGACGCCGACGGCGAGCAGTTCCTCGGCCGCAGCGGCCGTGCGGAGCCCTCCGCCGACCTGGAGCAGCGTGCCAGCCGGGCGGTCGCGCGCGATCGCGGCCACGAGCGCCGCGTTCGGCTCGGCCGGCGCGCCCGTGCGCGCCGCGTCCAGGTCGATCACGTGCAGGGCGTCGGCGCCGGCCTCCCACGTCATGCGGGCGCGCACGAGTGCGTCGTCCTGGGGGTTCGTCACCATCCGGTCGAAGCTGCCCTCGATGAGGCGGACGGCGCGGCCGTCGATGAGGTCGATCGCCGGGAGGAGCGTGAAGGGTCGTGTCATTGTGTTAGCATGCTAACACGATGAAACGCAACACCGGATCCGATTGGCGCACGCCGGCCGTCGAGCGCCTCGCCGATGCGCTCGTGGGCATCGACGACCGCGAGACCATGCTGGCGTTCCTCAGGGACGTCTGCTCGTACACCGAGCTCGCCGCGCTCGCGCAGCGGCTGGAGGTCGCGCGCCTCGTCAACGCCGGCATGCCGTACGCGGAGGTCGCGCGGCAGCTCGGCGCCTCCACCGCGACGGTCACCCGGGTGGCCCAGTGGCTGCGCCACGGCGAGGGCGGCTACCGCGCCGTCATCTACGCAACGGAGGATCGATGACCGCCCTGCGCATCGCGGTGCCGTCGAAGGGGCGCCTGGCCGAGCCGACCGTCCGTCTCCTGCGCGACGCCGGCATCGGGATCCCCGGTGAGGATCGCCGACTGCTCGTGCCGGTCGAGAGCCAGGGCGTCGAGATCCTGCTCGCGCGGACCGACGACATCCCCACGCTGATCCGCGACGGCGCCGCCGACGTCGGCGTGGCCGGCGCCAACCAGCTCCGCGAGCACGGCGACGAGGGCCTCGAGGTGCTGTCCGAACTCGGCTTCGGCCGCTGCAGCCTGGCGATCGCCGTCCCGGTCGACGCCGGCATCGCCGACGAGCAGGCGCTCGCGGGACGGCGCATCGCCACCTCGCACCCCGTCGTGCTCCGGGCGTACCTCGCCGACCGTGGCATCGACGCGAGCGTGGTGACGCTGTCCGGTTCCATCGAGCTCGCACCGACGATCGGCGCCGCCGACGCCATCTGCGATCTCGTCTCCACCGGCGAGACGCTGCGGCAGAACGGCCTCCGGGTGATCGCCACGGTGCTGCGCTCGGAGGCGGTGCTGATCGGCGCCACCGCGGGCCGCCGTGACGACGCGGTCGCCGTGCTGCGCACCGCGGTCGACTCGGTCCTCGCCGCGCGCCCGAAGCGCTACCTCATGCTCAACGCCCCGGACGCCGCCCTCGACCGCATCGTCGACCTCCTCCCCGGCATCGACGCGCCGACCATCCTCCCGCTCGCGCGCTCCGACATGCACGCGGTGCACGCCGTCGTCGACGCCGACGATCTGCCTCGCCTCCTCCACCCCCTCAAGGAGGCCGGTGCGTCCGGGCTCCTCGTCCTCCCCATCGAGCACCTCATCCCATGACCGACATCCCCTGGATCCGCCCTGAGCTCGCGAAGCCATCGCCCTACCGCTGGCAGGAGGGCGTGCCGGCCAACCCCGTCGCGCGCTTCGACCTCAACACGCTCCCGCTGAATCCCTCGTGGTGGCCCGGCATCGCCCAGCGCATCGCGGCGCAGTCGGTGTCGTCGTACCCCGAGGCCGACTACGGCGACCTCAAGCGCGCGATCGCCGGCTACCTCGACGTCGACGCGGACCGGATCGTGCCGACCGCCGGCGGCGACGAGGCGATCCTGCTGACCGCCTGGCTCGCGCTGGGCCGCGGCGACCGCGCCGTGGTCGGCCGGCCGACGTACCAGCTGCACGCGACCAGCGTCCGGATGACGGGCGCCGAGCTCGACCTCGTCGACCCGCTCCCCGGCCCCGATCTCCGGCTCGACCTCGCCACGATCGCCGAGCGCGCGGCCGGCGCCCGCCTCGTCTGGCTGTGCTCGCCGAACAACCCGACCGGCGAGGAGATCCCGGCCGACGTCATCCGCGACATCTGCGCCCGCTGCCCCGGCCTCGTCTGCCTCGATCAGGCCTACCTCGAGCTGTCCGGCGAGGACCACATGGGCCTCATCGAGACGTGCCCGAACCTGGTCATCGTGCGGACCTTCTCGAAGGGCTGGGGTCTCGGCGCGCTGCGCGCGGGCTACGCGATCGCCGATCCCCGCGTGGCCGGCGCGCTCGACGCCCTGCGGCCACCCGGCTCGCTGTCGACCGGCTCCGCGCTCGGGGCCGCGCTGGCCTGCGAGCACGCGGACGAGATGCGCCGCGATGCGACCGCCTACCGGGCGGAGCGCGAGCGCCTGGCGGCCGGGTTCCGCGAACTCGGCCTCGAGATCATCGGCGAGGCGGCCAACTTCGTCTGCGCGCGCACGCCGTGGAGCGGCGACGAGACCTTCGCCCGGCTCTGCGAGCGCGGGCTGATCGTGCGCACGTTCGGGCACGAGCCGCTGCTCGCCGACGCCTTCCGCGCCTGCGTCGCCACGCCCGAGCACGACGACCTGCTGCTCGCCGCGCTCGCGGAGCTGCTCGGGCGGCCCGCGCCCGCGACGGCGGACCCGGACGCGGGCCGTGCCACGTTCGGCCGCGGCGCCGTCGTCCAGCGGACCACGAAGGAGACGGCGATCACGCTGCGTCTCAACCTCGACGGCAGCGGCCGCGCCGACGTGTCGACGGGCGTCGGGTTCCTCGACCACATGCTCACCGCGCTCGGGCACCACGCGCTCGCCGACCTCGAGCTGGCCTGCGTCGGCGACACCCACATCGACGAGCACCACACCGTCGAGGACTGCGGCATCGTGCTCGGCCAGGCGATCGACCAGGCGCTCGGCGACCGCGTCGGCATCCAGCGCTTCGGCGACGCCGCCGCGCCGCTCGACGAGGCGCTCGGTCGCGCCGTGGTCGACTTCTCCGGACGCGGATCCAGCACGACGAATCTCGCCTTCTCGAGCGACCGCATCGGCACCCTCCCCACCTCGCTGGTCCCGCACCTGATCGACTGCATCGCGGTCAACGCGCGCGCGACGATCCACGTGGAGGCCGACGGCGAGGACGACCACCACATCGCCGAGGCGGCCTTCAAGGCGCTCGCCCGAGCGCTGCGCCAGGCGTGGTCGATCGACCCGCGCCGGGGCGGCCAGATCGCGTCCACCAAGGGCTCGCTCTGACGTGACCGCGGTCACGATCGTGGACTACGGCGGCGGCAACGTCCGCTCGCTGCGGGCTGCGCTCGAACGCTGCGGCGCGACCGTCGACGTCTCCGCGGATCCCGACGTCGTCGCCCGCGCCGACCGGCTGATGGTCGCCGGCCAGGGCGCCGCCGGCGCCGCGATGGACGCGCTGGACCGGACGGGGCTCGCCGCCTGCCTGCGCGACGCGGC
>JAUMCA010000020.1:0-7860 GCA_032119475.1 Thermoleophilia bacterium | reverse complement strand
CAGGCGGCGATCCGGGCGCGAGCCGTCGCGGTGTCCGAGGGGCTCCGCGGCGGCACGCTCTGAGTACCCTGCGGGCATGGGCCTGCAGGGCAGCCTCCTCGTCGCCGCGCCGTCGCTCGGCGATCCGAACTTCTCGCGCACCGTCGTGCTGATCGCCGAGCACGGCCCCGAGGGCGCGATGGGGCTCGTGCTCAACCGACCGCTCGGCGTGCGCGTCGCCGAGGCCGTCCCGATCCTGCGCGACTTCGTCCCGGAGGGAGAGAGCGTCCACATCGGCGGCCCGGTCCAGCCGGAGGCGGTGATGGCCCTCGGCGACTTCGTCGACGCCGACCGGGCCGCGGCGATCGCGTTCGCCACGGTCGGGTTCCTCCCCGCCGACGCCGAGGAGACACTGGACCCGACGGCGCTCCTGCGGGCCCGCGTCTTCGCGGGCTACGCCGGCTGGGGCCCCGGGCAGCTCGAGGGCGAGATGGACGAGGAGGCGTGGGTCGTGGTACCGGCGCGCGCTGACGACTGCTTCGCGGAGGACCCCGAGCAGCTGTGGCGCGATGCCCTTCGCCGACACGGCGGTGCGTTCGCGGTGTTCGCCCTCGAACCCGACGACCCGTCGCTCAACTGATGGCGGCCGACGCGGTCCCGCGGCGGATCTCGCAGTGGACGCTGCGCCTCGCCGTCGGCCAGGCCGCGACGAGCGCGGCGATCCCGCTGAACGCGAGCGTCGGCGCCGTCGCCACCTCCGAGCTATCGGGCCACGCCGGAATGGCCGGTACGAGCGTCGGCCTGGCGATGCTCGCCAGCGTCGCCTCGCTGATGGTGGCCGGCCGGGTCAGCGACCGGCGCGGCCGCCTGCCGGTCCTCACCGCCGGGCTCGCGCTCCTGTCGACCGGCGCGGTCCTCTGCGCCATCGGCATCGTCGTCGAGTCGTATCCGCTGCTCGCCCTCGGCACCGTCGTGTTCGGCTTCGGCCAGGGGCCCGCGATGATGCACCGCGCAGCCGCCGCGGACCTCTACCCCATCGCGCAGCGCGCGCACGGCGTGGGCCTCGTCGGATCAGCCGGCGCGATCGGCAGCATCGTCGGCCCGCTGCTCGGGTCCGGCCTGGTGCTCATCGCCGTCGCGATCGGGGTCACCGAAGATGCCGCGCCGTGGTTCCTCGTTCCGATGACCGCGCTCGTAGCGCTCGTCCTCGTCCGCGGCATCGCAGTCGATCCGCGGGACGTGGCGCGTTCGCTCGACCAGTACTTCCCGGGCGCCCCGCCGGAGCCGGAGCACGGGGAGCCGCGCTCGCGGCGCGAGCTGATCGCCCTCGGACCGGCCCGCGCGGCGATCGCCTCGGCCGGCCTGATCCAGGCGGCGATGGTCGGCGTGATGGGCGTCACCGCGGTCGTCCTCAACGACCGCGGCCTCGGTGCCGCCGCCGTCGGGCTGTTCATGTCCGCGCACTTCCTCGGCATGTTCGGCCTCGCCGCCCCGCTCGGGCGCCTCGCCGACCGCGTCGGACGTCGCCGCATGATCCTGACCGGCATCGTCGTCACCGGCGTGGGGGCCATGGGCACCTCGCTGCTCGGCAGCTCGCTCCTGATCCTGCCGTTCTTCTTCCTCCTCGGCCTCGGCTGGTGCGCCAGCTGGGTCGCCGGCACGACCATGCTCGCGGACATCACGACGCCGCAGGAGCGCGGCCGCCTGACCGCGATGAACGACCAGATCGTCTCGCTGTGCGGCGCCACCGCCGTGATCGCGGCCGGGTTCGTCCTCGACCGCTTCGGCTTCCCGGCCGTGGGCATCGGGCTGACCGCGCTGCTCCTGATCCCGCTCGTGCCGATGCTCCGGCTGCGCGAGCCCGAGGTCGGCGTCTACGCCGATGCGCCCCTGGCCACCGCCGATCCGGCCCGGCCGTAGACTCCCGGCGGGCCGGTAGCTCGAAGGTCGAGCAGAGGACTTTTAATCCTCCGGCCAGGGTTCGATTCCCTGCCGGCCCATCGGGGCGCTAGGCGTCGGGCGTGCCCGCGCCGACGGCCGGCTGCTCCGCAGCGGCGACGGCACGGGACTGCCGGTGCTCGAACACGACGAGCAGCACGCGGTTGAGCGCCAGCGCGAACAGGCCGAGCGCGATCGCGATGATCAGCACGTCGACGACGACCGACCAGGCGAACAGCACGAGGACCGCGATGACGAGCGCGACCAGCCCCTGCAGGAGCTTGCCCTGCGTCGAGGCGGCGGGCACGAACAGGCGACGGACGCCGTTGCGCGCCGCGATCATGAGGTCGTCGGCAGCCACCTTGCGCTCGCCCATCGTCGCGACGGCCGAGCCGGCACCCGCCGTCAGCGCACCCGCGGCATCGCCGGCTGCGCTGCCCAGCTGTCCGGCGGCACCAGCGGCGGCACCGCCGACCTGACCGGCCGCGCCGGCGGCGACGGGCATCGTCCAGCGCAGCGACCACACGACGACGGCGCCGATCACGCCGATCGCCGCGATCACCCAGCCGATCGTGCGGAGCGTGCCGAACAGGCCGGCGAAGATCCCGGCCGCGGCCTCGTTCATGACCTGGTTGTCGGCGGTCGCCGCGTTGAGGCCGATGCGCACGAAGCCGAGGATCAGCACCACGCCGAGGCCGGCCAGCGCGAGCGTGACGAGCGCGCTGATCGCACCGCTCCGACGCCGCGGCGCGATCACGGCGGCCAGCGCCATCAGACCCAGGCCGAGGAAGGCGACGATCCACGCGACCGGGCCGAGGTCGGCGCCGAGCTGGATCGCGCGGAAGGCGGGGCCGGGGTTCGGCAGTTTCGCGAGCTGCGCCGAGGCGGCGCTCCCGACGGCGACGGCGAGCTGCTCATCGAACGGCGCGATCCGCTCCTGGAGGAGCTGCGGCGCTCCCTCGATGCGGAAGACGATGCTCGCCGTCTCCGGATCGAGCAGGATCGCGTGGAACTTCACCAGCGCGGCGCTGACGATCTCCGTGAAGGCCGGCTCGGCCACGACGGTCTCCGCCGCGGACTGGATGATCGGCCGGGCGATGATCGCCTTCGGCACGGCCTTGACGATCTCGTTGGTCAACTCGGTCGCGACGGCGGCCTGCACGCCCGGCTCCGCGAGGACCGCGGTCACGCGCTTCGAGAAGGCCTGCTCGTTGTAGAGCGACCGGTGCATGTAGATGCCGATCACGCCGATCACGACGAACAGCCAGGCGATGACCAGGATCGCGCCGACGCCGACCCAGTGCCCACGGCTGCGCGAGGTCCCCTCCGACATGGCGGGGACCGTAGCAGGCAGCACGATCACAGCTGTTGCAGTCAGCCCGCTACTGCGTGAACAGCGTGAACCTGCCGCTGCGCACTTCCTGCACCACGACCGGGCTCATCCCGTTGCGGTTGGCGTCGAACCGAAACGCGCCGAGGATCGTCGAGACCTTCTTGCTCCCCGTGATCGCCGCCAGCTGCGTCTGCATCGCGGTCTGCGATGCGGACCCGCCGTTCGTGGCCGCCCGGGCGAGCACGAAGGTATAGGCGTACGCGGTGGCCGCGAAGGCGTCGGGCGTCTGCTTGAACTTCTTGCGGAACGCCTTCACGAAGGCCGTGTTCGCGGTGCTCTTCGTCGCCGCGCTCCACGCCGCGCCGGTGATCAGGCCGTTGGCGGCCGGGCCCGCCTCGGTCAGGACGGCCTGCGCGTTGAAGGCGTCCGAGCCGATGATGCGCTTCTTGTAGCCCGCCGCGCGGATCGCCTTGAGCAGCGGCACGCCCTCCGGCGCGAGCGCGCTGATCAGCAGGACGTCGGGATCGGTCGCCTTGACGTCCGCCGCGATCGGCGCGAAGTCCGTCGTGCCGGTCGGTACGGAGATCGCCTTGCTCAGGGTCATGCCCGCCGCGGTGACGGCGCCGGCCAGCATCGGCCCGGAGGTCTGGGCGTAGGCGTCGCTGCCCTGGATGACGACCGCGGTCTTCGGCTGGAGCTTCGACGTCGCGACCCGCTTGACCAGCCGCGGGATGACGTACATGTCGGTGAGCGCCGGGCGGAACACGAAGGTGCCGATCTCGGTGATCCCGGGCTCGGAGTTCGAGATGCCCAGCACCGGCAGGCGCGCGCCCTGCGCGAACGGATCGACGTCCAGCGCGGCGCTGGACAGGGACGGGCCCATGATCGCGATGACGCCGTCGCGGAAGAAGACGCCGAAGGCCGCGGCGGCACCGGCCGACGTGCTCTGGTCGTCCACGAACGCGACCTCGAGGCGCGGCCCCGATGACTTGCGGAGCTCCTGCACGGCCAACTCGATGCCCCGCTTGGAGCTCGCGCCGTACGCGGCGGCGTCGCCCGTGAGGGACAGCGCCGCGCCGACCTTCACGGTCTGCGCGCCCGCCGGGACGGCCACGGCGAGCAGGACGCCGACGAGGGCGACGGCGGTGAGCAGGCGAATGCGGAGCGCGGTCATCGGTCGGCCTCGAACAGGGTGAAGGAGCCGTCGACGATCTCCTGGACGACGACGGGCGAGATGCCGTTGCGGTTCGCGTCGAACGAGAAGCGGCCGAGCAGGGTCGGCACCCGCTTGGCGCCGGTGATCGCCGCCAGCTGCGTCCGGAGGCCGTCCGGCGTCGCGGTCTTGCCGTTCGCCGCCGCCCGGGCGATCACGTAGGTGGCCGAGTAGGCGGTGGCGGCGAACTGGTCGGGCGTCCGCTTGTAGAGCTTGCGGAAGGCCTTGATCCAGTTCGTGTTGCGCGTCGTGGTGGACGCCGACGACCAGCCGGCGCCGACGATCACGCCGTTCGACGCCGTGCCGGCGCCCGTGATGATGTCCTGCGTGTTGAACGCGTTCGACCCGATGATCTTCTTGCGGTAGCCCGCGGCGCGCAGCGCCTTGAGGAGCGGGATCCCCTCGGCCGGGAGCGCGGTGACCGCGATGACGTCGGGATCCGCCGACTTGACCTCGGCGGCGATGGCGGCGAAGTCGGTCGTGAACGGCGGCACGACAACCGTCTTGGTGAGCGACATGCCGTTCGCGACGATCGCGCTGGCGAAGATGGGTGCCGTGTCGATCGCGAACGTGTCGCTGCCCTGCACGACGACGGCGGTCTTCGGCTGGATCCGCGGCGAGTTGGCGACCGCCTTGACGACGGCCGGCAGCACGACCTGCTCGGTCAGCGACGCGCGGAAGATGTGATCGCCGATCTCCGTGATGCCGGGCAGCGTGTTCGAGACGGCG
Source organism: Thermoleophilia bacterium (assembly GCA_032119475.1). Taxonomy (GTDB): domain Bacteria; phylum Actinomycetota; class Thermoleophilia; order Gaiellales; family F1-60-MAGs149; genus F1-60-MAGs149. Next base: position 2,668 of record JAUMCA010000020.1, on the reverse strand, counting down.
ACGACGGGCGTGCGGCCGCCCTGGGCGAAGTGGTCGACGGTCAGCGCGACGCTCGACAGCGTCGGCCCCACGATCACGGAGACCCGGTCGCGGAGGAAGATGCCGTACGCGGCCGATGCGCCCGGGACCGTGCCGAGGTCGTCGATCGTCTTGACGTTGACCTTGACGCCCGCGATCGCGCCGGCGTTGATCTCCGCCGCCGCCATGTCGATGCCGCGGCGCGAGCTCAGCCCGTAGACGTCGTTGGCACCGGTCAGCGTGAGGGCGGCCCCGACGTTGACCGTCACCGGCCGTGCGGCGGCCGGCATGGCCAGCGCGAGCGTCATCAGGGCCGCGGCGGCCACGGCGGCAAGGCGGGTGGCGGAGCGCATGGCGCTCAGAGTACGACACATCCGCAGTGCGAGGGGAATGTCCCGCACGCGTGCGGGGAAGCCGCCGGGCGGCTGGCGTAGACTCGTGCCATGAACACGCCGCAGTGGCACGAAGATTGGTTCCCCGAGCTGCGCGAAGCGCGCCCGTGGGTGATGGAGGAGATGATCGCGTCGGAGCCCGAGCTGGCGGGCAAGATCGCGGGGCAGGCCACCATCGGGCGGCAGATCGCGCGCGTGACGAAGGCCGTGCAGGCCGCCGTGGACGCGGCCGAGCCGATCGCCGTGGTCGGGTGCGGCACGAGCGAGCACGCGGCCCGGGCGATCGCCGCGCAGCTCGACGACGCGCTCGGCCACCGCGGGGCGCGGCCGGTCGGCCGCCAGGCGCTCGAGGCGGCACTCGACCCCACGCGCGGCGGCGTCACGATCGCGGTCTCCCACGACGGCGGCACGCGAGCGACCCTGCTGGCGATGGAGGCCGCGCGCGAGGCGGGATCGACGGTCGCGCTGATCACCGCGAACGGCGAGACGGCGTACAAGGAGGCCGCGGACATCACGGTCGTCACGCCGGCCAAGGACGCGAGTTGGTGCCACACCATCGGCTACGTGTCGCCGATGGCCGTCGGCGCGACCATCGCGGGGCAGCTCGCGGGCAAGCCGATCGACGCGGCGTTGCTGCGCCGGCACCTCGACGAGTGCCTCGGCGTGCGCCCGCATGCGGCGGAGATCGCGGCGAGCTTCGCGGGCATCGAGCGGCTCGTGGTCGTCGGCGGCGGCCAGGACCGCATCACCGCGGACGAGCTCGTCCTCAAGGTCGAGGAGGGGCTGCACCTGCCGTCCGCCGCGCGCGATCTGGAGACGTTCGGCCACGGGCACCTGCCGGCGTGCGACGCGCGCACCGGCCTCGTGATGATCGCCACCGAGCATCGCCATCGCGCGCGCCGCACCGACCGGGGTCGCCTGCTCCTGCGCGCCGCGCGCCGCGTCGGCATGCCGTGCGCGGCGATCATGGTCCCGGCCGTCGAGAGCGTCTGGGGCCGCGAGCTGACGTCGGCGGGGCGCATCCTGCTCCCCCACGCCACCGGCCTGCTTCCGAGCACCAGCGCCCTGATGGCGTCCGCGATCGCGCTCCAGCTCCTCACCCTCGAGCTGGTCCACGCGCGCGGGACCTATCCCGATCTGATCCGTCGCGAGGAAGAGGCGTGGCGCGAAGCCGCTGCGATCCTCGAGGGCGACGACGCCTGGTGAGGAGCCACCCATGTCCGAATCGATGACCCCCGCCGCGCAGGAGCTCGTCACCGCGCTGCAGCACCTCCGCGGCGCCGACCACGCGCTGCGCCAGTGCGTCACCCTGCTGCGGCAGTCCGACCAGCAGGTACCCGAGACCGTCGAGGACGCGCTGTCCCTGGTCGAGGACGCCATCGGCTCGCTCGAGTCGTGACGCCGGAGCGGGCCGTCGCGCTGGCCTGCGACGCGCTCGGCGCGGATCCCGATGCGGCACGCGTCCTGCGCGCCGCCGATGCGGTGACGGTGCTGGTCGACGACCAGCGCGTCGCCCGCGTCATCCCCGACGACCCCGCGGGGACACGGCGCGCGCTGACCGGCGCGGCGACACTCGGCGAGCGCATCCTCCAGCCGCTCGCGCCCCCGATCGAGATCGAGGACGCGGTCATCGTCGCCTACCCGCGCGTGCACCCCGGCCTCGAAGGCCGTGACGACCTGTCGATGGGCGGCGCCTGCCTCGCCGACCTCCACCGACGCGGCCGTCAGGCGCTCGACGGCGAGGCGCTCGACCTGCCCGCCTTCGACCCGCTGCTGCTCGCGGAGCGCTGGCTGTCCCGTGCCCCGCTGGTCCTGCTCGACGCGGAGCGCGATCGTCTGCGGTCCGCGATCGCCGCGACGTGGCCGGCGGTGACGGGGCCGACGACCGCGATCCACGCCGATGCCCATCCGGCGAACTGGTGGGTGGCCGCGGAGGACGACTGGGTGCTGATCGACCCGGAGTTCCTGTCGCTCGGTCCGGCCGTCTACGACCTCGCGCCGCTCGAGGTCGTCGAGCGGCGCCTGGGCACGGCGCCGTCCCGGTTCGACTCGTTCCGACGCGGCTACGAGGCGTGGGCCGGGCCCGTCGACCCGTTGGCGCTGCAGGCGGCGATCCGCGTCCGCGAGCTCCTCGCCGTCGCCTGGCTCGCCTCGCGCGCCGCCGACGACTCAGCCGTCGCGGTCCGCGTGCGCGCGCGGCTGGGCGATGCGCTGGAGGGTCGGGAGGGGACGTGGTTGGCGTGATGGGTGGTGGGGGG
>JAUMCA010000019.1:0-5391 GCA_032119475.1 Thermoleophilia bacterium | reverse complement strand
GGCGCGATCGCCCTCGACGAGGTCCAGTCACCCGGGCGCCGGGCGCTGCCGATCGACGCGTGGCTGCGCGGGCGACGCGCGGCCCCGGAGCGCGCGGCGCGCCCGTCGTGAGCCGAGCGCGACCCGACGCCCGTGCGATCGCCTTGGCGACGCTCCTGCGCGTCGAGCGCGAGGGGGCGTGGGCCGACCGGGCGTTCGCGGCCGAGGCCTCGCGCGCCGGCCTCGACCCCCGCGATCGCGCGCTGGCCGCGCGCCTCGCCGCCGGAACGGTCAAGGCCCGTCGCCTGCTCTACGCCGCGGTCGGCGCCCTGGCCGGTCGCGACCCGGAGTCGCTCGACCCGGAGACGCGCGCGATCGTGCGGATGGGCGCCTACCAGCTGCTGCTGCTCGACCGCGTCCCGCCGCACGCCGCCGTGTCGACGAGCGTCGATCTGGCCTCCAGGCGCCGGGGCAAGGGCGCCGGCGGGCTCGTCAACGCGCTGCTGCGGCGGGTCGCCGAGAGCGGTCGCGACTGGGTCGACGCACTCCCCGACGCGACCATCGAGGACGCCGCGCTGCGCCGCTCGTACCCCGACTGGATCGCCGCCGCCTGGGCGGACGCGTACGGCCTCGGGGCGGCGAAGGCGCTGATGGACGCGGGCAACGCGGCACCGGAGGTTGCCTTCCGCATCTCGACGCTGCGCGTCGGTGCGGCCGATCGCGTCGAAGCGGAGTTCGCCGCGCTCGACGTCGGCCTGGTCCGCGATGCCGACGCGCCGGAGGCCCGGGTGGTCGACGGCGCGGTCGATCTCGCCGCGACGCGTGCGTTCGCCGCCGGCGATCTCGTCCCGATGAGTCGGAGCGCCCAGCGGATCGCCCCCTTCCTCGGGGTGGAACCGGGAATGCGCGTGCTCGACGCCTGCGCGGCGCCGGGCGGGAAGTCGGGCCACATCGCGTGTCTGCTCGGCAGCGGGAAGGGCCTCGACTGCGTGGAGCGCGATGCGGGCCGGGCCCGCGCCCTCGCCGAGGCGCTGCACCGGCAGGGCGTCGACGGGCACGACGTGCTGCCCGTCGACGTCTTCCAGCTGCCGGAGGACCGCGGCGGCTACGACCGCATCCTCGTCGACGCGCCGTGCACGGGACTCGGCACCGTCGGCTCGCGTCCGGATCTCCGCTGGCGGCGCACACCCGACGACGTCGATCGCCTCGCGGCGCTTCAGCGCGGCATGGTCGACTTCCTCCTGCCGCGGCTCGCTCCCGGTGGTGTCCTCGTCCTCTCGCTCTGCACGTTCGGCACCGCCGAGGAACGCGCCGCCGACGATCACCGTGTCGACGCCCGCCTCCTGCTGCGTCCCGACGAGGGTGCGGGCGAGGGGTTCAGCGCCGTGCGGCTCGCCCCCGCGGTCAGGCTGCCAGAATCCGGGCGATGACGCGCGACGACGCCTGGATCACCGACGTGCAGGTCTGCCCGTCGATTCTCGCCGCGGACTTCGGCGCGTTCCGCTCGCAGGTCCGCGACCTCCTCGACGCCGGGGCGCGCACGTTCCACGTGGACGTCATGGACGGCCACTTCGTCCCGGTGATCACGTTCGGCCACGACGTCGTCGCCGCGATCGCCGATGACGTCCACGAGCGAGGCGGCGCGCTCGCCGTGCACATGATGGTCCAGGAGCCGGAGCGGTTCGCCGCCGACTACGCGAAGGCCGGCGCGGACAGCTTCACGATCCACGTCGAGGCGACGCAGCACCTCCACCGCGCCCTGCAGATCGTCGAGGAGGCCGGGATGATCCCCGGCGTCACGCTCAACCCCGCGACGCCGGTGCCGCTGATCGCCGAGGCGGCGCGCTACGCCCGCAATCTGCTCTGCATGAGCGTCAATCCGGGGTGGGGCGGGCAGGCCTTCATCGACGCATCGCTCGAGCGCATCGCCGCGATCCGCGCCATCGCGCGTCCCGACGCCGGGGTGGAGATCGACGGCGGCATCGGACCCGACACGATCGTGCAGGCGTTCGCCGCCGGTGCGAATCGGCTCACCGCCGGGTCCGCCATCTTCCGGCAGCCCGATCCGGGGCAGGCGTACCGCGACCTGGTCGATCAGGTCCGCGCGGCAGGTGGTGCGATCACGTGACCCGGCCACGCCGTCCCCGTATCGGCGTCGTCTCCGGCGGCGCCCGCCCCTCGCCGCCCACCGGCAGCGCCACCGGCTGATGGAGGAGCGTCCGATCGAACGGGCGCTCGGCACCGCCGGTCGCATCGTGCTCGGCCCGTGGCCGATCTACCCGCGCGCGATCCTGCTGATCGTCCTGTTCTCGCTGGTCGTCCGCGGTGCGACGCGCCTGCTCAACCAGCCCGAGGGTGCGGCGCCGGCCGGCGAGATGACGCTCCTGATCGGCATCACGACGATCACCGTCGCGATCGTCTTCTGGGGCGTCGCGAGCGCCCTGGCGCGGGTGCCGACGACGCGGGCGCGCAGCACCTACCTCGCGACGCTGCTGGTCATCAGCCTGGTCGGGAGCGGGACGCTGATCATCCTGCGCGTCGTCCTGCCGGACGGCGCGGTGGAGTCCCGCGCACCCGTCGCCGCGGTGCTCCTGGCGACGCTCGTGATCACCTTCACGGCGGTCTTCGCCACGAACGGGCTGATGGGCTACACGATCGATCGCCTCCGCCGCCAGGAGGAGGCGGTGCGCGCCGAGCGCTCGCTCCTCCTCGCGTCGGACGAGCGCGTGCGGGCGGACACGGCGCGGTTCCTCCACGACTCGATGCAGTCGACGCTCCTGCGGGCGACGATGCGGCTGGCGATGATCGAACGCGAGGACCTGTCACCGGAGGCGCGGCAGCAGCTGCGCGTCGTGATCGACGAGCTGGACGACGTCCGCGAGGACAGCATCCGCGGTGTCGGGCGCCGCCTGTCGCCACCGCTGTCGACCACGGGTCTGCTCGTGTCGATCACGGAACTCGTCGCCACCTACGACGGGACGATGGCGATCGCGGTCGTCTTCGACGATGCGGCGGCGGAGCGCTTCCGCCAGGTGGGGCCGGACGACCGCGCCGCGCTCGCCGTCTACCGCATCGTCGAGCAGGGGCTCCAGAACGCGCTGAAGCACGGGCACGCCGAGAGCGTTCGCGTGGAGATCGAGTCGGCGGGCGAATCGACGACGGTCCGCGTCATCGACGACGGCTCGGGCATCGCGGCCGTCAGGTCGGCCGGGTCGGGCACTGCGGTCATCAGCGCCTGGGTCGACGACGTGGGCGGCGCGTGGGACCTGCGACCCGGTCGTGCCGGCGGCGCCGTGCTCGAGGCACGGCTGCTCGTCTAGGCGTACGCGGCCCCTGAGGCTTCCCGTACGGCATCGGCCGCCGAGCGCGCGCGTCGGCGCGAGCCTGCCGGCCTGGGCCCGCGCCGCCCCGTGCGGCCCCGGCGGCACCGCCCAGCCGTCTACCCTTCTCCCGTGATCGACGACGACGACCGGCTCCTGCTCGCGCGCGCGCTCGAGCTCGCCGAGCGGGGTGCGAGGACCGCGGCGCCGAACCCGCTCGTCGGCTGCGTCATCGCGCGCCACGGCACCGTGGTCGCGGAGGGCTGGCACGTGCGCCCCGGCGCGCCGCACGCCGAGGCGATGGCGCTCGACGTCGCGCAGGAGGGCGCGCGCGACGCGACCGCGTACGTGACCCTCGAGCCGTGCGCGCACCACGGGCGCACGCCCCCGTGCTCGGACGCGCTGATCGCGGCGGGCATCGGCCGCATCGTCGTCCTCGTCGGCGACCCCGCGCCGCACGCCTCCGGCACGAGCTACCTCCAGTTCGCGGACGCGGGCATCCCCGTCGACATCGTCGACGACGACGATCCGCTCGCCGTCGCCGCGCGGCGGCAGAACGCGGGCTTCCGCACGGCGCACGCGCTCGGCCGACCGCACGTCACGTACAAGGCCGCGCAGACCCTGGACGGTCGGACGGCCACGCGCACCGGCGACAGCCGCTGGATCTCCGGGCCGGACAGCCGCGCCCGCGTCCACGAGCTGCGGGCGCGCGTCGGGGCGGTGCTGGTCGGATCGGGAACGGCCCGCGCGGACGATCCCGAGCTGACCGCGCGCGACTGCGACCCGCCCGCGGATCGCCAGCCGCTCCGCGTCGTCTGGGACCGCGGCCTGTCCCTGCCGGCGACGTCGCGCCTGGCGGCCACGGTCGAGCGCGGGGCCGTGCTCGTGCTCGCCGCGCCCGGTGCGGACGAGGGCCGACGACGTGCGTTGGAGGCGGCCGGTGTCGAGGTGGCCGAAGTCGCGGAGCTCGCCGCGGGATTGGCGCTGCTCCACGGGCGCGAGATCCAGACGGTCCTCTGCGAGGGCGGGCAGGGGCTCGCCGGCGCGCTGCACGGCGCCGGTCTGATCGACCGCATGCTGGTCGTCACGGCGCCGCGGCTGCTCGGTGACCCCGGCGCGCCCGGACTGCTCGGTCCCGCCGGCGTCGCCCCGACGTCGATGGACGCCGCGACCGGCCTCGCGTCCTGGTCGTGCGAACAGGTCGGCGAGGATCTGTGGATCGACGCGTGGCTGCGCGAGCCGCGCTGAAGGGAGCGCCATGTTCACCGGGATCGTCCAGGAGGTCGGCGAGGTCGAGGAGGTGGCGCCCGCGGAGAACGGCGCGCGCATCACGGTGCGCATGCCGGCGCTCGCACCGGAGGTCGGCATGGGCGACTCCGTCTCGGTCAACGGCACCTGCCTGACCGCGGTCGAGCTCGGCGTCGAGCGCATCGCCTTCGAGGCGATGGGGGAGACGCTGGCGCGCACGACCACGGGTGGGCTCGCACCCGGCCTGCCGGTCAACCTCGAGCCAGCCCTGCGTCCGACCGATCGCATGGGCGGTCACGTCGTCCAAGGGCACGTCGACGCGGTCGGCACGATCCGCGGCATCCGGCCGGATGGCATCGCGCAGGTGATCACGATCGATGCGCCGGCGAACGTCCTCCGCTACGTCGTCGAGAAGGGGTCGATCGCGGTCAACGGCGTCTCCCTGACCGTCAGCGCGGTCGTCGACGACGGGTTCGAGATCTGGCTGATCCCGCATACGTGCGAGGTGACCACCTTCGGCACCGCAGCGGTGGGCGATGCGGTGAATCTAGAGGCGGACATCTATGCGAAGTATGTGGAGAAGTTCACCGCGGACCGTGGTGACACCTCGGCCTGAGCCCATCGCTACGATGGCCACGCCCCTCCACCAGGGAACCTGATGCACACGCCCGAGCCCCCGTTCAGCCCCATCGAGGATGCCATCGAGGACATCCGCCGGGGCAAGATGATCATCATCGTCGACGCCCCCGATCGCGAGAACGAGGGCGACCTCTGCATGGCGGCGGAGTTCGTCACCGCCGACGACATCAACTTCATGGCCACGCACGCGCGCGGCCTCGTCTGC
>JAUMCA010000018.1:24867-26610 GCA_032119475.1 Thermoleophilia bacterium | reverse complement strand
AGCACGTCGGCCAGCCGCACGCCGGCGTCGGCATCGCGCACGTCGCCCCGCACGCGCCAGTTGATCGACAGGGCACCATCCCACTGCTCCTCGACGATCGCCATCACCTCCGCGACGTCGCGTCGCGTCTGCGTGGCCGGCGCGACGCCCAGCGCAAGCGCGCTGCGGGCCTGCGCGATCGCCGCGTTGAGCGCGTCGGCATCACCCCGCCGCGCCGCATCCTGCACCGCGTAACTGGCTGCTACCAGACCCGATTGGACGGTGCCGTGGAGGTGCAATCCGATTTCGCGCTGGAGTTCCGCGCGGGCGCGATCGGCGGCGAGGCGCTCGATCTCCGCCTCCGCGATCGACGCCTCGATCTGGCTGAGAACGTCCTCGGCGGACGCGGACGCAGTGCCAGGCATGGCGGCGGCGACGACCACGACGAACGTCACGGGTGCCATCGCCGCGACGAGCGCGGGAAACGGAGCCCCGCCGCCCACGAGATCCTGCAGCGCTGAGGCGGGGATGACGGCGACGATGCACGCCGCGACGGTCCCGCCGAGGCCGGAGCCTCGCCGCACGCGCGGGAGCATCCACAGCGCGATGGCGATTCCCGCGAACAGCGCCGTGGCGGAGAGCAGCATCGAGGTGACGGAGGCGGTGTTGAGGTACACCCGCGGGGCGATGAGCATGGGCACGAGGAGCGCCGGCACGAGTGGCGTGGGCGCCCGCAGCAGCGCGGCGGCCGCTACATCACGCACGCGGACGGCGGGAAGCACCGGGGCGGGCTGCGCGGCGAGCGCGTGCCCCGCAGGCCGCGTGTGCTGCGCTGCGTCGAGCAGCGCGTCGGCCACGAGCGCCGGGTCCGCTGCCGGGTTCTCGGTCAGCTCGCGCGCGCGCCGGCTCGCGCTGTCGACGGTCGCCGACGTCGTCGCGATGAGGGTCTCGCGCACGGCGTCGAGCGCGCCGATCGCGCGCATGCGCGCGGCTTCGCGGTCGATCGCGATCCCGAGGAGGCGGGCCCGTTCCGCGACGTACCAGGTGCGGGTTGCCACGACGAAGGCGACGACCGGCGTCAGCACGGCCATCATCGCCGCCGTCGTCAGGACGCCGACCGCGACCGGCACGGGGGACACGGACGACGGGCGGGCCTCGAGCGCCCACCCGATGATCACCGCCTCATGGGCCAGGGCGGCAGCGGCGCCGATGGCGGCCACCGCCCAGATCGGGAGCGGCGCACGCAGCCGGCGACGCGTCGCGAGGTGCGCCACGAGCAGGGTGGCGCTGACCGCGGCGATGTCGACGGCCAGCAGCGGAAGGCTCACGCCGTCGGGGCGGATGGCCTGGTCCGGCAGCCAGGGCATGACGCCCGAGCCGCTGATCACGACAAGCGCCACCGCGACGGCTCCACTCCACCACGTGACGGCGGCGGCGCCGCCGACGCGCTCGCGCAGGCTCGGGGGCGGGCTATGCGCCGCCATCGGCACCGCTCAGCGCGAGGTAGGCGCGGGTGATCAGGACGCGCGGGTTGCGCTCGCCCGTCGTCTCGATCTCGAGCTGCCGGAGAATCCGCGTGATCGTCACCTCGACGGCCTTCTCGGTGACGTCGGCACGCCGCGCGATCTCGGCGTTCGTGAGGCCGTCGGCGACTTGCCGCATCACGTCCAGCTGGTGGCGCGTCAGGCCGGTGGTCGCACGGTCGTCCCGGTTGGGATCGGGCGATCGCGTACGCGCACGTTCGATCGCGGCGCGCAGGTGGTC
>JAUMCA010000018.1:0-24832 GCA_032119475.1 Thermoleophilia bacterium | reverse complement strand
GTACTGCGCGCCCGGCGGCAGGCGGTCCAGCTTCGGGCTGATCAGGCGCGGCTCGGCGTAGGACGTCAGGAGCACCACGCCGATCCGCAGGTTGTCGCGCCGGAGCGTCTGGGCGAGCACGATCCCGTTCGGGCCGCCGCCGAGGTCGAGATCCGCGACGAGGACGTCGAACGGTTGGGTCTCCGCGATGCGGATCGCCTCGCGGGCGCTCCCGCACGCGGCGACCACCGTCGTCGGGCCGCCGTCGAGCGATGCCGCGAGCGTGCTGCGCAGGAGCGCGTCGTCCTCGACGATCAGGATCCGGGTGGTCACGGCGCGACTATAGGTCGGACGGCCCGTGCCTCACGTGGATGACCGCACGGCGGCGTCCACGAGACGCACGCGTGCGCGGACGATCGCGCCGCGCTGGTGACCGCGGGCGATCGACCAGTCGCCGCCCGTGGCCTCGTTCAGCACCGCGCTGCCGAGGCCCGCGCGGCCATCGCGCGGGCCCTCGCCGTCGTCGACGATCCGCAGCTCCACGTGGTCGCCGTCGTGGTGCACGGCAATGTTCGCGGCATCGGCGTGCCCGTGCACCACCGCATTCGAGAGGCATTCGCGAATCACGTCCGCGACCTCACGGGTGTTGGCCGCGGCCGGCACATCGGCGGGGTCCCAGCGCACGTCGAGGATGCCGTCCCACTGGTCGCTCACCGCACGGACGATGTCCACCGACGCCCGGTGCGGTTGCGGTGCGATGCGCTGGTCGAGCGCGGCGCGGGCTGACGCGATCGCGTCCTCGAGCGCACTGCGGTCGCCGCGCGCCACCGCGTCCTGGATGGCGTAGCTCGCGGCGATCATCTGCGGCTGGACGCCGGCGTGGAGGTGCAGGCCGATGTCGTGCTGCAGCTGCGACTGGGCCCGCTCCGTGGCGAGGCGCTCGAGCTCCGCCTGCTCGATCGGCCCGCGCAGCGCCTCGAGCACGGCGGCGCCGGACGCCGCGAGCGTCTGCACGATGCTGACCACGAAGGTGAGGATGAAGAGGACCACGGCCAGCGCCGCCATCGTGCGCACGCTGGCGGGCTGCGTGAAGAGCAGCTGCTGGAAGATCGTCGGCGGCACGATGGCGGCGATCGCCGCGATCAGCGTGAGGGGGATGGCGAGACGCGGCGCACGGCGGATGATCGGCCGTCCGACGCGGTAGACGATCGCGATCGAGAGGGCGATGACCAGCGGCATGACGATCGCGCCCCACACGCCGGTGATCACGGCGGCGCGTGGCATCGTGAGGATCGCGATGTAGACGGTCGGCAGCAGGATCGGCAGCGGGTGGCGGTGGAGCTCCGTGGCGATCGCCCGGCCCGCGCTGACCCGGGGAAGCGCGCCCGGTGACGCCATGTCGGTGAGCGTGCGGCTGGCCGGGCGCACACCCTCGCGCGCGGCGCGCAGCAGCGCGTCGGCCGCCAGGATCGGCTCCCGGTCCGCCTCGTCGAGCGCCTTGCGGGCCATCGCGGACACGTCGTCGAGCTGCATCTGGGCCGCATCGAGCGCGATCGTCTCGAGTGCGTCGATCGCCCCGTCCGCCCGCAGCCTCCGCGCCTCCTCATCCAGCTCCAGCCGGATCAGCCGGTCGCGCGTCTCGACGTACCACTCCCGCGTGGCGAGGAGGTACGCGACGACGGGGATGAACGTCGCCCCCCAGGCGACGGCGGCGGCGCTGATGATGATCGCCTGATCGATGGGGCGCGACGTGTCCGAGTTCCACCCTTCGACGATCAGGCGGGCCACCGCCGCGACCGCGCCGACGGCGGCCACGAGCCAGATCGGGGCCGGTCGCTCCCGGCGCTGGCGCAGCACGGTCAGGTGTGCGAGCAGCAGCACGCCGACCATCGCGGCGCACTGCAGCGCAACGGACCGCGGATCGACATCCCGCTGCTGGAACAGCGGAAGCTGCACGCCGAGCGCCGCGAGGCCCCACATCGCGGTCGTCCAGCCGCAGGCGAGCGCGGCGGCCTGCCAGGACACGGCCCAGCGCCCGCCGATGCGGGCGGCGAGGCTCGGCGGATCGACGGAGCGCGTGGGCATCCGGGGCAGGCTACGGGCGGAGTGGCCCGGTCGGCGGCGATGTTCCGGCGAGCGTGAAGTACGCGCGCGTGATGCGCACCCGCGGGTTGAGATCCTGGTCCCCGGGGCCCAGCGCACGGAGGATCCGGGTGATGGTGACCTCGACCGACTTCTCGGTGACGAAGCGGCGTCGGGCGATGTCCGCGTTCGTCAGCCCCTCCGCGACGAGGCGCATCGTCTCGACCTGCGTGTCCGTGAAACGCGGCGCCTTCGAGCCGCGTCGGCGGTCTTCGCGCGCGCCGCGGTCCGCGGCGTGCCGGATCTGCTCGCGCAGGATCGCGAGGTCGCCGACGGACTGCTTCGTCACGTAGGCGGCGCCGGCAGGGAGCTGTCCGATCTTCGTGCCGACGAGGCGCGGGTCCTCGTAGGAGGTGAGGACGAGCACGCCGATACCCGGCTGCTTGCGGCGCAGCGCATGCGCGAGGACGACGCCGTTGGGGCCGTCGCCGAGGTCGAGGTCGGTGAGGAGGACGTCGATCGGCTCGTCGAGGGCGACGGCGGCGCGGGCGGACGGGACCGCGGCGACGACCGTGATCGACGCGTCGGGCAGGCCGGACGCGATCGCGCTTCGCAACAGGGCATCGTCCTCGACCACCAGCACGCGAATCACGATGCGTCGACTGTATCCGAGCGCCGGTGGGGGATAGCCCCGCAGTCGCCCATCAGCGGCGGACGGGCGGAATCCGCGCGCGCACGAGCGCGCGGCCTCGCGCTCCGCGGCGAGCCGGAGGAGCCGGGCGCGCTCGCCGGCGTACCACGCGCGCGTGGCCACCACGAACGCGACGACGGGGGCGACCACCGCCATCGTCGTGGTGATCGTGAGGACGCCGATCGCGATGACGACCGGCTCCACGGGCGGCATGCCCTCCGCGTTGGCCCAGGCGAGAAGCACGACCTCGTGCGCGAGCGCGGCGAGGGCGCCGATGGCGCAGACGGCCCAGATCGGGAGGGGCGAGATCCTGCGGCGTGCGCGCGCGTTCGATCGCGGCGTGCAGGTGCTCGAGGTCGCGGACGTCCTGCTTGAGCACGTACGGCGCGCCGGGCGGCAGGCGGTCCAGCTTCGGGCTGATCAGGCGCGGCTCGGCGTAGGACGTCAGCAGCACCACGCCGATGCGCAGGTTGTCGCGCCGCAGCGTCTGGGCGAGCACGATCCCGTTCGGGCCGCCGCCGAGGTCGAGATCCGCGACGAGCACGTCGAACGGCTCGGTCTCCGCGATGCGGATCGCCTCCCGGGCGCTCCCGCACGCGGCGACGACGATGGTCAGACCGTCGTCGAGCGAGGCGGCGAGGGTGCTCCGCAGCAGCGCGTCGTCCTCGACGATGAGAAGCCGAGTCGCCACGGCACGACTATTGACGCGGGCGAGTCCGGGACGGCGAGCGCGCGACGGGTCGTCCCGCGCCGATCAGCGCAGGTCGTCGCCGACAGCGACCCCGGCCGGCGTCGACCCGGTGAGGCCGTAGTACAGCCGGGCGATCGCCACGCGCGGGTTCCGCGACCGATCCACGGTGATGCCGACGTGCTTGAGGATGCGCGAGATCGTGACCTCGACCGACTTCTCGGTGACGACGGGCCGCCGGGCAGGCTTGGACGACGCGCGCCGAGGAGTCCCGGATCGGTGCGCGACGAGAGCGGGACCCCACCAGCCTCGGGGCGCATAGCGGCGGACGCCGTACGCTCCCCGGGTGGCGCACGTCTTCCGGTTCTTCCTCGAGGCGCCTGCCGAGGCGGGGTCGCGGGTGATCCTCGCGGCTGACGATGCGAAGCGCGCGCTCAAGGTGCTGCGCCTGCAGGGTGGGGATTCCGTGGAGGTGGCGGACGGCACGGGTCGCGTGTTCGCCGCGACCATGGAGGATCCCCGGACCGGCACGGTGCGGCTGGCCGAACCGCTGCCGGAACAGGCCGATCTCGCCCCGATCACCGTGCTCCTGGCGCAGAGCGGCCCGCGCGCGGACGACGCGGTGGAGAAGCTCGTCGAGCTCGGGGTCGCCTCCGTCGGGCCGCTGCTGGCGTCCGGGCGTCGGCGCGACGCGCGGATCGACCGCTGGCAGCGCATCGCGAAGGGCGCGGCCGAGCAGGCGAAGCTCGTGCGGATTCCCGCGGTGCTAGAGCCCGTGGCGTTCGCGGATGCCCTCGTCACGGGCACGATCCTCTGCTCGCACGAGGAGCCGGACTGCGGGATCGGCGACCTGACGATCACGCCGCCGGTGGCGCTGCTGATCGGGCCGGAAGCCGGATTCACAGCGGACGAGCTCGCCGCCGCGCGCGCCGCGAGCGTGCCGATCGCCTCGCTCGGGCCGACGGTGCTCCGCACGGAGACCGCCGCGATCGTCGCGGCCGCGCTGGTGCGCGAGCGATTGGCTGGCTGACCGGAGTACCCTGCCCGCGTGACGACGACGTTCTCCACGGAGTTCCTCGGCTGCAAGGTGTCGCGGACGGACCTCGAGGCGATGCGCGAGCGGCTCGCCGGCGAGGGCTACCGCGAGACGGAACGCCGTGGCCAGGTGCACGTGGTCAACGGCTGCTGCGTCACGGCGGAGGCGGTCGCGAAGACGCGGCAGAGCGTCCGCCGCGCCCTGCGCGACGCCGACACCGTGCTCGTGACCGGCTGCGCCGCGCGGCTCGAGGGCAACGGCTTCGCGGGCATCGATCCGCGGGTGCGCGTCATCGACGCGCCGTCGGAGGAGGCGCCCGACCGCGCCGTCGACACGCTGGCCGGTCTCGGCTGCCGCGGCGGTGACCGCGTCGCGGTCGCACCGCTGCGTCGGCGGATGTTCCTGAAGGTCCAGGACGGGTGCTCGTTCACCTGCGCCTACTGCGTGATCCCCGACGTCCGCGGCGGCACGCGCTCGCGTCCGAGCGGCGAGGTCATCGACGAGGCCGAACGGCGGGTGCGCCAGGGGCACCGCGAGATCGTGGTGACCGGCGTGAACGTCGGCCTCTACCGCGATCGGGAGGCCGGCCACGATCTGACCGGCCTGCTCGCCCGGCTCGGTCAGGTGGAGGGCCTCGAGCGCGTGCGGCTCTCGTCGATCGAGCCGAATCACCTGACCGACGACGTCCTCGACGTGCTGGCCGCCGCTCCGTACCTGCCGCATCTCCACGTGCCCCTGCAGACCGGCTCCGACGCACTGCTCTCCGGGATGCGCCGGCGCTACCGCGCGGCCGACTACGCGGCCCGGATCGCCGCCGCGCGCCTACGCATGTCGGACGTGGCCGTGACGGGCGACGTGATCGCCGGGCTGCCCGGCGAGACCGATGCCGATCACGCCGCCACGCTCGCACTTGCCGAGGCGGTCGGGATGGCGCGTCTGCACGTGTTCCCGTACTCGCCGCGTCCGGGCACGCGCACCGCCCACGACGACACGCCGGCCGACGTCAAGCGGGCGCGGGCTGCCGAGCTGCGCGCGCTGTCGGACCGGCTGATGCACTCCCATCGCGCCCGGCACGTCGGCGGGCTCGACGAGGTCCTGATCGAGGAGGTCGATGCTGCCGGGCGCGGCGCGGGGCAGGGACGCGACGGCTCGCCGTGGAGCGTCCCGGTCGCGCCCGACGCGGTCGGCGCCGTCGTGCGGGCGCGGGGGACCGGTATCCTCGAGGACGGTCGCATCGACGGAAGGCTGGACGGATGATCGCGCGCATCGAGTCGGATCTGAAGGAGGCGCGCCTGGCGCGCGACACGCAGCGGGTCGGCGCGCTGTCGATGCTGCTCGCGGCGCTCAAGGACGCGGAGAAGTCGGCCGGCGGCCTCGACGAGCAGACGGCGATCCAGGTGCTGACGCGCGAGAAGAAGCGCCGCGTCGAGGCGGCGGAGTCCTTTCGCGAGGGCGGCCGCGAGGAGGACGCCGTCAAGGAGGAGGCCGAGGCCGCGATGATCGACGGCTACCTGCCCGAGCAGCTCGGCGCCGACGAGCTGGCGGCGCTGGTCGCCGCCGCGATCGCGGAGGTCGGCGCGACGGAGCCGAAGGACCTCGGTGCCGTCATGAAGGTGCTATCGCCGCGGACCGCGGGGCGCGCCGACGGCAAGGCCGTCTCGACCGCCGTCCGCGAGGCGCTCGGCGGCTGAGCGGGGGAGTAGGCTACGGCCGAGTGACGCGCACCGCCTTCACCGTCTCCGACGCCTTCGCCCGGGAACTGGCCTCCCGCGAGGACGAGGTGCTACGGGCCGTGGCCACCGCGGCGACCTGCAAGGTCTACCTGCGCGGCGACGAGATCGTGCTCGACGGCGAAGAGGCGCAGGTGCTCCACGCCCAGCAGGTGCTGGGCGAGCTCGGCGACCTCGTGGAACGCGGGCAGCCGCTGGAGACGCAGACGGTCGAGGCGGTCACCGGCGTCCTCGCCGAGGACGGCAAGGCCCGTGACGTGCTGTCCGACGTCGTGTGGCGCTACCGCCAGACGACGATCCAGCCGAGGACGGTCAACCAGAAGCGCTACGTCGACGCCATCCGCAAGAGCACGATGACGTTCGGCTGCGGACCGGCCGGCACCGGCAAGACGTACCTCGCGATGGCGCTCGCCGTGGCGGCGCTCGACTCGCGGCAGGTGTCGCGCATCATCCTCACGCGCCCCGCGGTCGAGGCGGGCGAGCGGCTCGGCTTCCTGCCGGGCGACCTGATGGCCAAGGTCGACCCGTACCTGCGTCCGCTGTTCGACGCGCTGTACGACATGATGGACGGCGAGCGCGTGCAGGCGCTGCTGGAGCGCGGTGTCGTCGAGGTGGCGCCGCTCGCGTTCATGCGCGGGCGAACGCTGAACGACGCGTTCATCATCCTCGACGAGGCGCAGAACACGACGCGCGAGCAGATGCGCATGTTCCTGACCCGCCTCGGCATGGGCTCGAAGGTCGTCGTGACGGGCGACCCGTCGCAGGTCGACCTGCCGCGTGACCAGGTCTCCGGGCTGATCGAGGCGCGCGACATCCTGCGCGGCGTGGAGGGCATCGAGGTGATCGACTTCGAGCGCTCCGACGTCGTGCGGCACAAGCTCGTCCAGCGGATCGTCGAGGCGTACCGCATCAACGACGAACGCGACGCGTGACGGTCGACGTCGACGACCGCGCCGGCTGCGGCGCGCCCGGGGAGGCCGTCGGGGTGGTCGTGGAGGCGGTGCTCGCGGCGGAGGGCGTGGGGGAGGTCGAGGTCGGGGTCGTCCTCGTCGACGCCGCGGCGATGCAGGCGCTCAACCGGGATCACCGCGGCAGGGACGCGCCGACCGACGTCCTGTCGTTCCCGATCGACGAGGAGGGCGACGACGTGCTCGATGGGGTCGACCGCATGCTCGGCGACGTGGTGATCTGCGTGCCGGTGCTGATCGCGCAGGCCGACGAGAACGACGTGGCCGTCGGCGCCGAGCTGGTCGACCTGCTCGTCCACGGGACGCTGCACCTCCTGGGCTACGACCACGAGACGGACGGCGGCGAGATGCTCGCCCGCCAGGACGAGATCGTGGCCGGCCTCGCGACGATCGACTGGTCGCCCGCGCGCTGATGGCGCGGGGTGGGGGCGCATCGTGCGCCCCCCGTGAAGGTCCGCCGGAGGGCTGCGCGTCCCGACGGCCACGGCGACGGTGACGCTTCCGGCATGGACGCCGGCAGCCGGGGCACGATCATCGCGGGGCGCTACCAGTGCGCGGGCGATCCGCGCCGCGGCGTGCTGCTCGACGCGGTCGACCTCGATGCGCCCGCCGGAGACGCCGGCTGCCGCCTGATCGCCGTGCCGGGCGATGCGGCGGCGGTCGACGCCTGGCGGGCGGCGTGGCACGAGGCGACGGGCGCTGGCCTCCCGGCGCTCCGAGACGTCCTGACCGACGAGGACGGTGAGACGTGGGCGATCCTGGAGCCGACCTGCGGTCGCCCGGACGCCGACTACCCCCGCGACGCCGAACGCCAGGCCCGTGCCGTCGCCGAGGCCCTGCAACGGGCCGGGCTCGACGTGGCCGGGGTCCGCGCGCTCGTCCCCGTGCGCGGACAGCTGCGCATCGACCAGTTCGTCCGCCTCGCGACGGGGCCGCAACGCGGCGGGGAGGCGCACCTGCTGGACCTCCTGCCGGATGCGGCGTTCGACGACGTGACGCCGCCCGCCGCAGCGCGGCCGCGTCGACGCGCCGCGGCCGCGCCCCGCTGGCGACGCTGGGTCGTGCCGCTGGCGATCGTCACCGCTCTCGTGGCCACCGGCGCCGTGCTCGCGCAGCCGACCCGGTCGGCACCGCCCGCCGCTCCACCGCCGCCCGACGTGCTGCTGCCCGAGATCGTGGCCGCGGCGCGGGCGGAACCGGCCCCGCCGCGTCCGCGGCGTCCGCGGCGACCTCCCGCCGAGCCCGCCGCGGCTCCGGCCCCGCCGACGGTGGCCGCGGAGGCGCCGGAGGTCGCTGACGAGGAACCGGCCGTCGCGCTTCCGGTGGCGGAGATCGTGGATCTGCCGGTGGCGGAGGGCGGTCTGCCGGTCGTCGCCGGCTGATAGCGTCCCCCGGCGTGGAGGTGATCGCGATCACGCCGCGCGGGCCGTTCGATCTGCTGCGGTCGGCGCGCCCGGCCGACGGCGTCACGCGCGTCGTGCGCGACGGCTGCCTTCATCTGCACGTCGGCGCCGCGCCGGCGGAGCACGGGCAGGCGGTCGTGCGCCAGCTCGCCGACGGCTCCCTCGAGGTCGGCGTCACCGCCGCCGATCCCGCGGCCGCGCTCGACGCCTTGCGGCGTGAGCTCGCGCTCGACGTCGACCCGACCGCGTTCCTGCAGGCGCACCGACGCGACCCGCTCCTCGGACCGCTGCTGCGGCGCGCCCCGGGGCTGCGGCCGATCGGGACGTCGACCGTCGCCCACGCCACGCTCCGTGCGCTGGCCGGCCAGCTGATCTCCTTCCGCGAGGCGCAGGGGATCGAGCGGCGCATCGTGCGTGCCGCGGTCCCGGCGGGCGACGCCGTCGTGCGACCAGCGCCCACGGCCGCCCAGATCGTCGGGCTCGGCACCGCCCGCGTGACGGGTTCCGGGCTCGCGCCGCGTCGCGCGGAGGCCCTCGTGCGCGTGCTGCGCGGCTTCGACCTCGAGCGGCTGCGGGGCCGCCCCCTCGACGAGGTCGCGGCCCGGCTCACCCGCGAGCACCAGATCGGCCCGTGGAGCGTCGGCGTGATCGGACTGCAGGGGCTCGGCTGGGCCGACGCCGGCATGGTCGGCGACCTCGGGCTGGTGAAGCTCGCGTCGTGGCGCCTCGGCCGCGTCGCCACGCCGGAGGACACCGCCGACCTGCTCGCCCCGTACGCGCCGTGGCGGGGGCTGGCGAGCCTGCACCTCCTCGGCCACCCGCGGGCGCGCGAGCGCCGGCCGGTCCGGTCGTATGCGGCCTGAACGAGTGCCCCCGAGACGATTTGAACGTCTGACCCCAGCCTTCGGAGGGCTGTGCTCTATCCCCTGAGCTACGGGGGCGCGGACCCGGAGGATAGCGGAGGGCCGATGTGCAGCCCTGCGGGTAGGGTTCCCGCCATGGAGATTCGCGCGCGCATCGAGCACCTGAAGCTGCAGGAGCCCTTCGAGATCGCCCGCGGGGTGCGCGGCGGAACCACGCAGGAGCCCGTCCTCGTCGTGGAGATCGAGCACGACGGCGTCGTCGGCTTCGGCGAGGGAGCCCCGGTCGACTACCACGGCGAGAGCACCGAGGCCATGCTGGCCGAGGCACAGGGCGACGTCCCGGCGCTGCTGGGCGATGACCCATGGGCGCTCGAGGCGATCACCGGCCGGCTGCGCTCCGAGGGCCTGATGGGCGGCACACGCCAGGCCGTCGACGGGGCCCTGCACGACTGGATCGGCAAGCGGCTCGGTCAGCCGACCTGGCGCATCCTCGGCCTCGACCCCGTCAGTCCGGCGACGTCGTTCACGATCGGCATCGACACCGTCGAGGGTACCGCCGACAAGGTCCGGCGCGCGCAGGGGTACAGGATCCTCAAGATCAAGGTCGGCGGCGCCGGGGACCTCGAGCGCCTCGAGGCGGTGCGGGCCGGATTCGACGGCACCGTGCGCATCGACGGCAACGAGGGATGGGACATCGACATCGCGCGTGCCATCACGCCTGAGCTGCGCCGCCTCGGCGTGGAGTTCGTGGAGCAGCCGTTCCACCGCGACGACGTCGACGCGTACCGCGCCTATCGCGAGCTGCCGGACCGGCTGCCGGTGATCATGGACGAGTCGTGCCAAGAGGCCCGTGACGTGCCGCGCATCGCGCACCTCTGCGACGGCGTCAACATCAAGATCGCCAAGACCGGCGGGATCCGGGGCGGCATCGCGGTCGCGCGGCTCGCCCGCGCGCACGGCCTGTCGGTGATGCTCGGCTGCATGATCGAGTCGGAGCTGGGCATCGCCGAAGGGGCGCAGATCGCCTCGCTCGTGGACTTCGTCGACCTCGACGGGCATTTGCTGATCGAGCAGGGGCCGTTCCGCGGGCTGGGGCTCGAAGACGGCGTCGTGACGGTCTCGTCGGCGCCCGGACTGGGAGTGGAGGCGGTATGAGCGAGCGGCTCGCGATCCTGGCGGAGGGGCTGTTCGACCAGTCCGACGCGAAGACGGCGCACGGCGTCCTGCGCTTCGGCGACCGCGACGTCGTCTGCGTGGTGGACAGCACGCAGGCGGGGAAGTCGACGGCGGACGTCGTCCCGTTCGCGCGCCGCCAGGTGCCGATCGTCCTCGACGTCGACACCGCGCACGCGATGGGCGCCACCGCGGTGCTGATCGGCATCGCCCCGAGCGGCGGCCGTCTGACGCCCGGTTGGCGCCAGACGCTCCTGCGCGCCATGGCGCTCGGCATGGACGTCGAGGCGGGCATGCACACGCTGCTCAACGACGATCCCGAGCTCGTCAAGGCGGCCGCCGGGTACGGCGTGCAGCTGCGCGACCTGCGATCGTCGCCGACCGACCTGACGGTCCCGCGCTTCGACATGTCCCGCACGCCCGGCATCCGCGTCGTCCACACGGTCGGCACGGACTGCGCGATCGGCAAGATGTCGACCGGCCTCGAGCTGCACGAGGGCGCGAAGGCGGCGGGCAGGAACAGCGTCTTCGTCTCGACCGGCCAGACCGGCATCGCGATCACGGGGTGGGGGATCGCCGTCGACCACGTCATCGCCGACTACATCGCGGGGGCGGCGGAGCGCCTCGTCGACGAGGGTGCCGAACGCGGCGACCTCCTGATCGTCGAGGGCCAGGGCTCGCTGCTGCATCCGGGCTACTCCGGTGTCACGCTCGGCCTGCTGCACGGCTGTCGACCGGACGTCCTCGTGCTGCAGCACCTCGCCGGGCAGACGGTCAACGACGACTACCGCACGCGTCCGATCCCGCCGCTGCCCGAGGTCGTCGCGCTGTACGAGCAGGCCACGCAGGCGACGAGCCCGGCGAAGGTCGCCGCGATCACGCTGAACACGAAGCTGCTCGACGGCGACGGCGCGCGGCGCGCCATCGCCGAGGCGGAGGATCAGTGCGGCGTGCCGGCCGACGACCCCGTCCGCTTCGGGCCGACGAAGAGCGTTGACGCCGTGCTGGCGCATCTCGACGCGATGTAGGGACCGGCGCCTGGTCAGGCGGAGCGGTCTGACCCCTTTGGGGTGCGACCCCTTGCGCCATCGAACACCGACCCCACCCGCGTATCGACCCTGTAACGACCGCTTGACCCGAACACGCGTTCGGTCTACAGTCGAACACATGTTCGATATCCGCATCATCCGCTCGCTGGGGCTGCTCATCGCCGTCCTCGCCCTCGTCGTCGCCGTCGGCCTCCGCACGGCGCCGGACAGCACCGCGTCCGCCACGCCGATCGCGTACGTCGTCCAGCCCGGCGACACGCTGTGGGACATCGCCGATGCCCAGCTGGAGGGGGATCCGCGGGCCGGCATCGCCGAGATCCGCGCCCTCAACGACCTCCGGGGATCCGCGATCGCGGCGGGGCAGACCCTGCTCCTACCGGCGGAATAGCCGTATTCCCAGCGCCCGGAATGTTGCGGTTGTGTTGGCACGACCGCATGGCTCCGCCGCACATGTTCGGACTTCGTTAGGACTCCGGCAGGATTCGAAACGGCGGGTAGCGCTCGGCGGAGGCGCGCGGAATCCTCTCCCTGCCATGACCGCCACCGCAGCCCCCAAGCGCTCCAAACTCCGAGCCGTCGACCCCGAAGAGGTATTCGACGCGCCCGCCGACGAAGTCGTCATCGACGACTCGTTCGACGAGACCCCGGAGGTGGACCTGCTCTTCACGTACGTCCGCCAGATCGGTGACGGCCGCCTGCTGACCGCCGGCGAGGAGGCCGCCCTCGCGCGCCGCAAGGACGCCGGCGACGAGCGCGCGAAGCGCGAGCTCGTCGAGCGCAACCTGCGCCTCGTGATGTCGATCGCCCGCCCGTACAGCGCCGCGTCCGGCGTGCCGCTCCTCGACCTGATCCAGGAGGGCAACGTCGGCCTGATGCGCGCGGTCGAGAAGTTCGACCACACGAAGGGCTTCAAGCTCTCGACCTACGCCACCTGGTGGATCCGCCAGGCCATCAGCCGCGCGATCGCGGACCAGGGGCGCACGATCCGCCTCCCGGTCCACGTCGTCGACAACCTCAAGCGCGTCCGCAAGGCCGAGCGCCGGCTCCGCCAGGAGCTCGGTCGCGCCGCGACGCCGGAGGAGATCGCCACCGCCACGGGCCTCGGGATCAAGAAGGTCACCGCCCTGCTCGACATCGTCGAGGATCCGGTGTCGCTCGACGTCAGCGTCGGCGACGGCGACTCCGATATCGCCGATCTGGTCGAGGACCCGCACGCCGTGCGCCCCGACCGCGCCATCACGGAGGGCAGCGTCACCACCGATCTCCGCCACGCCCTCGACCAGCTCCAGGAGCAGGAGCGGCAGGTCGTCGAGCTCCGCTTCGGCCTCGACGGCAACGGCACCCGCACGCTGGACGAGGTCAGCGCCGAGCTGGGTTGCACGCGGGAGCGCGTGCGCCAGGTGGAGGGACGCGCACTGAGCGCGCTCGCCAAGGCGAACCCGGACCTCCGCGACTACCTCGCGCTGAGCGCGTAGACCGCCGCGGCGGGTGCGGGGGGATCGCCGTGGCGCGCCGGGCGTTGGTCATAGAATCCGGCGCGTGACGAAGACCCCCGACGGCATGCGCGTCTACCGCTTCGAGGAGCCCGTCGCCAACAGCCTGGCGCCCGGCGCGACGACGCGTCGCGCCCCGCGACGATCGCCGTGGAAGCCGATCATCGCGGTCGTCACCCTGGTCGCGGTCATCGCCGGCGTGATCGCGCTGCTTGGCCGCCCGACGGACGGGACGATCCCGACCGGCACGGCGATCGACGGCGTCGACGTGGGGGGGATGACGCCCGCGGCGGCCAAGCAGGCGGTGCGCGCCCACGGGACGCGCATCGTCGACCGCGGCCTCGTCTTCACGGCGGGTGCGAACCGCTTCGCGATCGACACGGACGCGATCCGGCTGCGGCCGAACGCGCAGGCCGCGGTGGCCAAGGCGACCGTGGAGCTGACCTTCGTCGATCGCGTGCGGATGCGGGTCGGCATGGGGGAGCGGACGACGATCCCGCTGACGTACCTCTACAACGGCAAGGCCTACTCCAAGGCGACGCTGCCGATCCGCCAGGCCGCCACCGTCCAGCCGACGTCCGCCTCGATCGGGCCCGCCGGGAAGTTCGTCGTCGCGCCCGCCCAGTCCGGCACCCAGCCGAACAACGCCGCGATGCGCGTCGCCGTCCGCAACCTCGGCGAGACCGGTCCGGAGATCCCGGTCAGCCTGCGCGAGGTCAAGCCGCGGATCACCACCGAGGAGGCCGAGGCGCAGGCGGAGAAGGCGCGCACGTTCGTGCGTACGCGCCATACGACGGTCCTCAAGGACGACGTCCGCATCCTGCCGATGTCGGTCAAGGTCGCGGCGGCGACGTTCTCGACGAACGGGCGCAGCATCGCCTTCGTCGTCGGCCGACCCGCGCTGCGCGCGTACTACTCCTCGATCTACGGGCGTCGCGAGAAGGCGGCGACCAACGCCCGCTTCGTCGTGAACCGCGCCGGCAAGGCGCGCATCATCGCCGGGCGCAACGGGCGCGGGGTGGACGTCGACAGCCTCGCCAAGGCGCTCGAGGCGAACCCGGCCGAGCGGCGCATCCCCCTCACGATCGGCATCCGCGAGCCGGAGCTGACGACGGAGGAGGCGCGCAACCTCGGCGTGACGGAGCAGGTCAGCACGTTCTTCACGCCGTACTCCGGCGGGGCCCGCGTGACGAACATCAAGCTCGCGGCGAAGATCCTCGACCAGCACATCATCATGCCCGGCAAGACGTTCTCGCTGAACGAGGTGCTGGGGGAGCGGACCGCGGCGCGCGGGTTCGTCGAGGCCCCCATGATCGGCGAGGGCCATGTGCTGACCGACGCGATCGGCGGCGGCGTGTCGCAGGTCGCGACGACCGCGTTCAACGCGGCCTTCTTCGCCGGCCTGAAGCTGATCGATCACACGCCGCACTCGTTCTGGATCAGCCGCTACCCGAAGGGGCGCGAGGCGACCGTGTCGTGGGGCGGCCCTGAGCTGATCTTCGAGAACAACTGGGAGGCCCCGATCGTGGTCCTCACGTTCACGGACGATGAGGGCATACGCGTCACGTTCCTGTCGAAGCGGCTCGGCCGGCGCGTCGAGGCGACCGAGGGCGAGCCGTACTCGTACAAGGCGCCGCGTGTCATCCGCAAGCGCGACCGCAGCCTGCCGCCGGGCACGAAGAAGGTCCAGCAGCCGCTCGGTTCCGGCGGCTTCTGGATCGACTACGGCCGACGCGTCTTCAAGGACGGCAAGCTGGTGAAGCGCGAGAAGTGGACGTGGCGCTACGTCCCGGAGAACGCCGTGATCCTGATCGGGCCGAAGGTGCGCCCGCAGCCGGTGCCCGAGCCGACCCCGGAGGAGGGGGAGACCGCCGACGGGACGACGGACGGCACGACGGACGGCAGCACCGACACGGGCGATCCGAACACGGAGACCGTGCCGGCCGGAGCGAACTAGGCCGCTACGCGCCGAGCGGCTGCGTCTGCGGCAGCGGCACCCCGTCGCCGGACGAGGCCATGCGGCGGTACATCGCGCGCTCGGCGGCGCGCTGCAGCGACTCGGACATCGACGGCGTGACGACGCCGGTGTTCGCGAGCGCCTCGACGTTGAGGCCCTCGTTGACGGCGAGGGCGAGCGTCGCGACGTTCTCGGAGGCGCGGTAGCCGACGATCGAGCCGCCGACGAGGACGCCGGTGGCCGGGTCCGTCAGCAGCTTGATCATGCCCTCGCGCCAGCCGGAGATGACGCCGCGCGGGTTCGCGCCCAGATAGTGCTTCGTCACGTCGACGGCCACGCCGCGCCGGTTGGCCTCGTTCTCCGTGAGGCCCACGGTCGCGACCTCGGGCCGCGTGAAGATCGTCCAGGCCACGTTGCGCAGGTCGAGCGGGACGTCGGTCCGTGCGAAGGCATGCAGCGCCGCGTGGCGACCCTGCATCGCGCCGGTCGAGGCGAGCATCATCCCGCCCGCCACGTCGCCGGCCGCGTAGACGCCGTCGACCGTGGTGCGGAGGTGCTCGTCGACGAGGATGGCGCCGCGGTCGTCGAGGGCCACGCCGAGCTCCTCGAGCCCGAGCCCGGCGGTGTTCGCGCGCTGGCCCATGCAGATGATCGCGTGGGAACCGCGGAACATGCGGCCGTCCTCGCTGCGCACGTTGACGTGATCCTCCGCGATGTCGACCTCGGTGATGCGCGCGTTCATCTGGATCTCGATGCCGCGTCCGAGGAACGCCTCCTGCACGAGCTCCGCGACGTCGGCGTCCTCGGCGGGGAGGACCTGGGAGCGGGCGGACAGCAGGGTGACCTGGCTGCCGGACGAGGCGAAGAACTCGGCGTACTCGCAGCCCGTGGCGCCGGCGCCGAGCACGATCAGGTGCTGGGGCGTATCGCGGCGCTCGAGCACCTGGCGGGTCGTGAAGACGCGATCGCCGTCGACCTGGGCGAACGCGGGCACGAACGGGCTGGCGCCGGTGGAGATCAGCAGGCGGTCGTACTCGACCTCGTTCGCGAACCCGTCGCAGTCGACGTGGACGAGGCCCGGGGAGGCGACGCGCGCCTTGCCGTGGATGACGCGCACCGTCGTCTCCTCGAGGCGGTCGCGGATGCCGCGGGACTGGTGCGTGGCGACCCAGCGTGCGTGCGCGACGGTGCGGAGCATGTCCACGTGCGGCCGTCCGTGCTCGAAGGACACGCCGGACTGATCGGCGCGCTCGATCGCCGCGAGCACGGTCGCCGTCGACAGCAGCGTCTTCGACGGGATCGCGTCGGTCAGCGTGCAGGAGCCGCCGAGCCCGCGGTCCTCGATCAGCGTGACGTCGCCGCCCAACGCGGCCGCGGCCGAGGCGGCCGCGTAGCCGGCCGGGCCACCACCGAGGATCACGAAGCGCATACCGACAGGATAGCCGGGGTCGGTGTCCGGCTTGGGGCGGTTCGGCGGTGTCGGTCGCGATTGCCACGGACGTCGCGTCGGCGACATTCCCGTCGGTCGTTCCAGCCAGAGGTCCGCGAACCCGGGATCGCGCCTGTGGCGCCCGGATGTGCGCATTGCTCCACCGGGACCAAGGGGTCAGACGCATTCGGGGCATCGCGGCAGGTGGGGCGGTGGCTGCCGCCACGGGCAATCGCCGCGACGGCCCCGAATGCATCTGACCCGGAGCGACTTCCCATAATCATGATTATCAGGCGTGGTCGAAAAGGGGGCGGGACGGCGGCGTCAGGTGCCGCGCGCCGCGCGGCCGCTACCATGGGCGGACTACCCGCCTTGGGAGGCATGGTGTTCGGACTTTCGATCTGGCAGATCCTCATCGTCGTCGCGATCGGGTTCCTGATCTTCGGCGTCGGCGGGAGCAAGAAGCTCGCGCGCCGGGCGAGCAATCGGGTCAAGGACACCGGCCAGGGCATCAAGGGCGCGGCTGCGGAGCTGCAGACCTCGTACACGAGCGAGGCCGACCCGAACTCCGCCGCGTACCGCGCGGCGCAGGCCGGTCGCCAGACCGCGACCCAGGGCGCGACCCTCGCGGTCGACGCCGCCAAGGAGGCCCGCGAGGGCATCGCCGGGATCGCCGACGACGCCAAGACCTCCGCCGCGGGCGGCGAGGTCGAGCCGCAGACCGCGGTCGGCCGCGCGACCAAGGCGATCGCCGACTCCGCGCGCGACGTGCGCGCGAGCGTCGACACGGACGGCGAGCACGACCCGGAGACGCGGCTCGGCAAGGCGGCGCAGTCGGTCAGCGAGACCGCCAAGGCGCGCGTCGACATGCTCGGCGAGACGGCGGCGGAGTTCAAGGCCGGTGTCGAGGGCGAGCCGGAGCCGGCTCCGGCCGCCGAGACGCCCGCGCTGCCCCAGCCGGACGCCGACGACGCCCGCTAGCCGCTGTGGCCGGCACGCTCGAGCAGGAGCGCCGCGCGCTCTTCGAGATCGGGATCGTCCTCGCGCTCGCGCTCGGCGCGATCGTCGGGGCGCTCGTGATCGCGACGTCGCTGCCGTACGTGACGATCCTGATCGGCGCCGCCGCCGTCTACGCCGTGGCGTTCGTCGTCATCGCGCTCACCGTCTGACGCGCGGCCACGCAGCCGCGCGGCCCGGTCAGGCCAGGCCGACCGACAGCGGATTGCGACCGAGGATGACCGCGAGGATCGCGCCGATCAGCCAGCCGCTGACGGCGACGATCATGCCGATCTTGCCGAAGCGGTCGCGATCCCCCGCCATGACCAGACCGAGGATCGAGAAGCCGATCGCGAAGAAGCCGATCACCATCGGGGCGAACCAGATCGCCAGCACGCCGAGGCCGCAGGCCAGGGCGCTGAGCAGCGAGGCCGCCGTCTGCGTGCCGGAATCGCGATCCTCGAGCCGGCGCTCGGCGTAGTCGAGCTGCGTCATCGGCTGCTGGACGTCGTCGGTGCTGTCGTTGGCGCTCATGGTCTCGCGATCCTCCTGGTGCGGGCCGCAGCATAGCGCGCGCGGCCCGCGTGTCGAATGCGACCGATCGGGTGTGCGGAATGCACACACCGCCGCCGGAACGTGACGAGTGATGCGATGTTGCGGCCTGTCCGGGATCGTGGATAGGATGCGAGGCGTGAACCGGGCCTCCGAGGCGCGCGCGCGAAAGGTGTTCGATCGGTGAAGTCGATCAAGGTCCTCCCTCTGGTCATCGTGAGCTCGCTCATCGGCGCCGTCGTCGCGGTCATCCTCATCGTCACGCGCACCCTCCCGACCCAGGCGTCGGCGCAGGCGACGAACATCGACAACCTCTACATCTACTTCCTGGCGTTCTCGGGCGTGATCTTCGGGATCGTGCTGATCGTCCTGCTGGTCGGCGTCTACCGCTTCCGGGCCCGTCCCAACGACACGCGCGAGGGCAAGCCGATCCACGGCATCACCTGGCTCGAGGTGCTGTGGACGACGATCCCCTTCCTGATCGTCGTCTCCTGCGGTGCCTTCGGCTGGTACGTCCTCGACGTCGACGACGTGTCGGCGGAGGCGCGCAAGGACGGCCAGAACGTCCACATCGTCGGCTACCAGTTCGGCTGGAAGTACACGTACCTCAACCAGGAGGTCGGGCTCCAGGAGCAGGACCAGCTGGTCCTGCCGGTCAACGTGCCGGTCCGCTTCGAGCTGACGACCAACGACGTCATGCACGCCTACTGGGTCCCCGCGTGGCGCATGCAGATGTCCACCACCCCGGCCCAGACCAACCACACCTCGATCACCCCGACCCAGACCGGCGAGTTCGAGGTCATCTGCGCCTTCCTCTGCGGCGTCGGCCACACCGGCATGAACAGCTCCATCGAGGGCTCGATCATCCCGAAGGTCCGCGTCGTCTCGCAGGCGGAGTTCGAGCAGTGGGTCGCCGAGCAGAAGGCGGCCGCCGAGCAGAGCACGGAGACGGCCCAGACCACGGACGCCGCCGCATGAGCCCCAGCAGCAACGACTCCTTCCCGGGAGGGATCGCCCGATGACCACCGCACTCAAGCCCACCTTGGCGCGCTGCCTGTGGACGACGCCGCTGTTCGCGGTGATCGCCGCGCTTGCCGTGGTCATCGTCCGCAACGTCCTCGGCATGGACCCCGTGGTCCAGATGAGCACGCTGCTGACGTTCGCCTACATCTTCGGCTCCATCGGCTTCATCGTCGGCATCGGCGGCTTCGACTACTGGTGGAAGTGGATCATCGGGTCCGACATCGACCCGAACGACCACTCGCAGCACGGCGCGTACTCGTGGCGCGACTACTTCCGCTTCAACACGGACCACAAGGTCATCGGCGTCCAGTACCTGGTCTTCGTCTTCACGATGTTCCTGGTCGGCGGCATGTTCGCGATGATCTTCCGCTCCGAGCTCGCCCGCCAGGGTTCCGAGCAGGTGCTGACCAACCAGCAGTACAACTCGGCGCTCTCGCAGCACGGCGCGATCATGATCTTCGTGTTCATGGTCCCGGTGTTCGCGGGCATCGGCAACTACGTCATCCCGCTGATGATCGGCGCGGCCGACATGGCGTTCCCGCGCGTCAACGCCATCTCGTTCTGGATGCTGCCGATCGCGGGCTTCATCTTCCTGTCGTCGTTCGTGTTCGGCTCGTTCGACGCCGGCTGGACGGCCTACCCCACCCTGCAGGACCAGAGCCCGTTCGGCCAGACGCTGTTCCAGATCGGCGTGATCATCGCCGGCTCGTCGTCGATCGCGACCGCGGTCAACTTCCTCGTCACGATCGTGGCGATGCGCGCGCCCGGCATGACGCTGTTCCGCATGCCGCTCCTGGTGTGGTCCAACCTCGCCACGTCGGCCCTCGTGGTCGCCGCCACCCCGTTCGTCGCCGGCGCGATGTTCATGGCGATGTTCGACCGCGAGATGGGCACGAACTTCTTCACGACCGCCGGTAACGGCTCCGCGCTCGCCTACCAGCACATCTTCTGGTTCTACTCGCACCCGGCCGTGTACATCATGGTCCTCCCCGGCTTCGGGATCATCTCCGAGGTCATCTCGACGCACGCGCGCAAGCCGATCTTCGGCTACCGCGCCGTGGCGTTCTCGTCGGCCGGCATCGCCGTCCTCGGCTTCTCCGTGTGGGCGCACCACATGTTCGCGTCCGGTCTCGAGTCGTGGCTGCGGGTGCCGATCATGATCTCCACCCTGCTGATCGCGGTGCCGACCGGCATCAAGATCTTCTCGTGGCTCGGCACCGTCTGGGACGGCGTCGTCCGCATGACCACCGCGAACCTGTTCGCGCTCGGCTTCATCGTCGCGTTCACGGTCGGCGGCCTGTCCGGCGTCATGCTCGCGGTCGTGCCGTTCGACGTGTCGATCACCAACTCGTACTTCGTCGTCGCGCACTTCCACTACGTGCTGTTCGGCGGGTCGATGCTGACGATCTACGCCGGCCTGTACCACTGGTACCCGAAGGTCACGGGCCGCATGTACAACGAGAAGCTCGGCCGCTGGCACTTCTGGCTGACCTTCGCGGCGATGAACGCGACCTTCTTCCCCATGCACTACCAGGGGCTCGAGGGCATGCCGCGCCGCGTTTCCGACTACGCGGCTGAGTTCGCCTGGAGCAACACGATGATCTCCATCGCGTCCTTCGTGCTCGGGGCCAGCACGCTGATCATGTTCTACAACTTCATCCACTCGGCGCGGCACGGCAAGCCCGCGGGCAACAACCCGTGGGGCGGCCTCACCCTCGAGTGGATGCTGTCGTCCCCCCCGCCGGTGTTCAACTTCCCCGTCACCCCGCGCGTCATCGGCGGTCCCTACCGCTTCGGCGAGGAGGGCGCGAAGCACGCGATCATCCCCGAGGTCGAGCCGGCCGAGGTCGAGAAGGTCGGCGCGTAGCCGCCCGGGTATCAGAGGAGACTGAGCCCCCCATGAGCGCCACCACGCCCGACCAGCACGCCGCCGTACCGGCACCGCAGCACCAGCCGTACCGCACCGGCCTCGACACCAACGTCATGGGGCTGGTCATCTTCCTGATCTCGGAGCTCGCGCTGTTCGGCGCGTTCTTCATGTACTACGCGTACATGCGCACGATCCGGGCGGTGCCGTACCCCGGCACGTTCGACATCCCGGCCGAGGCGACGTCGATCAACACCCTGATCCTCGTGCTGTCGTCGTTCACCTGCGAGTTCGCGCTGCTCTGGCTCGTGCGACGCAACCACTGGGGCGTCTTCGGCTGGCTGTTCGTCACCTTCGCCCTCGGCGCCGTCTTCCTCGGGCTCCAGGTGCACGAGTACATGATCATCGGCTTCACGCCGCAGGACACCGCCGTCGGGTCGATCTTCTACGCCCTGACCGGCCTGCACGGCCTCCACGTGTTCGTCGGCATCGTGCTCCTCGCCCTGGCGATGGTCCGCGCCGCGCGCAACAAGTGGAGTCCGGAGAAGCACACCGGCCTGCTCGCGATCAGCATCTACTGGCACTTCGTGGACATCGTCTGGGTGATCCTGTTCACGGTCGTGTACTGCCTGCCCGGCGTGGTCGGGTAGCCCTCGCGGAGGGAGGCCCATGGTCCAGTGGGTCGCGGTCCACATCCCGCATCTCGTTCCGCCGATCCTGGCGTTCTTCTTCCTCGGCCGCATGGCCGTGTGGGCGGCGGCGCAGCCGCCGAGCCACTACGACGATGAGCAGGTCGAGGAGTGGAACCGGCGGCGGGCGGAGGAGCGCGCGCGGCTGAACCGCCCGGTGCGCTGGACGACGGCGCGCCTCGGCCTGCTCGCCCTCGGGCCGCTGGTCCTCTCCTTCGCCACCGGGCTCGCGATCTACACGCTGAGCCTGCGCCGCGACCCGTCGCCCGACTGGCTGATCTGGTCGCACAGCGTGCTCGGCGCCGTCGGCCTCGGGCTCGCGATGGCGAAGTCGGCCGAGCTCGGCTGGCGCGACATCCGCGGCCGCATGCAGGCGCGGCGCCCGCAGGATGCGATCGCGTCCGTGACGATGCTCGTGCTCGGCGTGCCGATCATCCTGACCGGCGTCGCGATGCTGTTCGCGCCGTCAGGTGAGGGCTTCACCTGGGTGGACTACGTCCACATCATCGTCGGCGTGTGGTGGGTGCTGATCCTGCAGTGGCACCTGTACCGCTACCTCGGACGCGCGCTCAAGGCGCGCTCCGCCGCGGTCGACGCGGGCGCCTGAGGGTCCTGCAGCGCCAGCGCCTCGGCGACCAGCCGGTGCGTGATCCGCCGCGCCGTCGCGGCGTCACCGGAGCGGCGCAGGATCTCGGCCCACAGCTCGTCGAACAGGGCCGGGATGCGCACGGCGGCGATCGAGCCGCGCAGCAGCTCCTCCCCCGTGTCCGCCCCCATCTCGCGGGCCGCGAGCGTCAGCAGGCAGCCGTCGCCATCGTCGGTGCCCCACGAGCCGCCGACCAGGCGGTCGCCGTCCCGCTCGAGTGCGCGCGCCATGCCGCGCAGGAGGGCCGGGTCGGCGTCGGCCAGCGCGCTCCTGAGGTCCGCCTCCAGGGCGGTCTGCCGGCCGGTCGTCATGCGCGCATCGTAGCCTCCGCCGGGCGCACGTTCGGGCCGGGGTACTCCGATACGATCCGAGCGTGGCCGCGCCCGACCTCGCCGACGACGCGCCGCTGGCGCGTCGGCCCTCGCTCGCGCTCGACTACTTCGAGCTGACGAAGCCGCGCATCATGGTGCTGCTCCTGATCACCATGGTCGGCGCGATGGTGTGGGCCGAGGAGGGCCTGCCGCCGCTCTGGCTGCTCGCGGCGGCGCTGCTCGGCATGGGGCTCTCGTCGGGTGGGGCGAGTGCGATCAACCACGCCGTGGATCGCGACCTCGACGTCCGCATGGAGCGCACGCGCAACCGTCCCGTCGCCGCGGGACGCGTGGCGCCGGGTCCGGCGATCGCGTTCGGCATCGTCCTCAGCGTGCTCGGCGTCGTGGTCCTCTACGTCCTGACCACGCCGATGGCCGCCGCCATGGCCCTCGCGGGCAACCTCTTCTACGTGCTCGTGTACTCCCTGTGGCTCAAGCGCCGCACCCCGCAGAACATCGTCATCGGCGGTGCGGCCGGCGCGATGCCGCCGCTGGTCGGCTGGGCGGCCGTCACCGGGGACATCGGCCTCGCCGCGATCCTGATGTTCGGCGTGATCTTCCTGTGGACGCCGCCCCACTTCTGGGCGCTCGCGATCGTGAAGCAGGACGAGTACGAGCATGCCGGCGTGCCGATGCTGCCCAACGTCGCCGGCGTGCGCGTGACGACCGTCCAGATCATCGTCTACACGGTCATCCTCGTCGCGTTCTCGCTGGTCCCGGTCCCGCTCGGCTGGCTCGGCGTCACGGAGGTGATCCTCGGGCCGATCTACGCGGTCATCGCGCTCCTGCTCGGCCTGCGCTTCCTGCAGCTGGCGGTGCGCCTGCACCGCGACGGCGGCGACCTCGACGTGGCGCGGGAGACGTTCAAGTACTCCCTGCTCTACCTCGCCGGCATCTTCGCCGCCATGGCCGTCGACCGGGTGCTCCTGAGCTGAGGGTGACGCGGTGACGCGCCCGATCTCCTCCCGCCGCCTGACGGCGGTCGTCTCGGCCCTGATCTTCCTCGACATGATCACGTGGCTGGCGGCGATCCCGCTGGTGCCGGTCTGGCAGCGCGAGATCGGCCTGTCCGACGACCAGGCGGGGATGGTGCTCGCGGCGTACAGCCTGTCCGTCCTGATCTTCGCGATCCCGAGCGGGTTCGTCGCCGACCGCATCGGCGCGCGCCGCCTGACCCTGATCGGCGCTGCGCTCTTCGCCGTCGCCGCGGCGTCGATGGCGCTGGCCGACTCCTTCGCCGCGCTGCTCGCCGTCCGGATCTTCCAGGGCGCCTGCTCCGCGATCACGTGGTCGGCGGGGCTGGCGTGGCTGGCGGGCGCCGTCGACGGCTCGTACCGCGTGCGGGCGCTGTCGGTGGCGAACGCGACGGCGACGGTGGGGACGATCGGCGGGCCGGTCCTCGGCGGACCCATCGTCGAGGCGGTCGGCATCGAGGCCGCCTTCGTCGGTCTCGGCGTCCTCGTGCTCGCCGTCATCGGCTGGGCACTGGTCGAGCCCGGCGGCGTTCCGGTCCGCCTGCCGCACGACGGCGAGGAGCGGCCGCTTGCGGGCCTCCTCGCCGCGCGCACGCCGGGGCGCATCCAGATGGGATTCGTGGCCATCGGCTTCGTCTCGCTGATGATGGCCGCGCTGCAGCTGCTCGCGCCGCTGCACCTCGACGGGGAGGGGCTGTCGTCCGCGGAGATCGGCTGGGTCTTCACGATCGGCAGCGTCCTCAGCGTGGTCGCGCTGATCGCGGTGGCCCGCCTCGGCGAGCGCCTCGACAAGGTCGCGGCGCTGATGCTGCTGCCGACGATCTGCGGCGTGCTCGTCGCCCTGCTCCTCGTACCGGCCGGCCTGTTCTGGTACGCCGCCGTGCTGGTCGTCGTGATCGGCATCGCGGCGCCGATCTTCACCATCGCGTACGCCGCCTGTGCCGACGGCGCGCGCGAGGCGGGCCTCGGCGAGGGTGGGGTCTTCGGCGGCCTGAACGCGGTCTGGGCCGTCGGCGCGGTCATCTCCCCCGTGGTGGCGGGTGTCGTCGCGGAGGGCGGGATCTCGTGGATCGTCTACATCGTCGTCGCGGCGCTGAGCGTGCTCGCCACGGTCGTCCTGCGGCGCTCCGGCCGGCACGTCGCGACGGCCGGCTGACGCGCCCCGATACGATG
>JAUMCA010000017.1:3047-8330 GCA_032119475.1 Thermoleophilia bacterium | reverse complement strand
GTCGGCGACGGCGTGTCCGTCACGAACCTCGCCGGCCGCACCCTCGCCGACCTGATCCTCGAGCGCGATTCCGACCTCGTCACGCTGCCGTGGGTCAACCACGTCTCGCGCAAGTGGGAGCCCGAGCCGCTGCGCTGGATCGCCGCCAACGGCTCCCTGCGGCTCCTCCGCGTGGCCGAGCGCAGCGAGGAGCACGGCTCGAAGACGTCGGTCGCCGGTCGGGTGGTCGACTGGCTGACGGGGCACTGAGGTGAATGAAAGGGGTCTGGCCCCTTTCATTCATGCGATCAGGCCGCTCTTCCAGATGCCACGGGTAGCGTGAATGAAAGGGGCCAGACCCCTTTCATTCACCTCACACCCCTCCCACCCACGTCCGCGTCACGAGCCGGCTCGAGCCCGCCAGCATGATCGCCGCGGCGAGGTGCTCGTCGGCGACGCCCGCGATCTCGTCGCCGTCGAGGTCGAGCGCGATCAGGTCGGCCGGCGCGCCGGGGGCGATCCGCGGCGCGGGCAGGCCGATCGCGGCAGCGCCGTGATCCCACGAGCAGGCGAGCAGGTAGCCGGCCGGGCCGGGATCGCCTGCGCGCACGAGGACGTTGCGCTGCCCCGCGGTGCGGCGGGCCATCGCCTCGAGCTCGCGGGCCTCGACGATCGGGTCGAGGATCGTGTTCGAGTCTGAGCCGAGGGACACGGGGATCCCGCGCCGGAACATGCGCTCCACGGGTGCGTAGCCGTCGCCGAGGTTGGCCTCCGTGGTCGGGCAGACGCAGACGCCAGCGCCTCGCGCGGCGAGGAGGTCGAGCTCGCCGTCGTCGCAGTGCGTGCCGTGCACGATGATCGTGCGCGACCCGAGCGCGCCGGCGCGGTCGATCACCTCGATCGGCCGGACGCCGTACCACTCCAGCGACTCGCGGATCTCGCGCGGCTGCTCGTCGGCGTGGATGTGCAGCGGCATGCCGTGCGCCTCGGTGTAGGCGGCGATCGCGGCCAGCCACGCCGGCGAGACGGCGCGCATCGAATGCGGTGCGGCGCCGACGGTGACCAGCGGCCGGTCGGCCGCCCACCGGCGCAGCGCCTCGAGCCGCTCGAGGTACGCCTCGACGGTCGGGTCGCAGAAGCGCCGCTGCCCGGGCGTCGGCGGGATCCCCTCCCCGCCGCGCTCGTACGCGACGAGCAGGAGCACGATCCGCAGCCCCTCGGCCTCCGCGGCCGCGCAGACGGCCTCGGCCAGCGCATTCGGACGCTCGTACGGCGTGCCGTCGGGCTGGTGGTGGACGTAGTGGAACTCGCCGACGGCGGTGACGCCGCTCGCCCGCATCTGCCGGTAGCAGCGCCGCGCGACGTCGTGGATGCGGTCGGGGTCCATCGCGCCGGCCTGCGCGTACATCTCCTCGCGCCACGTCCAGAAGTCGTCGTCCGGGTTGGCGGGATCGATCCGCTCCACGGCGCCGCGCAGGTCGCGCTGGAAGGCGTGCGAGTGCGCGTTGACGAAGCCTGGCAGCAGCGCGCTGCGGTGGAGCCGCACGGCGTCCGCGGGCGCGGAGACGGCGTCCGCGACCTCGGCGATGCGGTCGCCGTCGAGGCGCACCGCGACGTCGCGGCGAACCCCGCCGGCGTCCAGCACGAGGTCCGGCAGGAGCCACGTCATGCCGTCACCCCCGGCAGGTCGAGGCCGCCGGAGCGGGCGGCGTCGATCGCGAGCTCGTAGCCGGCGTGCGCGTGCCGCATCACGCCGGTGCCGGGGTCGTTCCAGAGCACCCGTTCGAGCCGGAAGGCGCCCTCCTCCGTGCCGTCCGCCACGACCTGGGCGCCGGAGTGGATGGAGCGGCCGATGCCCACGCCGCCGCCGTGGTGCAGCGCGACCCAGGCCGCGCCGGAGGCCACGTTGAGCATCGCGTTGAGCACGGGCCAGTCGGCGATCGCGTCAGAGCCGTCGCGCATGCCCTCCGTCTCGCGGTACGGCGAGGCGACGGAGCCGGAGTCGAGGTGGTCGCGGCCGATCACGAGCGGCGCCGACACCTCCCCGGACGCCACCAGCTCGTTGAAGCGTAGGCCCGCCCGGTGGCGGTCGCCGTGCCCGATCCAGCAGATGCGAGCCGGCAGGCCCTGGAACGCGATGCGCTCCTGCGCGCCGTCGAGCCAGCGCTGCAGCCGCTCGTCATCGGGGAACAGCTCGCGCATGGCGGCATCGGTGGCCGCGATGTCGGCGGGATCGCCGGACAGCGCCGC
Source organism: Thermoleophilia bacterium (assembly GCA_032119475.1). Taxonomy (GTDB): domain Bacteria; phylum Actinomycetota; class Thermoleophilia; order Gaiellales; family F1-60-MAGs149; genus F1-60-MAGs149. The sequence continues at coordinate 6,101 of JAUMCA010000017.1, read as the reverse complement.
CCACCGGAACGGCCCGATGCCGCGGCAGAACAGGGGCCGCACGTAGGCCTCGACGAAGCCCGGGTAGTCGAACGCATTGGCGAGGCCGCCGGTGCGCGCCTCGGTGCGCAGCGCGTTGCCGTAGTCGAAGACCTCCGCCCCGCGCTCGCGGAACCCGATCATCGCCTGCACGTGGCGGACGATCGACTGCCGGGCGAGGTCGATGTAGCGGTCGGGGTGGACCTCCCGCAGGTCCTCCGCGCCCTCCACCGAGAACCCGGTCGGGATGTAGCCCACCAGCGGGTCGTGCGCGGACGTCTGGTCCGTCACCACGTCCGGCTGGAAGCCACGCTCGAGCAGGTCGGGCAGCACCTCGGCGGCGTTGCCGAGCAGGCCGATCGAGACCGCCTCGCCATCGCGGCGCGCCTGCTCGACGCGTGCGATCGCGAGATCGACGTCGTCGATGCGCTCGTCGAGGTAGCGCTCGCGAATGCGCCGGTCGATGTGGTCCGGATCGACCTCGACGCAGAGGGCGACGCCGCCGTTGAGCGTCACCGCGAGCGGCTGGGCGCCGCCCATCCCACCGAGGCCCGCGGTGAGCACGATCCGGCCCTGCAGCGACCCGCCGAAGCGCTGCTCGGCGATCGCGGCGAACGTCTCGTACGTCCCCTGGACGATGCCCTGCGATCCGATGTAGATCCACGAGCCGGCGGTCATCTGGCCGTACATCGTCAGCCCCATCGCCTCGAGCCGCCGGAACTCCTCCCACGTCCCCCACTCGGGCACGAGCAGCGAGTTCGCGAGCAGCACGCGCGGCGCGAGCCGGTGCGTCGGGAACACGCCGACCACGCGGCCGGACTGCACGAGCATCGTCTCCTCGTCGCCGAGCCGCTTGAGCGTCTCGACGATGCGGTGGTAGTCCTCCCACGAGCGGGCGGCCTTGCCCGTGCCGCCGTAGACCACGAGCCGCTCGGGCGCCTCCGCGACGTCGGGGTCGAGGTTGTTCATCAGCATGCGGAGCGCGGCCTCCTGCAGCCAGCCCTTGCAGGTCAGCGTCGTGCCGCGCGGCGCGCGGACGACCGGGGGCGTGGATTCCGACATGCGGGCCTCCTCGAGGCGGTAGACGGGACGGTCATCCGCCCGTATGCGAGGCAGCCTACCGGTCCCCCACGGACGCGCCGAAGCGGACGCCAAACACCCGTCGGAGAGGCGCGCACGCCGCAGGGCTGTGGCTATACTCCGGTCCCACGCGGATGTAGCTCAGTTGGCTAGAGCGTCGCCTTGCCATGGCGAAGGTCGTGGGTTCGAGCCCCATCATCCGCTCTCCCTCCGCCGGGACCGCGAGCCCTGCCGATCAGGCGCCGACGGACGCGCGGCCGTGCGGCTCGGCCCAGTCCAGCTCGGGTCCGCCGGGGATGATGCCCGCCGGATTCAGCTGGCGGTGCGTCGTGTAGTAGTGGATGCGGATCTCGTCGAGGCGGACGGTCTCCGCGATGCCGGGCTGCTGGTAGAGGTCACGCAGATAGGGGCCGAGGTTCGGGTAGTCGGCGATGCGCCGCAGGTTGGTCTTGAAATGCGTGACGTAGACCGGATCGAAGCGGATCAGCGTCGTGAAGAGCCGCCAGTCGACCTCCGTGATGGCCGGGCCCATCAGGTACCGCCGGGTGGCGAGCCGCTCGTCGAGCTCGTCGAGCGTCGCGAAGAGCGCCGCGAACGCCTCGTCGTAGGCCTCCTGGCTCGACGCGAAGCCGCACTTGTAGACGCCGTTGTTGACGGTGTCGTAGATGCGGTCCTCGAGCGCGTCGATCTCGTCGGCGAGCGCGGGTGGCCGCAGGTCGAGGCGGACATCGGTGAAGGCGTCGAACGCCGTGTCCAGCATCCGCATGATGAGCGGCGACTCGTTGCAGACGATCGCCCGCGTCGTCAGGTCCCACATCGTCGGCACCGTCACGCGGCCCTCGTAGCCCGGATCGGCGATCGCGTACGCCTCCGACAGGAAGCGGAAGCCCTCGAACGGATCCGTCTCCGAGCCGACCGGGTCGCCGAAGCCCCAGCCGCGCTCGTCGCGGTACGGATTGACGACCACCAACGGCACGACGTCCTCGAGGCGCTTGAGCTTGCGGGTGATGATCGTCCGGTGCGCCCACGGGCAGGCGTACGAGACGTACAGCGCGTAGCGGCCGGGCTCCGCCGGGTAATCCGTCGTGCCCTCCGGGCAGACGCGGTCGAGGAACCGGCTGGTCTGCCGGACGAAGCGCCCTTCCTCGTCGGTCTCGCGCGGGAGCTGGGGCATGGATCCACCGTAGCGCGGTGGTGATGCGCCGGGGCCGCCCGTAGGCTTCCCGCGTGCGAATCCGCAACGCGCAGCTGGCGATTCTCATCTGCGCACTCGGCGCGCTGTCCGAGTCGCTGTTCTACACCGCTCTCGCGCCGCTCCTCCCGGAGCTCGACGCGCAACTCGGCCTCGGCCACGAGGCCGCCGGCCTGCTGGTCGCGGGCTACGCCATCGGCTACGCGATCGGGGCGTACCCCGCGTACCTCCTGTGCGCGCGCGTCGGCCCGCGCATGACCGCGACAGGCGGCGTCGCCTCGGTGGCGGTCGCCACCCTCTTCTTCGCGTACGGCGAGGCCTACGCGGCGCTTCTCGGCGCGCGCATGCTCGTCGGCGTCGGCAGCGTCGTCGCCTACACCGGCGTCCTGGCGGCGGCCGCGGCGATCGTCGGCGAGGACCGCCGCGGCGCGGCGATCGGCCGGGTCTACAGCGGCTCCGCGGCCGGCTCCGCCGTCGGCCCGCTGATCGGCTCGCTCGCCGAGGGCATCGGCCGTGGCCCCGTGTTCACCGCCGTCGCCGCCGGCCAGCTGCTGATCGCCGGGTTGCTCTCGCGCCTGCCGTCGGTGCCCGCCACCGAACGCGTGCCCGTGCGCGCGGCGCTCTCGTACCTGTCCTCATCCGAGGTGCGAATCGGGCTCTGGATCACCTCCGTGCCCGGATTCGCGCTGGGCGTGCTGACCCTGTCCGGCACCTACCGCCTGCACGAGGCCGGAGCCAGCTCGACGATCATCGCGATCGCGTTC
>JAUMCA010000017.1:0-3037 GCA_032119475.1 Thermoleophilia bacterium | reverse complement strand
CAACGTGTTCGTCGCACCGCGGATCGGCGCCGCCAGCGACCGCATGGGCCGACACCGCCCCATCGCCCTGGCGCTGCTCGTGGCCGCCGGCGCGCTGATCCTGATGGCGCTGGCCGCGCTCGAGGTCTCCACCGTCGCGCTGATCGCGATCTCCGGCGCGGTGCTCCTCGCCGTCGCGGGCCCCGGCCTCGCGCTGGTCGGCGACGGCATCGCGAAGGCCGGCGGCGATCCGCGCAACGCGACGTTCCTGATGAACCTCGCGTGGGGCCCGGCGGCCGCGCTCGGCGCGGTCGCCGCGGGACTCGTCCACGGCGCGCGGGGCGCCGAGCTGTCGATCCTGCTGCTCGCCGGGATCGCCGTGCTCACGGCGCTCCTCGTGCGCCGCTCGGCGGCGCCGGCCCCGACGCCCTGACATCCCCAGGCGGGCCCGCGCCGCACCCCTGCGGCCCGCGCCCCCGCGGCACCCTCATCGTCAGCCGCACGCGCGCGGGATCGTCCCCGCGGGGGATCAGCGCATGGTCTCCAGGAAGCTCTGGATCTTGATCGGCGGGGTCGGCGGGCTGGTCGTGGCGTCGCCGAACCACGCGGTGAACGCAGCACGCTGCGCCGGCCGAAGCGGCTCGGGGACGGGCGCCTGGATCTCCGTCGCCATCGCGACCTGCAGGATCTTCTTCATCGCCCGCACGAACTCGCGGTGCTCCGGATCGTGGTACACGTTGTCGAGCTCGAGCCGCCCGCCCTGCGTGCGGTAGTCGTAGCACTCCCAGTCGATCTCCTGGTCGTAGTCGATCTGGTAGCCGCCGTCTTTCCAGTACGCGTAGCGGGCGATCTTGCCGAAGCGCGTGCGCACCGCGGTGATGTGGCTCGCGCCCGGGTACACGGTCGTGCCGTCGCCGCCGAGCTGCGCCGGCAGCGTGGCGATCTCGTCCGTGGCGTGCGCGATGTAGCGGCGCCCCTCCGCCTTGGGATTCAGCAGCGCCTCGCTGATCATCCCGCGCCGTGCGATCTGCGCGTAGCGCGCGTCCTTGCGCCAGTTCTCGTTGCCGGTGGCCATCGTCAGGAGCAGCGGCGCGAGGTCGACGCTCGAGAACAGCTGCGGGCGATCGACCTTCGTCTGCGGGGTCCAGCCGCCCGTCGGGTCCTTGATGATCAGCGGCACCCGCGAGCCCTCCTCGTAGAAGGAGAAGCCCTTGCCGCGCATGCCGTGGGCGCCGGCGTACTCGCCGTGGTCCGACGTGAACACGACGATCGTGTTGTCGGCGAACGGCGACTTCTCGAGCGCCTTCAGCGCCGAGTAGATCTCGAGGTCGACGTCGAAGGTCATCCCCGCGTAGGTGTCGAGCATCTTCCGCCACGGCTCCTCGACGCGCACCTCGTGCGGCAGGTCGCCGAACGTGTCGTTGTGGGCGTCGACGGACGACTCCTGCAGGAACGGCTTGCGGCGGGCCTTGCGCTGCCCGTCGGTCTCGTAGTTCCGCGCCATCTCGCGGTAGATCCGGCGCGGATGCTGCTGGCCCTGGATGCGCCGCGTGTAGTAGGGGTAGAACTGGATGTCGTGCGGGTTGATGAAGCTGAGCGTCGCGAACCACGGCGCGTCGGTCGTGGGACGCGCGCCGAGCCAGTCGCGGAACTGCTGCCGCGTGATCGGATCCATGAACTGCCCCTGCCCCGCCCCGCCGTCCGGCGACGGGCAGGTGCCGGCGGTGGGGTCCGGCACGGTGAAGCCGTAGGCCTCGTACGGATTCGGCATGCAGCCGTTGACGGTGCCCTCGCCGGTGACGTCGCTCGGCGTGATGTGCCACTTGCCGAACCAGAAGGTCTCGTAGCCCTGCTCGCGCAGCATCGTCCCGAAGGTCGGGAAGCCGGGGTTCAGGGCGGCCGAGCCGGTCGTGCCGAAGATCCCGATCTGGTGCGTGTAGAGGCCACTGATCTGCGCGGCGCGGGCCGGCGTGCAGTCGTTCGAGACGGTGTAGTAGTGCGTGAAGCGCACCCCGTCGTCGCCGAGCTTCGTGATCGTCGGGCAGACGGCGCGCTGCATCGCCCGCGGCATGAAGACGTACGGGGCGCGCAGCTGGTCGACCATGATGAACAGGATGTTCATGCCGCCCTTGGGGCTGCCCTGCGCCTGCGCGGCAGGCGTGGTCCAACGCGGGAGCGCCGCGGCCGCACCGACCACGGCACCCGCGGCGGCAGCGCGCTGCAGGAGAACGCGGCGGTTGATTCCGTTGTCGGCCATCGAGATCCCTCTCCGTCGGACGCTGCGGGAGCGAGATGCCGACCGCGGGACCACTGTATTCGATGCCAGCCGGCACGGATGTAGTCGGCGCCACCGGCTCGGCCCTCCCCGCTTGGGGAGGGCCGGCTGATGCATCGCCGGGGCGGTGATGGAGGCGCCGGGAATCGAACCCGGGTCCGCAACCGCTCGGAAACGGCGTCTACGAGCGTAGCCCGCTGATCGATCTCACCCGGGGCGGCTCTGCGGGCCGGCGTTCCTCGGGCCAGACGCATGGGGTCTCCCCCGTCGGCGCGTCACTCCGCCGGGGGACAAGCCCGTTGGTTTATCGCCGTCCGCTCCCCACGGGCCCAGGGAACGGGGGCGTTCACCTACCTAATCAGTGTTGATCAGGCGGCGAAGGCGATGTCGGTATCCGACTTCGCAGTTCATGGTGCCGGGTTCTTTTACGAGGCCAACCGACGTCCTCGGCTCGCAACCGATCCCTGTAGACGACCACGTCGAAGCCATGACGCCCCCTGGGGATACGTCACCCAGTGTACCGGTGGATCGGTGTGGCTGCAGGGAAGGCCTGCCGTCGATGGTGAAAAGGGGTCAGCCCGGTGTTCACCATGTCACTCGAGTTGCGGCGCGTCCACCAACCGCACATGGTGAACACCGGTCTGACCCCTTTTCACCATCGACCACGGCGCGGCGGCGCGGGCCGTCAGCCCACGAAGTTCTGCAGCGCGCCGAGCACGTCGACCTGGCTCAGCACGCCACGCAGGAGAAGCGCCTCGACGCCGCTGATGGCGTCGGCGCCCT
>JAUMCA010000016.1:0-3010 GCA_032119475.1 Thermoleophilia bacterium | reverse complement strand
ATGTTGCGCGCGCCGACCCAGATCATGTCGACGTGCTCGACGACGTCGCCGAGGTCGCGCACGTCCATCAGCTCCGTCGTGATCGGCAGGCCGACCTCGTCGCCGACGGCGCGCAGGATCTTGAGGCCCTCGAGGCCGAGGCCCTGGAAGGCGTACGGCGACGTGCGCGGCTTGTAGGCACCGCCGCGCAGCATCGTGCCGCCGGCCTCCTTGACGCCCTTCGCCGAGGCGAGGGTCTGCTCGTACGACTCGATCGAGCAGGGGCCGGCCATCAGCGCGAAGTGGCCGCCGCCGACCGTGCAGATGCCGACGCGGACGACGGTGTCGCGGGCGCGGAACTCGCGCGAGACGCGCTTGTACTCCTTGCGCAGCGGCACGACGCGCTCGACGCCGGCGACCGCCTCGAGCGGGAGCCCGGCGACGATCGCGCGATCCCCGATGGCGCCGATGACGGTGCCCTCGCCGCCGGCGTCCACGTGCACGCCGGCGCCCGCCTCCTCGATGAGGTCGACGACGTGCTGGATCTCGTCGGCGGTCGCGGTGGACCGCATCACGACGATCAGCTCGGGAGCTCCGGTGGCCTGGGACGCGCTCATGGCCGGGCAGTATACGGCGGGTGCCGTGTCCGGCCGGTCAGTCCGCGACGGCCGACCGCAGCGCGTCGACCTCGTGGGGGCGCAGCGTCCGCGTTCCGCCGAGCTGCAGGCGGCCGAGGCGCAGCGGTCCGTACGCGGTGCGCTCGAGCTCGAGCACCGGGTGGCCGACGGTCGCGCACATCCGCCGGATCTGCCGGTTGCGCCCCTCCTTGATGGTCATCTCGAGCTCCGCGCCGCCGGACCGCGTGCCGCGCACGACGACCTCCGCCGGCTGCGTCCGGCCGTCGTCCAGCTGGACGCCGCCGCGCAGGCGCCGCAGCGCCGTCGGTCCCGGCAGCCCGCGCACGATCACCCGGTACGTCTTCGGCACGCCGTGCCGGGGGTGCGCCAGGCGGTTGGCGAGCGCCCCGTCGTTCGTGAGGAGCAGGAGCCCCGTCGTCTCGGCGTCGAGCCGGCCGACCGGGGCGACGTGCTCGGCGACGTCGAGGAGGTCCATCACCGTCGGTCGCCCCTGCGGGTCGCGCACCGTCGTGACGACACCCGGCGGCTTGTTCAGCATCACGTACACCAGCGCCTCGGCGGCGATCGGTGCGCCGTCGACGCGCACGTCCTGCCCGGGGGCGACCTGCGTCCCGGGGCCGGCGACCCGGCCGTCGACCGTCACGCGCCCCTCGGCGATCAGCACGTCCGCGCCCCGGCGCGAGGCGATGCCGGCCTGCGCGAGGAGGCGGTTGAGGCGGATGGGGCCGTCGTCCACATCCGCCATTGTGGCCCGGGTCAGGATGCGGCGGCGGCGTCGGGCGCCGACGCATCCGCGCCGTCCGTCGACCCCGCGCCGTGCGACGCCGCCTCCGCGGCTGCAGCGGCGGCCTCCGGCGTCTCGATCGAGACCGCCTGCGCGCCGGCCATCGCCTGCAGCCGACTGCGGACCTCGTCGGCGCCGGGCAGCTCCTCGCCGAGCTCCTCGAGCAGCGGCAGCGAATGACGGCCCTCCTCGAGCCCGAACATGCGGTCGAAGCGGACCGTCGTGCGGTAGAGGATCGGGTTGCCCGGTCGATCCGAGCGGCCCGCCTCCTCGATGAGCCCGCGCTCCAGCAGGCTCTGGACCGGGTTGTCGGCGGCGACGCCGCGGATGCGCGCGATCTCCGGGCGGCTGACGGGGCCCGCGTAGGCGACCACGGCGAGCGTCTCGAGCGCCGCGCGGCTGAGCGGCCGCTGGGACAGGCGGTCGAGCAGGCGCGCGCAGGCGACGGCGGTCTCGTCGGAGGCGCGGAAGGCCCAGCCGCCGGCGACGCGCTCGAGCACGACACCGGAGGCGCCGGGCGCGTGGCGCTCCGCGAGCGCGGTCAGCGCCTCGTCGACGTCGGCGTCCGTCAACTGCGCCGCGACGGCGATCTCCTTCTCGTCCAGCGGCTCGGAGGCGACGAACAGGAGCGCCTCGACGACGCGCACGTGCGCGCTCACGCGACCGCCCCGAGCTCCCGTGACTGCGCGGCGCGCATGCGGATCGGGGCGAACGGCGCGTCCTGCTCGGCCACGACCTCGCCGCCGCGGATCAGGTCGAGCACCGCCCAGAAGGCGGCGGCCGTCTCCGCGCGGTCGAGGCCGCGCACGGCCTCGTCGAACGTGCACGAGCCCGTCGCGCGGACGGTGCGCCGCACGTGGTCCAGGAGGCGCAGGAGCGGGATGCGGCGGCGCAGGATGTGGATCGGCTGGGTGGACTCCTCCGTGCGGGCCATCATCAGCCGCAGGGCGCCGGCGAGCGCCTCGGGATCCCCCGTGCCGGCGTCGTCGACCAGCGGGCGCGGCGGGCGGAGCGCCGGTGGTCCGTCGCGGTGCACGCGCAGCCCGACCTCCTCGATCCGCTCGGACAGCCACTGCGCCGCTGCCTGCACGCGCGCGTACTCCGCGAGCCGCGCGGCGAGCTCCTCAGCGGCCTCCTGCGCGTCGGGGAGGTCGTCGACCTCATCGGGCGTGAGCAGGAGCCGGATCTTCAGCTCGAGCAGCGCGGCGACGAGCACGAGGAACTCGCTGGCGCTCTCGAGGTCGATCTCACCCGTCTCCTCGATCTCCGCGAGATAGCGCAGGCAGACCTCCGCCACGGGCACCTCGCCGAGGTCCACGACGTCCCGCAGGACGAGCGCGAGCAGCAGGTCGAAGGGGCCGGCGAACGGCTCGAGATCCAGGTCGAGGGCGAGGGCGGACGAGGGCGTCATCCCGGCTCACGGTAGTTGCGGGGTCGGACATGTTCCGACCCCGCAACTACCGTGAGCCGGGATGACGCCCTCGGGTGTCGCAAAGGGGTCAGACCCTTTTCGGACATGGGCCCGCGTCCGCACCTCGCAGCGAGAGACGTCATGTCCGAAAAGGGTCTGACCCCTTTGCGACACCCGAGTCGAGCGCGCCGGCGCCGC
>JAUMCA010000015.1:0-2308 GCA_032119475.1 Thermoleophilia bacterium | reverse complement strand
CGGAGGTCTTCCTGCGCGCCGCCGCGCACGCGCTGGCCCGTGGGCGCGGCGTGATCATCCTCGTGCCGGAGATCGCCCTGGCGCCGCAGACGGCCGCCCGCGTGCGACGCCGCTTCGGCGCGCTCGTCGAGGTGCTGCACTCGGGACTCGCGAAGGGCGAGCGCGCCCGCGTGTGGCAGCGGCTCGAGGCGGGGGAGGCGCGGGTGCTCGTCGGCGCCCGCTCGGCGATCCTGGCGCCGATGCGCGATCTCGGCCTCGTCGTCGTCGACGAGGAGCACGAGAACGCGTACAAGCAGGAGTCGGATCCCCGCTACGACGCCCGCGCCGTGGCGCTGATCCGCGCCCGCGAGGCGGGCGCCGCCGTCGTCTTCGCGTCCGCGACGCCGCGCCCGGAGGCGTGGCGCGCGCTGGAGCGCATCTCCCTGCCCAATCGGGTCGGCGGTCGCCTCCCGCCCGTCGAGATCGTCGATCTGGCCCGCGACCGGCACTACCCGCTGTCGCGGAGCCTCGCCGCGGCGCTCGGCGAGATCGAGCGGGACGGCGGACGCGCGATGGTGCTGCTCAACCGCCGCGGTGCCGCCCTGGCGCTGCACTGCCGCGCCTGCGGCCGCGGCTTCGGCTGCCCGTCGTGCGACGTCTCGCTCGTGCTGCACCAGCGCCCGCCCCGGCTCGTCTGCCACCACTGCGGCCACACGGCGCCGGCGCCGACCACCTGCCCGCACTGCCGCGCGGTCGACATCACCCGCATCGGCGCGGGCACGGAGCGCCTCGAGGACGAGGTCGCGTCGCGCTTCCCCGGCCTGACCGTCGTCCGCCTCGACGGCGACGTCGCCAGCCGCGTCGGCGCGCTGGAGGAGGCGCTCGCCACGTTCGCGGCGACGGACCGCGCTGTTTTGGTCGGCACGCAGATCGTCGCCAAGGGCCACGACTTCCCCGATGTGCGGCTCGCCGCCGTGATCGACGCGGACCTCGGTCTCGCGATGCCCGACTTCCGCGCCGAGGAGCGCTCGTTCGCGCTGCTCGCCCAGCTCGCCGGCCGTGCGGGGCGCGAGGGTTCGGGCGGCCGCGTGATCCTCCAGACCTGGGACCCCGCGCAGCGCGTCGTGCGGCTCGCCGCGCGCCACGCCGTCGACGAGTTCCTCGACGGCGAGCTCGCCCGGCGCGAGACCCTGCGCTACCCGCCGTTCAGCCGCCTCGTCCGCGTCCTCGTCGACGCGCCCGGCCCCGACGACCCGATCGCCATCCTCGACGACATCGCCGGTGCCCTCGACGCGATGCTGCCCGACGACGACCTGCTGGGCCCGGCGCCGCTGATCCGACTGCGCGACCGCCACCGTGCGCACCTCCTCCTGCGCACCCAGCGCGCCGAGCACGCCGCCCGCGCCGTGCACGCGGTCCTCGCCGACCGCCACGTCGCCCTGCGCAAGGTCGACGCGCGGGTGGTGGTGGATGTGGATCCGCAGAGCGTGTGAGGCGTCCCAGGGTCAGATGCCTTCGCACCATGCGCATGTACGTCAGCGCCTCGACGACCGTACGGACCGGGCGATCCCGCGATCCACAGCGGAAGAAGGGGTCAGACCCCTTTGGGACACGCGCCGGCCGTGGTGGCTGCCGTCGGCGGGGTCCGCGTACTCCCAAAGGGATCTGACCCTGGTCATCCACCGCGCCGGTAGACTCCTGCCATGGTCGACGATCTGGTCAACGACGCGAAGAGCCGCATGGAGAAGTCCGTGGAGGCCACTCGCCACGAGTTCTCGACGGTCCGCACGGGCCGTGCGGCGCCCGCGCTGCTCGAGCGCATCACGGTGGACTACTACGGCACGCCGACGCCGCTGAACCAGCTGGCGGGCATCCAGGCGCCCGATCCCCGCTCGCTCGTCATCTCGCCCTACGACGTGAACGCGTTGAAGGAGATCGAGAAGGCGATCCAGGAGAGCGACCTCAACCTCGTGCCGAACAACGACGGCAAGCTGATCCGCCTGCAGATCCCGCAGCTGACCGAGGAGCGCCGCAAGGAGCTCGTCAAGGTCGTGCGGCAGCTGGCGGAGGAGGGCCGCGTCGCGATCCGCAACATCCGCCGCGACGTCATGGCGGATCTGCACGGCCTCGAGAACGAGGTCGGGATCGACGACATCCGTCGTGCCGAGGAGCGGGTCCAGAAGATCACGGACGAGCACGTCGGGCAGATCGACGCCGCGCTGAAGCAGCGCGAGCCCGACGTCATGGAGGTCTGAGCGGGACGCCACGGCGTCCAACCGTTACGCTGTGCCGCGGGCACTTCCCGCGCTGATCCCCTGCCGTGGCCATT
>JAUMCA010000014.1:0-1745 GCA_032119475.1 Thermoleophilia bacterium | reverse complement strand
TGTCGGGGGTCCAGCCGCGCCCCGTCACCCAGGTGTCGGGCGGTAGCGTCGCGGCGAACGCCTGCAGCCGTGCGACGATCGAGTCCACGTTCGGCGCCCCGGTGAGGTCGGCGTCGCGGCGCGCCGGCAGGTGCCAGTGCGCGTCGTGGAAGCCCGGCACGACGCGCCGGCCGCTGAGGTTCTCGACACGCGTCGACTCCCCGGCCAGCGCCTCGATCTCGGCGTCGAACCCCACGGCGACGATCGAATCGCGGCGGATGGCGAGGGCCGTCGCGGCCGGCCGGGCGCTGTCCCCGGTCCAGACGAGGCCGTTGAGGAGGATCCGGTCCGGCGGAGGAGCGTCGGAGCCGCACGCGCTGCCGAGGAGGAGCGCGACGAGGGGGAGGGCGGGGGAGCGTCGCATACCCAGTACCTACGGCGCGGCCGCGTTACCCGCAAGCACGGCGGGAGGCGCGTGCGCGGGGTGCGGTGCGTACCGGAGGGCGGCGCGCCCTCGCCGTGGTCGCTCGGCGGACCGAGATTTGCCGGATGACTTCATCCCGTCGCCGCACCATCGTCCTCGTCGTGCTCGTCGACCTCTTCGCCCTGGTGGCGTACCTCGCGCTTTGGCCGGTGCCGATCAATCCGGTGGCGTGGGAGGCCCCGCGTGATGCCGGGCGCGTCGGTGCCTTCGAGCCCGACTCCGCGCTCGCCGGCGCCGAGCGGATCCCGCTGGGGGACCACGCGGGGCCGGAAAGCGTGGCCCGCGACGCGGCGGGCCGCCTCTACGCTGCGACCCTCGACGGGAGCATCGTGCGGCTCGACGCCGAAGGCCGGAACCCGGTCGTCTGGGCCCGCACCGACGGCCGCCCCCTCGGCCTCGCCTTCGGGACGGACGGCACGCTCTACGTCGCGGACGGTGTCCGCGGTCTCCTCGCCGTCGATACCACCGGGACGGTGACGGTCCTCGCCACGGAGGCGGAGGGGCGCCCCTTCGGCTTCGCCGATGACCTCGATGTGGCCGCCGACGGCCGGGTCTACTTCAGCGATGCGTCGAGCAAGTTCGGCCTGCGCGAGCGTGCCGACGCCGCCGCCAGCACGCTCGACGTCCTCGAACACGGCGGCCACGGCCGTCTGCTCGAGTGGGACCCGATCACACGGCAGGTCCGCGTGATCGCGGCGGGACTGCAGTTCGCCAACGGCGTGGCGCTCACCGCCGATGGCCGGGCCGTGCTGCTGACGGAGACGGGGGCGTATCGCATCCTGCGCGTCGAGGTGCAGGGCCCTGCGCGCGGGACGGTGACGCCGATCCTCGAGAACCTCCCCGGCTTCCCCGACAACATCTCGCGCGACGAGGAGGGGCGCTTCTGGGTCGCGCTCTTCGCCCCGCGGAAGGCGATCGTCGACCGACTCGCGCCGTACCCCGCCCTGCGGAAGGCCATCGTGCGCATTCCGGCGGCGCTGCAGCCGAAGCCCGCACGGTACGCGCATCTCATCGCGATCGACGAGACGGGGCGCGTCCTCGATGACCGACAGGATCCCGCCGGCGGGTACGCGCCGATCACCGATGTCCTCGCCACCGATCGCTGGCTCTACCTCGGCAGCCTCTCCGAACCGACGCTCGCCCGCGTCCCCCGCTGACTCAGCTGGGTGAGCGTTCCTCGAGCCACGCGTCGAGGTATTCGAGGACGGGCGTGGGATCGACGGCGTTGAAGATCTCGTGATAGAGGCCTCCGAAGCTCTTGGCGCGCACCACGTGCTGCGGC
>JAUMCA010000013.1:21507-22869 GCA_032119475.1 Thermoleophilia bacterium | reverse complement strand
GGCGGCGCTCCTGCTCCTGCTTGCGATTCCGGCGCTGCGCGTGGTGCCGGGCCAGGTCGACGACCGCGTGCTGCCGCCCGACAACCCCACCGCCATGGCGAGCGAGGACGTCCGCGACCGCTTCCCCGGCGAGGAGGCGACGCCGTTCGAGATCGTGCTCGACGGCGCCGATCCCGCGGCGGTCGGCGCCTACGCGGAGGCCGTCGCCGCCGTCCCCGGCGTGGTGCGCGTCGAGGCGCCCGATGCCGTGCTGGCGGACGGCGCCTCGACGCCCAATCCGCGCGGCGCGGAGCTCGTGGCCGGCGACCTGATCCGCCTGACCGCGATCGGCGACCGCCCGTTCGGCGACGAGTCGGCGGTGCGGACGGTCGACGAGATCCGCGCGCTGCCCGCCCCGGCCGAGCGGGTCCTCGTCGGCGGCGCCACCGCGAGCTTCGCCGACGCCAACGACGCCGTCATCTCGCGTCTGTGGATCGTCGCCCTCTGGGTCGGGCTGGCGACGATCATCGTGATCTTCCTCTACACGGGGAGCGTCCTGATCCCGCTCAAGGCGCTCCTGCTCAACCTGCTCGGCCTGGCCGCCACCCTCGGCCTGCTCGTCTGGGTCTTCCAGGACGGCAACCTCGGCTGGCTCGTCGGCGACTACACGCCAACGGGGACGGTCGACCTCGGCACGATCGTGATCGTCGCGATCGTGGCCTTCGCGCTGTCGACCGACTACGAGCTGTTCCTCCTGTCGCGCATCAAGGAGGAGCACGACGCGGGCCGACCGACGACGGAGGCCGTGGCCCTGGGCCTGCAGCGCACGGGCCGCATCATCACGGCCGCCGCCATCCTGATCGCGATCGTCTTCATCGCCTTCATCTCGAGCGGCGTCACGAACATCAAGCAGCTCGGGCTCGGCGCCGCCTTCGCGATCCTGATCGACGCGACGCTGATCCGCGGCATCCTCGTGCCGGCGCTGATGCGCATCGCCGGCGGCGCGAACTGGTGGGCGCCGGAATGGCTGCGCCGGATCCACCGGCGCTTCGGCCTGTCAGACGGCTAGGCCGGCTCGGGCGGGACGGGTGCCGCGAGGATGTGCTCGTACGTGAGCCGCTCGGCCCGTCCCGCATCCCCCGCCTCGACCGCCGCGAGGATCGCGGCGTGCTCGTCGGCGAACCCCGCGACGAGCGCGAGGTCGTCGTGGACCTGCGTGCGGTAGATCGCCGAGCCCACGCCGCGCACCCAGACCGCCTCCGCGAAGCGCAGCAGGTGCTCGTTGCCGCTCGCGGCGACGAGCGCGAGGTGGAAGTCGCGGTTGCGCTCGAAGCCGTCCTCCACCGATCGCGTCGCGCGCTGCGCGTCGATCGCGGTGCGCAT
>JAUMCA010000013.1:1057-21497 GCA_032119475.1 Thermoleophilia bacterium | reverse complement strand
CGGCGGGCTCGCGGTGCTCGGCCGCCAGCCGCGCCGCCCCCGGCTCCATCGCCAGCCGCGCCTCCCAGAACGCGACGCGATCCGCGTGCGACAGCGTCGAGACCACGGCGCCGCGGTTGAGCTGCAGCTCGACCAGTCCGTCAGCGGCCAGGAGCCGCAGCGCCTCGCGGAGCGGCGTCCGCGAGATGCCGAGCTCCTCGGCGAGCTTCTCCTGTCGCAGGCGCGCACCCGGAGGTATCTCGCCCGAGCGGATGCGCTCGCGCAGGATCTCGCGCGTCTGCTCGACCATGCTCTCGATCACGACGCGCTCGGCCATCGGATACAGGCTACCGGGCAGCGGTTGGCGATGGTAAAACGGGCACCCCGTTGGGGTGCCCGTTTCACCATCGCCAACCCCTACGGCTGCAGGCGCACCCGCGACCAGCGCGCACCGTCGCGCGTGAACTGCAGGCGGTCGTGCAGGCGGCCGGTGCGGCCCTGCCAGAACTCCATCCGCGTCGGGATGACGCGGTAGCCGGCCCACCACGGCGGTACCGGGATGTCCTCACCCGGGTACGTGGCGTCCACGTCGGCGAACTGCTGCTCGAGCGCGGCGCGATCGGCGACCTCCCGGCTCTGGCGGGAGGCCCACGCGCCGATGCGGCTCTCGCGCGGCCGCGTGCGGAAGTACGCCTCCGTCTCCTCCGGGGACGTCACCTCGACCGTGCCCTCGATGCGGACCTGGCGCTCGAGCGGCTCCCACCAGAAGACCAGCGACGCGTAGGGCGTGCCCTCGAGCTCCTGCCCCTTGCGCCCCTCGCGATTGGTGTAGAAGACGAAGGCGCCGCTGTCGGAGACCTCCTTGAGGAGGACCATGCGGGCGGACGGGCGCCCATCGGCGGCGACGGTCGCGAGCGTCATCGCGTTCGGCTCGAGGATCGCGCCGGAGCCGCGGGCGGTGCCGATCCAGGAGAGGAACAGCTCGATCGGATCGTGCCCGGCCGCCGACTCGGCCAGCTCGCCGTTGCGGTAGGCGATGCGCATCTCGTGGAACGCCATCACGTGCCTCCTTCGTCGGGGTGGACCGCGCGCTCCTCGCAGAGATTGATCACGCGCAATGCGGATTCCTCGACCGCCAGGTTCGAAACGTCGATGACCGGGCACCCGAGCCGCCGGAACACCTGCGTGCACTGGTCGAGTTCGTCGAGGATCTTCGCGAGGTCCGCGTAGTCGTTGCGGGCGCGGCCGCCCATCGCGCGCAGGCGCCGCCCGCGGATGCGCTGGAGCCGCTCCGGATCGATCGTGAGCCCGACGATCTTCGAGCGGTCGATGCGGAACAGCTGCGCCGGCGGCTCGACGCCGGGCACGAGCGGCGTGTTCGCCGTCTTGTAGCCGAGGTAGCCGAGGTACATGGAGAGCGGCGTCTTGCCCGTCCGGGAGACGCCGACGATCACGATATCCGCCTCGTCGAGGCCCTCGCCGGACAGGCCGTCGTCGTGCTTGACCGCGAACTCCATGGCCGCGACGCGCTTGAAGTAGTCGATCTCGAGGGCCACCGGGCGCCCGGGGACCAGCTCGGCCTGCGCGCCCGACGCCTGCTGGAGCGCCTCGAGCGGCATGCCGAGGAGATCGCAGGACGGCACGCCGTGTCGCTCGCACAGCTCGGTCGCGCGCTCGCGGAGCTCGCGGTCGATCAGCGTGAAGAAGACGGCGGCGCGGGCGTTGGCGCGGATCTTCGCGAAGGCGGACTGCACCCCGTCGAGGGTCGTGATGCGGGGGTGCCGGACGATGCTGACCGGCGAGGCCGAGAACTGCGCCTGTGCGGCGCGGGCGACGCGCGACGCCGTGTCCCCGGTCGAGTCCGAGATGATGTGGATCTCGACCGGGTCCGGGCTCACCGCTGCAGCTCCGTGAGGTCGCCGATCGGCGTGAACGTCGCAGCGGCGTCGCGGACCAGGCGGACGCGATTGGCGCGCACCGCCGGGTCGCCGTCGAGGACCATGACGGCGTCGAAGAGGGCGTCGATCGTCGGCGCGAGCGTCGCGGCGACGCGCAGCGCGTCGGCCGGCGTGGCGGCCGCGGCCACCTGCGGGCCGACCGTCGCAACGGCGTCGGCGAGGGCCTGCTCGGCCGGGTCGGCGAGCAGCGCGCGGTCGAGAGCGGGCGCGGCATCCTCCTTCTCGACGATGCGGCTGCAGCGGGTGACCGCCGCGTGGGCGGCCTCCAACTCGGCGGAAGCCGCCGCGCCGTGCAGCGCGTCGGCGATCGCCGCATGCCGCGCGGGATCGGTCGCCCCCGCGCCACGGGCGGCGCGCTGGACGTCGACCGGCACGCCGCGCTCGCCGAGCGCCTGGTCCACGCGATCGAGGACGAACGGCACGACGATCTCGGCGACGCCGGCGGTGTCGAGCTCGAGGTCGGCGTCCTGCTCGACCAGCCGGGCGTGCGCAGCGTCCACCAGCGTCGGCAGATCGAGCACGAGGCCGTAGCGGGCCTGGATCTCCACGATGCCGGCCGCTGCGCGACGCAGCGCGTACGGGTCGCGCGAGCCGGTCGGACGCTCGCCGACCGCGACCACTCCGACGAGCTGGTCGAGGCGGTCCGCCACGGCGAGCAGCGCCCCCGGGAGCGTGTCGGGCACCGGCCGGCCGGCGCCGTCGGGCTGGTACTGCTCGCGGATCGCCTGCGCCACCGCCTCGGGCTGGCCGGCGGCGCGCGCGTACTCCATGCCGGTCTCGCCCTGCAGCTCGGCGAACTCGCCGACCATCGTCGACGCGAGGTCGGCCTTGGCGAGCCGCGCCGCCTCGAGGGCGTGGGCCCGCTCGTCCCCGGTCACCCCGGCGGCGTCGGCGAGGATGCCGACGAGGGCCACGAGCCGCGCGGAGCGGTCGGCGAGCGTGCCGAGGCGCTGGTGGTACGTGATGCGGTCGAGCTCCGCGGCCATCGCCTCGATGCCGCGCTGGCGATCCTTCTCCAGCGAGAACACCGCGTCGTCGAGGCGGCCGGCGAGCACGCGCTCGTTGCCCGCGCGCACCGTGGCATCCGCGTCGGGGTGGGAGTTGACCACCGTGAGGAAGGCGGGGCGCAGGGTGCCGGTCGCGCCGCGCAGCGGCAGGTACCGCTGGTGCGACTGCATGGCGGTGACCAGGACGCGCTCGGGCAGCGCGAGGAACCGATCGTCGATCTCGCCGTCGAGGACGCGCGGCCACTCCACGAGGTAGATGACCTCGTCGAGCACGCGGCCGGGATCGTCCCAGGCGGCGTCGTGCACCTTCGCGACGGACGTCAGCAGCGTCTCGATCACCTCGCGCCGATCGGCGGTGCGCACGGCGACCCCGGCGCCGCCGAGGTCGGCGACGTAGTCGTCGGCCTGCGCGAGCTCGAGGGTCGGGCGCAGGAGCCGATGCCCGCGCACGGTGCGCCCGCTCGCCACCCCCTGCACCGTTGCGGGCAGGACGTCGGCGCCGTGCAGCACCGTGAGCGTGCGGATCGGGCGCGAGAAGCGCAGCGTGCCGGTGCCCCAACGCATGTTCTTCGGCATCTGGAGCCCGTCGATGAGGCCGTCGACGAGCGCCTGCGCGTGGTCGGCGAGCGGCTCGGCCGGTGCGGTGACCGTGGCGGTCAGGAGCCCCTCCGCGTTGACCTCGAGCTGCTCGGGCGTCAGCCCGTGCTTGCGGGCGAAGCCCTCGGCGGCCTTCGACCACGAGCCGTCCTCGTTGCGCGCGGCGCGCTCGGGCGGCCCCGTCTGCACCGTGGTCTCCGCCGGCGCCTCGGCCGGCACGTCGGTGGCGAGCACGGCGATGCGACGCGGCGTGACGAACGTCTCCACCGATGCCGGCGCGAGGCGGCGCTCGGCCAGGAGCCGCTGGATCGCGGGGCCCGCCTCGCGCTCGGCGACGCGGCAGGCGTTGGCCGGCAGCTCCTCGCAGCCGAGCTCGATCAGGAGCGTGGCGCTCACGGCTGCTCCAGACCGAGGTACGCGTGGGCCACGGCGCGCGCGAGCCCGCGCACGCGACCGATGTAGGCGACGCGCTCCGTCACCGAGATCGCGCCGCGCGCATCGAGCAGGTTGAACGCGTGCGAGCACTTGAGGACCTGGTCGTAGGCCGGGACCGGGAGCCCGGCGTCGAGGCAGCGTCCGCACTCGGCCTCGTGGTGGTCGAAGGCGCGCACGAGGCCGGCGACGTCGGCGACCTCGAAGTTGTAGGCGGACCACTCGCGCTCGCCGCGCGCGTGGACGTCGGCGTACGACAGGGCCTCGGACCAGCGCAGATCCCAGCACGAGTCGACGCCCTGCAGGTACATGGCCAGCCGCTCGAGGCCGTACGTCAGCTCCACGGAGATGGGATCGCAGTCGATGCCCCCGGCCTGTTGGAAGTAGGTGAACTGCGTCACCTCCATGCCGTCCAGCCACACCTCCCAGCCGGTCCCCCACGCGCCCAGGGTCGGCGCCTCCCAGTTGTCCTCCACGAAGCGCACGTCATGCTGCGACGCGTCGATGCCGATCGTCGCGAGCGACCGCAGGTACGCCTCCTGGATGTCGTCCGGCGACGGCTTGATGAGGACCTGGAACTGGTAGTAGTGCTGCAGCCGGTACGGGTTCTCCGCGTAGCGCCCGTCGGTCGGGCGAATCGAGGGCTCGACGTACGCCGTCGACCACGGCTCCGGGCCGAGGCAGCGCAGGAGCGTCGCCGGATTCATCGTGCCGGCGCCGACCTCGGTGTGGTACGGCTGCACGATCGCGCAGCCCTCCGCCGCCCAGAAGGACTGGAGCCGGAGGATCAGGTCCTGGAACGTCGTCGGCGCGGCCTGCGTCTGCACGGGGGCAGGGTACCGATTCGCCCGTCGCGGCTGCTCCGCCGACCGGATGTACCCTGAGTGACGGTGTTCCGCCTCCCCCTCGCGCTCGCCGCCGTTCTGGCTGCCGTCGTCGTGTCCGCGCCCGCCGCGGATGCCATCGCGACGCAGACCGTCGTGACCGGCCTGAGCGCGCCCACCGCCATCGCCTTCCGCCCCGGCACCGCGAATCCGGTCGTGACGGAGCAGCGGGGCCGCGTGGTGACGGTCAGGAAGGGCCGGATCGTCGTGCTGGCGGATCTGGCCGACCGGGTGGGCCAGCAGGGCGGCGAGCAGGGACTGCTCGGCATCGCATACCACCCGGCGTACGCGACCAACGGGCTGGTGTACGTCAACTACACCGACGCGGCGGGCACGACGCAGATCGTCCAGTTCCGTCGCGGGCGCTACCACCGCTTCCTCAAGGGCTCCGCGAAGGTGCTGCTCAGCGTGCGCCAGCCGTACGCCAACCACAACGGCGGCCAGCTCGCGTTCGGCCCCGACGGCATGCTCTACATCGGCCTCGGCGACGGCGGTTCCGGCGGCGACCCGGGCAACCGGGCGCAGAACCCGAACGTGCCGCTCGGCAAGATCCTGCGGATCGACGTCATCGGCGAGCCGTACTCGATCCCGGGCTCGAACCCGTTCGCGAACGGCGGCGGCGACCCATCCGTGTGGGCGATCGGGCTGCGCAACCCCTGGCGCTTCTCGTTCGACCGGCGCACGGGCGCACTGTGGGTCGGCGACGTCGGCGAGAAGCGCTACGAGGAGGTCAGCTGGTTCCCGAATCCCGCGCCGCCGCTGCCGAACTTCGGCTGGAACGCGTTCGAGGGACCCAAGCCCTACGCGCCGCAGCCCACCAACGGCACCCTGATCACGCCGGTCGCGACCTACGACCACGCCAGCGGGTGCTCGGTGATCGGCGGCTACGTCTACCGCGGCAGGGCGATCCGCAGCCTCCGCGGCCGCTACGTGTTCGGCGACTGGTGCAGGGGCACCGTGTGGTCGATCACCCGCAAGGACCCGACGCGCAAGCCGACCGGCGTGACCGTCCGCGGCCTGACCGCCTTCGGCCAGGACGACAGCGGCGAACTCTACGCCGTCGGCCAGCGCGGTGGGCGGCTCGTCAAGCTGATCCCGTAGCCCCGAGCAGCGCGAGCCGGACGTCGCCGTGCGCCTGTGCAGTGGCACGGCAGACCCCGGCGATCGCGGCGCGCACGGCGGCCGGCGGCACGGGCACGGCACCGAGCGGCTCGGACAGCATGCGGGCCGCAGTGGCGGCCGTCGACGCGTCGAGGGGGATACCCGAGCCGCAGGTCGCGCAGTAGGCGCAGCCGGCCTCGGCGTCGTAGACGGCGGGCGGCGCACCGCAGCGCACGCAGACGCCGACCTCGGGACGCCACCCGGCGAGCGCCAGCAGCTTGAGGGCGAACGCGAGCGTCAACGCCTCCACCGCGTCGCGCAGGCCATCGGCGGGCGCGTCCGCCACGGCCTCGAGGTAGCGCTGGAGCCCGCGGAAGAGGCGCTCGTCGGGTTCCGGCTCCGGGAACAGCCGGACGACGGCCTCGATGCCGGCGCTCGCCGCGAGCGCGCGGACGGAATCCCGACGGATCGCGTCGCCGGACCAGAGCACGTCGGCGCCCGTGATGGTCGCCAGATCGCCGCGTCCGGGGATCAGCACGGCGTCGATGCGGGTCAGCGGCTCCAGCCGCGCGCCCATCTTGGCGGTGGTGCGGCGCGCGCCCTTGGCGATCACGTTCACGCGACCGTGATCCGGCGTGAGGAGGTGCACGACGCGGTCGGCCTCGCCGGTGCGGAACGAGCGCAGGACGATCGCCTCCGTGGCGTACGAGGCGCCCGCCACGCGGGCCTCAGCCCTGGACGAGCGGCAGCAGCTCGCCGCGGGCGTCCAGCGCGGCGATGTCGTCGAAGCCGCCGATCGGCTCGCCGTCGACGAAGATCTGGGGCACCGTCATGCGGCCCGTCATCTCGACGAGCTTCTCCCGGAAGCCCGGCACCCGGTCGACGTTGATCTCCTCGAACGGGATGTCGCGCGAGGTCAGGAGGGCCTTGGCGCGCGTGCAGAACGGGCACCAGTCGGCGGAGTAGACGATGACGTCCTTCATGCCCGGGTCAACGCCGCACCTCGTCGCGGCATTCCCGCACGGCGGCGGGGGCGCGGCTGGCAGGTCGGGCAGACGTGCGTCCCGCGTCCGGCGCTGCGGGTCTTGACGATCTCGGTGCCGCACGCCCCGCACGGCTCGCCGTCGCGCCCGTACACCCGGAACGCCTCCTGCATCGAGCCGTAGCCGCCCGCGGGGTCGCGGAAGTCCCGGATCGACGCGCCTTGCTGGCGGATCCCCTCCTCCAGCGCCTCCCGCACCGCGTCGGCGAGCACGTCGAGCTGCGCGCGCCGCAGGCGGCCGGCCGGTACATCGGGATGGATGCACGCGCGGTGGAGCGCCTCGTCGGCGTAGATGTTGCCCACGCCGGCGACGAGCCGCTGGTCCAGCAGCAGGGCCTTGACCGGCGCCTGGCGACCGTGGAAGGCCTCGCGCAGCGTGCCCCCGTCGAAGCCGGCGTCGAGCGGCTCCGGACCGAGCCGAGCGGCGAGGTACGCGGCCGCCGCCGCGTCGTCCAGGTGGTCCCACGTGCCGAAGCGCCGCGCATCCGCGTAGACGACGCGCACGCCGTCGTCGAGCGTGAGCGTCGCGCGCGCGAACGGCGGCTCGTCGCCGACGGGCACCAGCCAGTTGCCGGTCATCCGCAGGTGCGAGATCAGCGTCGTGCCGTCGTCGAGGCGGATCAGCAGGTACTTCCCGCGGCGGTCCAGCACGCGGACGGACCGTCCGCGGAGCGCCCGCATCACCGTCGTGGGATCGACCGCGCCCGTCAGCCGCGGGTCGCGCACCTCGACGTCCGCGATGCGGCGCCCCTCCACGTGCGGTGCGAGCCGACGGCGCACGGTCTCGACCTCGGGCAGCTCGGGCATGGGTCCAGCGTAGTTGCAGCGGGCGTCGCGGCGGGGGCGATCAGGCCGCGCGAGCGCGCGGGTGCGCCGCCAGGAACGTATCGCGCAGGTGCGTGCCGGCGACGTGGGTGTAGATGGCCGTCGTGGCGATGCGCTGGTGGCCGAGCAGCTCCTGGACGGTGCGCAGGTCGCAGCCGCCCTCCACGAGGTGCGTCGCGAAGGCGTGGCGGAGGGCGTGCGGGCCGACCCAGTCGGGCAGTCCGGCCGGCTCGGCGTGTCGGCGCACGATCAGGAAGGCGCCGCGGCGCGTGAGCCGGCCGCCGCGGTTGTTGACGAGCAGCGCCTGGGGGTCCTGCCGGCTGCCGAGGTGCGTGCGGCTGCGGGCGAGATAGCGCTCGACGGCGCGGACCGCCTGCCCGCCGCAGGGCACGACGCGCTCGCGCCCGCCCTTGCCGAGGACCCGCACGAGGCCGTGCTCCGCATCGAGGTCGCCGGGCCGTAGGCCGCAGAGCTCCGAGACGCGCAGGCCGGCCCCGTAGAGCAGCTCGAGGACCGCGCGGTCGCGCAGGCCGAGCGGCGTCGCGTCCGGGTGCTCGACGAGGGCGATCGCCTGCTCGCTCGTCAGCGCGTGC
Source organism: Thermoleophilia bacterium (assembly GCA_032119475.1). Classification (GTDB taxonomy): domain Bacteria; phylum Actinomycetota; class Thermoleophilia; order Gaiellales; family F1-60-MAGs149; genus F1-60-MAGs149. Next base: position 13,079 of record JAUMCA010000013.1, on the reverse strand, counting down.
GGCGGCGCCTGCGGCGCCCGCGGCAGGGGGACGTCGCGCACCGACGCGGTCCGCGCCCCCTCCCGCGCGCGATGCCGGAGCAGCGAGCGCGCCGCGGCCAGGCGGCGGCGCACCGTGGCCGGACTCAGGCCGCGCTCGCGCAGGGCCAGCGCGAACGGCTCGAGATCGGTCCCCGTGACCGTGTCGAGGTCGAGCCCGCGCGCCTCGAGGAACGCCTGGAGCTCGGCGAGGTCGGTGCGGTACGCGGAGACGGTGTGGGGCGAGGCATCACGCTCGAGCCGCAGGGACTCGAGGAAGTCCGCGATCCGGGGATCCTGCATAACGGGGAAGTTCGCCTCCCCCGCCTCCACCCCTGCCGCTAGGCCGGTACGCCTCCGAGGAGATCCTCGAGGGGCGTGTACGCGAGGCCGTGGCTGTCGGCGACCGGTCGGTTGACCACCTTGCCCGCCATCACGTTGACGCCCTTCGCGAGCGGCGCCGAGGCGCGCAGCGCGCCCTCGAGACCGTGGTCGGCGAGGAGCTCGGCGTACGGCAGCGTCACGTTGGTCAGGCCGCGGGTCGACGTGATCGGCACCGCGCCCGGCATGTTCGCCACGCAGTAGTGGATCACGCCGTCGACCTCGAAGGTCGGGTCGGAGTGCGTCGTCGGCTTCGAGGTCTCGAAGCAGCCGCCCTGGTCGATCGCGACGTCCACGAGCACCGCGCCCGGCTTCATCCCGCCCAGCATGTCGCGCGTCACGAGCTTCGGCGCGCGTGCGCCGGTCACGAGCACCGCGCCGATCACCATGTCCGCGTCGGCGATGGCCTCCTCGACCATCTGCCGGTGCGACATCTCCAGCGTCACGCGACCGTCCATCATCGTCTCCAGGTCGCGCATGCGATCCACGGAGCGCTCGAGGATCCAGACGTCGGCCTGCATGCCGACGGCGATCATCGCGGCGTTGTAGCCCACGATGCCGCCGCCGAGGACGACGACCTTCGCCGGGGCGACGCCCGGCAGACCGGCGAGCAGGATGCCGCGCCCGCCCTTCGGCTTCTCGAGGCAGTGCGCGCCCATCTGCGGCGCGAGCCGACCCGCGACCTCGCTCATCGGCGCGAGCAGCGGCAGCCGGCGGTCGTCGGTCTCCACCGTCTCATACGCGATGCAGGTGGCCCCCGTGTCGATCAGCGCCCGGGTCAGCGCCTCGTCCGGCGCCAGGTGGAGGTACGTGAAGAGGATCTGCCCGGCGCGGATCTTCGACCACTCGGGCTCGAGCGGCTCCTTGACCTTCATCACCATGTCGCACGAGGCCCAGACCTCGTCGCACGGCGCGATCCGCGCACCCGCGGCGACGTACGCCTCGTCGGGGAAGGCGCTTCCGGCGCCGGCGGTCGTCTCGACGACGACCTCGTGCCCGCGGCCGACGAGCTCACGTGCACCGGCCGGCGTCAGCGCGACGCGGTACTCGTCCTTCTTGATCTCCTTGACGACGCCAACGCGCACGCCCGCCTCCCATTCGACGATGACCGCGGGATCGTAGCGCCGCGCACCTCCGGCCGCGGGGAACCCGACCCACGATGTGGGCGACCGCGCACCGCCGCACCGACCGCTCCCCCGGACGAAGCGCCGCGGGTCTCGGCTCAGGCGGTGGCGGCGGCGCGGATAAGCTCGACGGTGATCCGCGACAGCGCCTCGACGTCGGCGACCTTGATGCGCTCGTCGGGGGAGTGGATGTCCTCCATCCCGCTCGACAGGTTGAGGCAGCGCAGACCCTTCTCGTTGAAGGCGTGGGCGTCGGCGCCGCCGCCGGTCTCGATCTCGCGGGGCGCGCACCCCGCCGCCTCGAGCGCCCTGCGCGCGATCAGCACGACCTCGTCGTCGGACGCGAACGCGTAGGCCGTGTACTCGCGCGTCTGGGACACCTCGACCGAGCAGCCGGTGCGCGCGGCCGCGGCGTTGGCGGCGTCGACCGTCTCCTGGGCGAGGCGCACGACCTCCGCGTCGTCCAGGCTGCGCACCTCGCACTGCACGACGCAGCGGTCCGGGACCACGTTCCGCTGGCTGCCGCCCTCGATGACGCCGACGTTGCGCGAGGCACCGGGCGCGACACGCCCGAACTCCAGGATCGACAGGGCCACGCCGGCCGCGTGGATCGCGTTGCGGCCGTCCTCCGGCGCGATCCCCGCGTGGGCGGCCCGCCCGCGGAAGGTCAGGTCCATCGTGATCTGGCTCGGCGCGCGCATCACCATGCCGCCGGGGTCGCCGTCGACGTCGTATACGTAGCCGGTCGTCGCCTCGAGCCGGCGGACGTCGAACATGCGGGCGCCGAGGATGCCGATCTCCTCCTGCACGGTGATCACGAGCTCGATCCCGGCGTGCGGGATCCCCTCCCGCACGACCTGGCGAATGCCGTCGATCATCCCCGCCACGGTCGCCTTGTTGTCGGCGCCGAGGATGGTCGGGTTGCGGTTCGTGACGTAGCCGTCCTCGATCACCGGATCGATCGGGCCGCTCGGCGGGACGGTGTCGACGTGCGCGTTGAAGAAGATCGGCGTGCCGTCCACGGTCCCGGGGATGCGCGCGTAGAGGTTGCCCGCGTCGCCGCCGATCTCCGCGGCGACGTCGTCCTCGATCGCCTCGACGCCGAAGGCGGCGAGGACCTCGCGGCACAGGTCGACCGCCGCCCGCTCGCGCTTCGGCGGCGTCTCGAGCCGGGCGAGGGCGAGGAACAGGTCGAGCGCGGTGTCCACGCTACGCCGCCGCGGTCGCGCCGGAGGGCGCATCCGCCGACGCCGTGGCCGGCGCGGGTGCGGCGTCGCGGAACGCGATCGCCGCACCGACGAACTCGCGGAAGAGCGGCGCCGGACGGGTCGGGCGCGACTTGAACTCGGGGTGGAACTGGCTCGCGACGTACCACGGGTGATCGGGGAGCTCGACGATCTCGACGAGGTCCTTGCTCGCGAACGTGCCCGAGACGACCAGCCCCTGCGCCTCCAGCTGGGGGCGCAGCAGGTTCGACACCTCGTAGCGGTGACGGTGGCGCTCGTAGACGACGTCCTCGCCGTACGCCTGGTGCGCCTTCGTGCCGGGCTTCAGCACGACCGCCTCGGCGCCGAGGCGCATCGTCCCGCCCATGTCCATGACGTCCTTCTGCTCGGGCAGGAGGTCCACGATCGGATGCGGCGTCTCGGGGTCGAACTCCGTCGAGTTGGCGCCCTGCATCCCGCAGACGTCGCGCGCGAACTCCGCCACGGCGATCTGCATGCCGAGGCAGATGCCGAGGAACGGCACCTTGTGCTCGCGGGCGAAGCGCGCAGCGGCGATCTTGCCCTCGATGCCGCGCTCGCCGAAACCGCCGGGGATCAGCACCCCGTCGACGCCGGCCAGCTCGTCACGGGCCTCGCCGCGCAGGACGGCCTCGGCGTCGAGCCAGGTCAGGCGGAGCACGGCGCCGTGGTGGATCGCGCCGTGCTTGAGCGCCTCGACGACCGACAGGTACGCGTCCTGCAGCTGGATGTACTTGCCGACGATGGCGATCCGGACCTCGCCCTGGAGGCTGTCGACGCGGTCGGCGAGCGCCTCCCACTCGGACATGTCCGCAGGCGGGGCCTCGATGCCGAACCCGTCGAGCACGAGGTCGTCGAAGCCCTGCGCATGGAGCGCGAGCGCGACGCGGTAGATGTTCGAGGCGTCCTCGCAGGCCATGATCGCGCGCGGGTCGAGGTCCGCGAACAGCGCGATCTTGTCCTTCAGCTCGCGCGTGATCGTGTGCGACGCACGGCAGACGACGATGTCGGGCGTGATGCCGATGCGCCGCAGCTCGTTGACGGAGTGCTGCGTCGGCTTCGTCTTGAGCTCGCCGGCGGCCTCGATCATCGGCACGAGGGTGCAGTGCACGTAGCAGACGTTCTCCTTGCCGACCTGGTTGCGCAGCTGGCGGATCGACTCGAGGAACGGGAGGCTCTCGATGTCGCCGACCGTGCCACCGATCTCGACGAGGACGACGTCCACGGCCTCCGCCTCCGACACGCGCAGCACGCGGCGCTTGATCTCGTCGGTGATGTGCGGGATGACCTGCACGGTCGAGCCGAGGTACTCGCCCCGGCGCTCGCGCCGGATCACGCTGTCGTAGATCGCGCCGGCCGTGGCGTTGGACAGGCTCGAGGTGTTCTCGTCGATGAAGCGCTCGTAGTGCCCGAGGTCGAGGTCGGTCTCCGCGCCGTCCTCCGTGACGAACACCTCGCCGTGCTGGAACGGGCTCATCGTGCCCGGATCGACGTTGATGTACGGGTCGAGCTTGATGACCGCCACGCGCAGTCCGCGGTTCTTCAGGATCCGCCCGAGCGAGGCGGCCGTGATGCCCTTCCCGAGGGAGGAGACGACTCCGCCGGTGATGAACACGTACCGGGTTCGGGCCTCCGCCACTTTCGCGCTCCTCCGTCGGGGTCTGCGCGCATCCTAGGCGGGCTGTCGGATGACGTGCCGCGTCACCGTTCGGACGCGCTCATCCGGTCGCGCGCAACCGCCGGGCGAGGTCGCGCGCCTCCGCCGCCTCGGCGTCGCCGCCGAGCATCCGCGCGAGCTCCGCCTCCACGCCGGCCTCGTCGAGGCGCTCGATGGCCGTCTCCGTCGGATCACCGGCGACCTTCAGCACGCGGTAGTGCGCGTCGGCGAGCGCGGCGATCTGCGCGAGGTGCGTGATGCAGATGACCTGCGTCGTCGCCGCGAGCTCGCGCAGCTTCCGCCCCACCGCGACGGCCGTGGCCCCGCCGACGCCGGCATCCACCTCGTCGAACACCAGCGTGGCCACCGCATCGCGATCGTGGGCCGCGACGCGCAGCGCCAGGGCGACGCGGGAGAGCTCGCCGCCTGAGGCCGCCTCGGCGATCGGCGCCGGGGCGAACCCGGGGTTGGGAGCCAGCAGGAAGCGCACCTCGTCCACGCCGCTCGACCCGAGCGGCCGCTCGTCGACGGCGATCTCGACGGCCGCATCGGCCATGCCGAGATCGGCGAGGTGGCCCTGGACGGCAGCCGCCAGTTTGGGCGCCAGGGCGCGGCGGGCCTTCGTCAGCGCGCCCGCCGCCTGCTCGGCGGCGGCCAGGGCCTCGGCCTCCGCCCGCCGCGCAGCGTCGACGCCGCCGCTCTCGCCGCGCAGCTGCGCGAGCAGGCGCTCGGCCTCGGCACCGGCGGCGATCGCGTCGTCGAGCGATCCGTGGCGGCGCACGAGGTCCGCGAGCGCGTCGAGGCGGGCCTCCACCTGATCGAGCCGAGCCGGGTCGTGCTCCACGCCGTCGGCGTAGGCGTGCAGGGCGCGCGAGGCCTCCTCGAGCCGCACCACGGCGTCGCGCAGCTCGGCGGCGACCGCGGCGAGCGCCGGATCGCGCTCGACCGCGCCGGAGAGGTCGCGCTCGGCCCGGCTGGCGAGGCTGAGCGCGCCCTCGCCGTCGTCGGGCGACAGCAGGTCCGCCGCGCCGCGCGTCCCGGCCGCGAGGACGTCGGCGTAGCGCAGGCGCTGCCGCTCCGCCTCCAGCGCCTCCACCTCGCCGGGCTGCGGCTGCACGGCGGCGAGGCGCTCCGCGATGCCCTCGAGCTCCGCGGTCCGCCCCTCGAGGCCGGCCGCCTCGGCCTCCGCGGCCGCGCGCGCGTCGCGCGCCGCGACGTACGCGCGCCAGGCCTCGGCCATGGCGATGCCCTTGGCCCGATGGCGCTCGCCCCCGAACGCATCGAGGATGGCGCGCTGGGCCGCGGGCTTGGCCAGCCGCCGCGCCTCGTGCTGCGAGACCACGCCGACCAGGCGCTCGCCCGCGTCCTCAAGGGCGCCGCGCGTGGCGCTGCGGCCCTGGATCGTGACGCGCCCCCGGCCGTCCGCCCCCATGCGCCGTCCGACGATCAGACCGTCGTCGAGGTCGTCGACGAGTTCGCGGATGCCGTCGAGCGCGGGATCGGCGAGCACGTCCTCGTCGATCCGGAACGTCGCCTCGACCTCCACCGCGTCGCCGTGCGGGCCGACGAGCCCGGCCTCCCCCTTGGTGCCGAGCACGAGGCCGAGCGCGCCCGCGAGGACCGTCTTGCCGGCCCCGGTCTCCCCGGTGACGACGGTCAGACCGGGCGCGGGCTCGATCTCGGCGGCGCGGACGACGACGAGGTTCCCGACGGTCAGGCGCTCGAGCACGTCAGTGGCCGAACTTGTCGCGGTACCGGGACAGGAACGGCCGACCCGGCAGGATGCCGAGGCGCACGCGCTCCGGCGACATCCGGATGACCGCCTCCTCCCCCGCGGCGAGCCGCAGCGCCGGGTGCCCGTCGACGACGATGCGACTGCCGACGTCCCGCGTACGGGAGACGACGCGCACGGCGTGCCCGCGCGACAGGATCAGCGGGCGCGCGTCGAGCGCATGCGCCGCGACGAAGGTGACCGCCACGGCGTCGACGGCCCAGTCCAGGACCGGACCGCCGGCGGACAGGTTGTAGCCGGTGGACCCCGTGGGCGTCGACACGAGCACGCCGTCGCAGCCGCGCTGGCCGAGGTCGACGCCGTTGACGGCCCACTCGAGCACGGCCATGCGGCCGAGCGTGTCCGCCGTCACGAGGATGTCGTTGATCGCGACGAAGCGGCCTTCCGCCGTCTCGACGGCGACCGTCGGCAGCGTGACGACCTCGAGGCCGCCGGAGAGGATCCCGGGCAGCGACCGATCCAGCTCGTCGGCGCGCAGGGTCGTGAGGAAGCCGAACGTGCCGTAGTTGACGCCGACGCACGGGATCGGCCGGTCGATCACCCGGTGCATCGCGCGCAGCATCGTCCCGTCGCCCCCGAGGACGAGGATCAGGTCGACGTCGTCAGGCCGGTCGACGGTGGCGTCGACCTCGGGGTGCTTCGCCACCTCGTCCTCGCCGAGCACGAGCTCGACGTCTGCGTCGGCCAGGCGCGCGGCGAGCGCGGGCAGAGCGTCCCGCGTGACCGCGGCGTCGCCGTGCGTGACGAGCAGGACGCGCCGGATCTCAGACGGCGTCTCGGGCGATGCGCTGTGGGTCGGGTTCGGTGTCACGGGCGAGCGGGTGGTCTGCGGAGACGATCGCGAGCGGGTACTCGTGGTTGCCGGCCGGTCCGGGGACGCCGGAATCCCGGGCGACGAGCGGGATCGCACCGAGGTCGCAAGCGTAGCGGGCGACGGAGGCCACCGCCTGCCGGCGCACGTCCGCATCCCGCACCACACCGCCCTTGCCCACGTCGTCCGGCCGCGCCTCGAACTGCGGCTTGACGAGCACGATCGCCCGCCAGGGCGCATGGGCACACGCGATCGCCGGCCCCAGCACGTGGCGCAGGGAGATGAACGAGACGTCCGCGACGATCAGATCCGGCGCGTATGCAAGCGCATCCGGCGTCAGCCCGCGCGCGTTGGTCCGCTCCAGCACGGTGACGCGGGGATCGGACCGCAACCGCGCGTCCAGCTGCCCGTAGCCGACGTCGACCGCGGTCACCCGCGCCGCGCCGCGCTGCAGCAGGCAGTCGGTGAAGCCGCCGGTCGAGGCGCCGATGTCGAGGGCGTCGGCGCCCGTGACATCCCAGTCGAGGAAGGCCAGGAACCCGTCGAGCTTGTCGCCGGCCCGGGACACGAAACGCGGCAGCGCGGCCACGGCGAGGTCCTGGTCCGACCGCACGGCCTGCCCGGCGGTGCGCGCCGGCTCGCCGTCGATCGTCACGAGCCCGGCGAGCACGAGGGCCTGCGCCTTCGACCGCGTCGGCACGAGGCCGCGGGCGACGAGCGCCTGGTCCAGCCGTTCGCGCTCGCGCGCCACGGCGTCAGTGCGTCCGCCGGTAGACGAGCTCGGTGATCGCACGCAGCACGGCCGGGTTTCCCGGCAGCGCGTCGAGCATCGCCGCCGCCGCCTGCCACGAGGCCTCCACCCGCGCCTGCGCAGCCTCGAGTCCGAGCACCGTCACCCACGTGCGCCGGTCGTTGGCCACGTCGGCACCGGCCGTCTTGCCGAGCTCCTCGCTCGTCCGCGTGGCGTCGAGGACGTCGTCCACCATCTGGAAGCCGACGCCGATCTCGGCGGCGAGCGCGGCGTACGGCACGCGGACGTCGTCCGGGGCGTCGACCAGGGCGAGCCCCATGCCGACCGCCGCCTCGAGCAGGCAGCCGGTCTTGAGCCCGTTCATCCGGCGCAGCGCCGCCTCATCGCACTCGGCCGCCGGCCGGAGGTCGAGGTACTGCCCGCGCACCATCCCGTCCGTCGCACGGGCCAGCGCCGCGATCGCCGCGAGCCGCGCCTCCGCGGAGGGCCGCGGGTCGTCCGCGATCAGCCGGAACGCCAGGGCGAAGAGCCCGTCGCCGACGAGGATCGCGACGTCCTCGCCGAACGCGACGTGCGCGGTCGGCCGGCCGCGGCGCACGGAGTCGTCGTCGAGTGCCGGTAGGTCGTCGTGGACGAGCGAGAACGTGTGGATCAGCTCCAGCGCGCAGGCGCTGGCGAGCGCGTCCTCCACGTCGCCGCCGAGCGCCTCGACCGTCGCGAGCAGGAGGATCGGGCGCAGCCGCTTGCCCCCGGCGTCGAGCGGGTAGCGCAGGGCCTCGGCGAACGGCCGCAGGTCCGGTTCGACGCCGATCGCCGCGTCCACGTGCCGGCGCAGGCCGTCCTCGACGAGGTCGCCGAGGCGGCGGATGCCGGCGGGATCAGAGGAGATCGAGCTGGCCATCCCCGCGCTCGTCCGCGAGGGCGCGGCGACGGCGGTCGATCTCGGTCGAGATGGCGCGTGCCGTCTCCTGCAGCTCCTCGAGCGCCGCGACCGCGTCGTCGGGCGACTCGACCGCGTCGAGCCGCGCGCGGGCGGCGTCGAGACGGGCGACGAGCTCGTCGAAGGGGTCGGTCGCGGCCATGCGCGGAGATTACCGGCCCGTGCCGCGCGTGCGGGCCGCGGCGCTGAGGATGCCGTTGACGAACGCGCCGGCCTCCGGCGAGGCGTATCGCCGCGCCAGCGCGACGGCCTCCGCGATCGCGACGGCCGCCGGCGGATCGTCGGCATCGAGCTCCACGAGTCCCACGCGCAGGACCGCGCGCTCGACGGGGGCGATGCGCTCGACGCTCCACCCCTCCGCGCGCTCGTCGATCTCCGCGTCCAGCGCGCCGCGCTGCGCGTGCACCGCGTCGATCAACCCGTGCGCGTAGGCGGGCAGCGGGCGACCGGCGTCCTGCTCGTGGCGGGCGATGATCCCCGCCATGTCGTGGCCGGTGATGTCCTCCTGGTACAGGAGCATCACCGCCGCCCGCCGGGACTGCCGGCGGGAGCCGTCGGCGTCCTGCGCCACGGCTAGGCCTCCCCGAGCGTGGTGAGGTTCGCGCCGACCTCGTCGATGTACGTCGTCGTGTAGCGCCCGGCGCGGAAGGCGGGCTCGTCGACGATCTCCCGCAGCAGCGGGAGGGTGGTCGGGATGCCGACGATCTCGAACTCGTCGAGCGCCCGCGCCGCACGGGCGAGCGTGGCTTCCCGCGTCGGGGCGGAGACGATCAGCTTCGCGATCATCGAGTCGTAGAACGGCGGCACGCTGGCTCCGTCCTCCATGAACGTGTCGACGCGCACGCCGGGCCCGAGCGCCGGGCGGAAGCGCTCGATGCGGCCGGGCGCCGGGCGGAAGCCGTGGGCGGGGTCCTCCGCGTTGATGCGGAACTCGATCGCGTGCCCGCGGTTCTCGGCCTCGCTCCAGGCCGGCAGGGGCTCGCCCCCGGCGACCAGGAGCTGCGCCTGCACGAGGTCGAACCCGGCGACCACCTCGGTGACCGGGTGCTCGACCTGCAGGCGGGTGTTCATCTCCATGAAGTAGAACGACTGGTCGTCGCCGACCAGGAACTCGAGCGTGCCGGCTCCGGCGTACCGGAGGGCCTCGACGGCGTCGCGCGCCGCGGTCATCATCGTCTCGCGCGTCGCGTTGGAGATGAACGGCGACGGGGACTCCTCGATCAGCTTCTGGTGGCGACGCTGGATCGAGCACTCGCGCTCGCCGAGGATCAGGCCCCCGCCGTGGCCGTCCCCCATCACCTGGATCTCGATGTGGTGCGCGTTCAGCACGGCCTTCTCGAGGTACATACCCGCATCGGAGAACGCCGCCTCGGCTTCGGTGCTGGCGGCCAGGAAGGCGTCGCGCACCTCGTCGGGACCGTGCACGAGCCGCATCCCCTTGCCGCCGCCGCCGGCCGCCGCCTTGAGCAGCACCGGGTACCCGGCCTCGGCCGCGATGACGGCCGCCTCGTCGGGACCGGACAGGCGACCGTCGGAGCCGGGCACGAGGGGCAGGCCCGCCGCGCGCATGGTGTCCTTGGCGACCGCCTTGTCGCCCATGGTCTCGATCACCTCGGCGCTGGGGCCGACCCAGATCAGGTCGTGCTCCGCGCAGGCGCGCACGAGCTCCGTGCTCTCGGCGAGGAAGCCGTAGCCCGGGTGGATGCTGTCGCAGCCGGTCGTCAGCGCCGCGGCGACGAGGCGGTCGACGCGCAGGTACGACTCCGATCCCTGCGGCGGCCCGATCTGGACCGCCTTGTCGGCGAGACGCACGTGCATCGCGTCCTTGTCCGCCGTCGAGTGCACGGCCACGGCCTCGATGCCGAGCTCATGGCAGGCGCGGATGATCCGGACGGCGATCTCGCCCCGGTTCGCGACGAGGCAGCGACGCAGCACGCCGGGTGCCTCAGGCCCCGCTGGGGTCGATCTCGAACAGCGGCTGGCCGAACTCGACCGCGGTGGCGTCGTCCACGAGGATCGCCTTCACGGTGCCCGCGACCTCGGACTTGAACTCGTTGAAGAGCTTCATCGCCTCGAGGATGCAGACCACCTGCCCGACCTCGACGGTGGACCCGACCTCGACGAACGCCGGCTCGCCCGGGGCCGGTGACCGGTAGAACGTGCCGACCATCGGGCTCGCGACGACCGTGCCGCTCGGAGCGGCGGGCGCCGCCTCGGACGGGGTCGCTGCGGCGGCGGCCAGGGGCGCCGAGGCCACGACCTGCTGCACCTGCTGCTGGCGCAGCGTGATGCGCGTGCCGTTCTCCTCGACGGTCAGCTCGCCGAGGCCCGTCTCCTCGAGGAGCTCGACGAGGCCGCGAATGCGCTCGTCCTCCTCGTTGGTCGCACCCGGGGCGATGGCGTCGTGGCGACCGCGCAGGCGCTCGAGCAGCGGGATCGCGTCCTCGCCGAAGAGCGCGACGAGGCACAGCTCCTCCTCGGACGTCGCGAGCTCGCCCGCGTGGGCCCGCGCGGCCTCGATGTCGGTGGCCGCCGCGGACGATGCCGCGTCGCCGGCGGCCGCGAGCGCGAGGACGTCGGGCTCCACGGCGGCGGGCGGGCGACCCCAATCCCCGCGGATCAGCGCCCGCATCTCACCGTCGATGGCGCGCCAGCGGCGCCCCTCGAGCACGTGGTCGATGGCCTGCCGGACGATCACGTCGCCGAGCGGCGAGGCGGTCGGGGGCGAGCCGAGGTCGGCGCGCACCGCCTGCACCTCGTCCAGCACCTCGGCGATGCGGTCGCTGGCGTCGATCGCGGCGAGGCGGCGCTCGACGCCCGAGACGACACCGGCCGGGACGCCCTTGAGCGCGGCCAGGAGCGAGACGTGGGCGGACAGCGGCGGCGGGAGCGTCGTGTCGGCGAACAGCGCGCGATCGAGCAGCTCGGCCGCCTGCCAGAGCACGTCGCGGTCGACGCCGGACTCGAGGCCGAGGCCGTCGATGGCCTGGGACAGGAGCTCGCTGCTGGCGCGATGGCCGGCGACGGCGAGGGAATAGGTCGCGACGGCGATCGGGTCCGCGCCGGCGCGCGCCGCCTCGAGCGCGACGGCCAGCGACGTGCCGCCGGGGCCCTGCGGGTAGAGGCCGACCGGGACGCCGGCGGCGTCGCGCAGCGCGGTGATGAGCGTGCCGGCGCGAGACGGGTCGAGCGCACCCGCCGGATCGAGCAGCAGCAGGCGGTCGGCACCGAGCGCGGCCAGCTGCGGCGCGCGGGCGACGAGGCGGTCGTGACCCTCCGGCCCCTCGTCGTACACGAGCCCGAGG
>JAUMCA010000013.1:0-1047 GCA_032119475.1 Thermoleophilia bacterium | reverse complement strand
AGGTGCAGGCGCGCGCCCGCGGCGCGCACCGCCTCGGCCGGGCCGACGAGGTCCTCCGGGTCGTTCATCGGATCGTGCAGGCGGAAGACCCCGATGCCGGACTCCGCGGCGCAGTCGACGAAGCGGCGGATCAGGTCCTGCTCGACCGGCTGGGTGCCGACGAGGAAGCGGCCTCGGAGCGCCATGCCGAGCGGCGTGCGCGTCGCGCGGCGCTTGAGGTTGCGGATGCGCTCCCACGGGCTCTCGGTGCCGCGCTGGACGGCGCTGTGGAAGCAGCCGCCGCCGGAGACCTCGAGCACGTGGAAGCCCGCGGTGTCGAGCAGCTCCGCGGCCTCCAGCTCCAGGCTGGTGGGAATCCGCCCCGCGAGCGGCTCCTGCGCGAGCAGGCGGAGCGTGGTGTCGACGAGACGGGCCATCAGAGGGCAAGGGTAGCGACCGGCGCGACCGGACCGCTAGGCGCGGGAGATGTAGCGCCCCTCGCGCGTGTCGACCTTGACGACGTCGCCCTCGTTGACGAACAGCGGCACCTGCACGACGGCGCCGGTCTCGAGGGTCGCGGCCTTCGTCACGTTCGAGACGGTGTCGCCCTTCACGCCCGGCTCGGTCTGCGTGACCGTCAGCTCGACGGAGGCCGGCAGCTGGAGCGTCGCGGGGACGTCATCCACGCTCATCAGCTGGACGGTGTCCCCCTCCTTGATCCAGCGGAGGTCCTCCTCGCACATCGATCGCTTGAGCGAGAGCTGCTCGTACGTCTCCGTGTTCATGAGGACGACCTCGGCCCCGTCGTCGTACAGGAACTGCATGTCCGCGACGGACGTGAGGATGCGCGGGAACTTCTCGCCGGCGCGGAACGTCCGGTCCACGACGGCGCCGGTCTCGAACGCCTTCAGCTTGGTGCGGACGAACGCCCCGCCCTTGCCCGGCTTGACGTGCTGGAACTCGACGATGCGGTACGTCGTGCCGTCGACGTCGATGTGCATGCCGTTCTTGAACTGATTCGTGGAGACCATTTCCGCCATGCGCGCAGGGTAGCGTTCCGACAAGAAC
>JAUMCA010000012.1:0-14232 GCA_032119475.1 Thermoleophilia bacterium | reverse complement strand
GCAGCTTGTCGACCTCGGCCTGGCCGAGCGGGACGAGGGTCATCTCCTCGCGCTTGCCCTGCGCGCCGACGAAGCCCGTCACGCCCGGCGTGTTGCGGACGAGGCTGATCGCCTCCGGCGTCGCGTCCATCTGGACGAGCACGTAGCCCGGGAGCACGCGGCTCTCCTTCTCGACCTTCTTGCCGTCGCGCGTCTCGACGGTCTGCTCGGTCGGCACGACGATGCGGCGCACGCTGTCGCCGCCCTCCTGGGTGCGACGGCGCTGCTCGAGGTTGCGACGCACCTTGTCCTCGTGGCCGGAGTAGGTGTGGATGGCGTACCAGCGGAACATGCGTGGTCCCTTTCTATCCGGCCTGCTGGTTGATCAGCCAGCCGGCGATGCGGGAGAAGGCGGCGTCGAGGCCGTACAGGTACATGCCCACGACGACGCAGGTGATGATGACGACGGCCGTGGCCTGCACGAGCTGCGGCCGGTTGGGCCACTGCACGCGCTGGAGCTCGGCATAGCACTCGCGCACGAACGCGCCGAGGCCCTGACGGTCGGCGGGCCGGCCGGTCTGGCTCTTCGCAGGGCGGGCGCTCGCCGCACGCTGGGCGCGGCGGGCCTTCCGGTCGGAGTCGCGGTCCTTCGGGGACTTGTCGTCGGGCTCGGCCACGGGGGCTAGCGGGTCTCCCTGTGCAGCGTCTGCTTGCCGCAGCGCTGGCAGAACTTCTTCAGCTCGATGCGGTCGGGCGTGTTCCGCTTCGACTTGTTCGTCTGGTAGTTCCGCTCCTTGCAGTCGGTGCAGGCCATCGTGACTGCGATGCGGATGCCGGCCTTTGCCATGGGTTCTTCCTTGCGCGAGTCTCCGCTGACCGCCGATGCGACGGGCAGCGCGGAGCGGGGACGCCCCGATGACGGCGAAGCCTACCCGAGGACCGCGATCGCGTGTTGCGGTCGACCCCGACGGCCGCGGGCCGTGCGCAGGTCCCCACACCGGGCGCGGTGGGGTTTCCTCCAACTTGATCGCGCCGCGTCGCGGTCGTGGCGATACTCCGCGCATGCCCGCCCTGTCCGCCCTGGTGCGCCCCTCCCTGGTCACGGCCGTCGCCATCGTCCTCGCCGCCCTGGCGCTCCCTGCCGCGGCCCTCGCCACCGCGCCGACGGCGCAGCTCTGGCAGCTGACCGGCGGCGGCACCGACCTCGACCGCTTCCGGACCATCATGCCGCTCGCCGACGGCTCCACGATCGCGGTCGGCAGCTTCTCCAGCCCGACCGGGACGTTCGGCGCGTCGGTGTTCACGGCATCCCGGCCGAGCACGAGCGCGGCCGACTTCCTCAACAACGACGCGGTCATCGCCCGCGTCAACTCCGACGGGACGTACCGCTGGGTGAAGCACTGGGGCGGCGTCAAGCCGGACCTGGCCCGGGGCGTGGCGCGCCAGCCGGACGGCACCATCATCGTGACCGGCCAGTTCGGTGGGACGGTCTCGTTCGACGGCATCTCGAAGACGAGCGCCGGCACGAGCGGCTGGTGGGCGGACATCTTCATCGTGGCCCTCGACCCCGACACCGGCGCGATCAAGTGGCTGACGACGCTCGGCGGGTCCGGCGACGACTACACCTACCACGCCCGCACCCTCGCCGACGGCTCGATCGTGCTCGTGGGGTCGGGTCAGACGGTCATGCAGTTCGGCTCCTTCTCGCTGCCCGCCGTGACCGGCGCCGGCGACTGGTGGGTGGCGCGCTACAACGCGGACGGGACGTTCCGCTGGGCGCACCGCGTCGGCGGCAGCTCCGACTACGACGACCCGTTCGGGTTCGATGTGCTCGCCGACGGCTCGATCGTGGCGACGGGCTACAGCGGCAACAACGCCGTCTACGGGACCGCGACGCTGGCGACCAACAACGCGTCCGCCGACATCACGGTGCTGAAGATGAACGCCAGCGGCGACGTGCTGTGGGCGCGCCGGGCCGGCGGACCGAGCGACGACTTCGGCTACAGCATCGCCGGTCTCCCGAACGGCGACGTCGCGATCGCGGGCTATGTGAAGGGCGTCGTGACGTTCCACGACGGCACCTCCCTGCCCGCCACCGGCGGCGGCGACAAGGACGCCTTCTGGGCCCGCTACGACGGCAGCGGCAACCTGCTGTGGGCGAAGCGGGCAGCGGGCACGGGCGAGGACGCCCTGTGGTCCGTCACGGCGCGGAGCGACGGGCGGCTGATCGCCACGGGGTCCTTCAACGGCACGACGACGTTCGGGACGACGACGGTGACGTCGGCCGGCGGCAGCGACATGGTGCTGCTCGCGATCGACGCCGCCGACGGCGACGTCGAGTGGGTGCACCGCTCGGGCGGCACCGGCGGCGACGTGGCGCGGACGTCGGCGACCCTCGGCGACGGCTCGATCCTGCTCGCCGGCAACCTCTGGGGGACCGCGCACGGCACCCCGGGCAGCGAGGACGCCGTGCTCCAGCGCTGGCTGATGGAGCCCGAGGCGCCCGCCGAGCCCGAGGTCGTCCGGTCCCCGGACGGCACCTCCGCCGCCGTGACCATCGTGCCGCTCGAAGGCGATGCCGTCACGCAGTACGTCGTGACCTCGATCCCCGATTCCCGGACGTGCCAGATCCAGCCGCCGGCGACCACCTGCACCGTGCACGACCTGCGTCCGGAGCAGGCCTACACGTTCTCCGTGACGGCCGTGAACGCCACCGGCAGCTCCGCGAGCACGGAGACCGCCGCTGCCACGCCGGCGAGCCCGACGTCATCCGCGACGGTCGCTGCGTCGCCGACCAGGACCACGAGCGCGCGCTCGGCGATCCGCCTGCGGGGGCGCAGCTGGCGCGTCGGGCTCAACCACTACACCGCCGGGCGCGTCCCCGCGGGCGTCACGTCGGTCACGCAGACCGTGACCCTCGAGCGGTCCGTGCTGGCCCGCTTCACCCGGTCCGGCCGCGCCGCGGTGACCGTGCGCTGCCCGATCGCCGAGACCGACGCCGGACGCCGCTACCGGTGCTCCACCACGCTCGCCGCCGGCGTCTGGCGCATCGCGACCACGGGCCGCGCGGCGAACGCGGACGTCACCGGCTTCTCCCGTCGCGTGACGGTCCGCCTCGTGCCGCACCAGGCCGTCACGGGCTGACGCAGCGGCTGGCACGTCCGCGCGGCGGCCCGTAGGCTGACGCCCATGGACGAGCGGAAGGACGATCGCCCGGAGCCGGACGACCGCGACGTCGGCCCGTACCGGGTCAAGTACGTCGAGATCAACGGCCGCCGGGTGAAGCTGGTCAACCTCGACCACGGCGGGAACAGCTTCCGACGCGACGCGCCGGTGCCCGCGCCGGGGGCGGACGAGCAGGCCTAGCGGCGCGGCGGGCGAATCTCCTCCGCCGTGCGTCCTCGGCAGGAGGCGGCGGCGCCTACGCGCCGGCGGGCGGCGCGTCCGGCGGGGCCGGCAGCGGGAAGCCGGGGAGCCGCGGGCGGCCGACGGCGCGACCCGCCTGCTCCTCCTGGGCGGGTGCCTGCTCGGCGGTCGCCTCCTCGGCGAACACCTCGTCCTCCGGCACGCCGTCGAGCAGCTTGAGGAACTGCGCCCGATCGATCGTCTCGCGGTCCAGCAGGATCTTCGAGAGCCGATGCAGGGCCTCCATGTGCTCCATCAGGAGCACGCGGGCCCGTGTATGGGCCTCCTCGATGATCCGGCGGATCTCGTCGTCGATCTCCCGCGCGATCTCCTGCGAGTAGTCGGCCTCAGCGCCGAACGAGCGGCCGAGGAAGGGGTTCGACTGGTCGTGGCCGAGGGCACGCGGGCCGAGCTTCTCGCTCATGCCGTAGCGCATGACCATCGCCTTCGCGGTCGCGGTGACCTTCTCGATGTCGTTGGAGGCGCCGGTCGTGATCTCGTTGAACACGAGCTCCTCCGCCGCGCGCCCGCCGAGCGTCATCGCCAGCGTGTCGTTCAGGGACGCGCGCGTGACGAGGAACTTGTCCTCGCTCGGCAGCGAGATCGTGTAGCCGAGCGCCTGGCCGCGCGACACGACGGAGATCTTGTGCACCGGGTCGCAGTTCGGCAGGTAGTGGCCCACCAGCGCGTGGCCCATCTCGTGGTACGCGGTGATCAGCCGCTCCTCCTCGGACAGGAGGCGCGTCTTCTTCTCCGGGCCGGCGAGGACGCGCATGATGCCCTCCTCCAGCTCGATCATCGTCACGGTCTTCTTGCCGGCGCGCGCGGTCAGGAGCGCCGACTCGTTGATCAGGTTGGCGAGATCGGCGCCCGTGAAGCCGGGCGTCTGGCCGGCCAGCACGCCGAGGTCGATGTCGGGGCCGAGCGGCTTCCCCTTCGAGTGCACCTTGAGGATCGCCTCGCGGCCGGCCCGGTCGGGGCGATCGACGACGATCTGCCGGTCGAAGCGGCCCGGGCGCAGGAGCGCCGGGTCGAGCACGTCCGGCCGGTTGGTGGCCGCGATCAGGATCACGTTCGTGGACGCCTCGAAGCCGTCCATCTCGACGAGCAGCTGGTTGAGCGTCTGCTCGCGCTCGTCGTGCCCGCCGCCCATGCCGGCGCCGCGGTGGCGGCCGACGGCATCGATCTCGTCGATGAAGATGATGCACGGCGAGTTCGCCTTGGCCTGCTCGAACAGGTCGCGAACGCGGCTCGCGCCGACGCCGACGAACATCTCCACGAAGTCGGAGCCGGAGATGGAGAAGAACGGCACGCCCGCCTCGCCCGCGACCGCGCGCGCGAGCAGCGTCTTGCCGGTGCCCGGGGGGCCGAACAGGAGGACGCCCTTGGGGATCTTGGCGCCGAGCGACTGGAACTTCTTGGGGTTCTCGAGGAACTCCTTGATCTCGTGCAGCTCCTCGACGGCCTCGTCCGCCCCGGCGACGTCCTTGAACGTCACCTTCGGCAGGTCGGGGTTCATGCGCTTGGCCTTGCTCTTGCCGAAGCCCATCACCTTCGAGCCGCCGCCCTGCATCTGGTTCATCAGGAACAGCCAGAAGCCGAGGAACAGCACGAACGGGAGGATGCTGACCAGCATGGAGGCCCACGACGATCCGCCGGTCTCGGCGCCGGCGATGTCGATCTTGCCCTTCTGCTGCTCGTAGACCTGGTTCCAGGCCTCCTCGCCCGGGATGCCGACGGTGTACGTCTCGCCCTCGGCGGCGGCGTTCTCCGTCGTCTGCGCCGGCGTCGGCTCGAGCACCACCTTGACGTTGTTCTTCGAGGTGTTCTGCTCGAGCTTGGCGACGTCGCCGTCCTGGAGGTCGGTGAGCATCGTCGACCACGTCTTCGGCGGCGCCTCGCTCGAGGAGTCGCTGAGAAGCAGCCGCTGCGCGAGGAACGCCAGCAGGATGACGACGAGGATCGGGAAGACGGCGGTGCGGAAGATGCGATTCACAGTGCTCTGTCAGGCTCATCGGGCGAAACGCCCGGTCGGCTCACGATAGCACCGGGTCGGTGTCCCGCCCGGGGCCCTTCACGGGGCTCGCGGAGCGCCGCAGGAGCAGCGTCAGGCCGAACGCGACGGCCAGCGCGAGGAGCGCCAGGAGCGCCGCTCCGGTCCAGCCCGCGGCATCCCATGCGGCCCCGAGGACGAAGGGGCCGAGCGACCCGAGCAGGTAGTAGATCGTCAGGTGCAGGCTCATCGCGCTGCCCCGATCCCGCGCGGTCAGCTGGGGCACCAGGAGCTGCGCCACCCCCACCATGGCGAACAGGCCGCCCGCGAGGATCGCCAACCCGATGATCACGACGGGGAGGATCCGGAACGACCCGAGCGCGAGCCCGACCGCGCCGATGACGGGGAACACCGGCAGCACGGTCCGTGGGCCGAGCCGCCCCGCGAGGCGCACGGCGAAGGGCGCCAGCGCGCCGACGAGCCACACGACGTAGAACAGGCCGACCTGGCGCTCGGTGAGCCCGAACACGTCGGACTCGAGGCGGTAGGCGATCACCGAGTACAGCCCGACGAACGCGAAGAACGTGCAGCCCGCAGCCGTGCCGTTCAGTAGCAGCGGCGTGTTGGAGAGGTGCGCCCGCACCGCGCGCAGCGGCGAGCGCGCCCGCGGCGGCGCCGGGGAATCGGGCAGGAGGAGGCGCACCAGCACCGCGCTGATCGCCACGGGGATCGCGAGCAGCGCCAGGCTCGAGCGCCAGCCGATCGACTCCACGAGGAACGCCGGGATCGTGCGGCCGAGGAACCCGCCGAGCACGAGCGCGGACGTGTAGAGGCCGACCACCGTGGGCACCCGGTGCTGCGGGAAGGCCTCGTAGACGTAGGCCGTGGCGACGGTCAGGAGACCGGGCAGCAGCAGCCCCTGGATCGCGCGCAGCACGAGCAGCTCGACGATGCCGACGTCGAACCCGATCAGGGCGGTCGGGACCGCGAGCAGCCCGCACGACCCGACCATCACGCGGCGGCGCCCGACGCGATCGGACAGCGGGCCGCTGATCCACGCGCCGATCCCGATGCCGACGACCACGACGGTGATCGTGAGACCCGTGATGGCCGGGCCGACCGCGAGGTCGGTGCCGATCGACGGCATGATCGCCTGCGTCGAGTACGGGATCATGAACATCGTGGCCGCCGCGACGGAGATCGCCAGGACGGCGCCCCCGCCGGCGCGCAACTGGGACGGGGCCTCCATGGCGGACACCGTACCGCGCCCCTTACGATGCCGGCATGCCCGCCCACCTCACGCTGCCCCCCGGGTCGTTCGGCGAGCACGTGCTGCTCGTGGGCGACCCCGTGCGCGCGGAGCTGATCGCGGGAGAGCTGCTCGACGGGGCGGAGCGCCTGACCGAGGCCCGCGGCCTGCTCGGGTTCGTCGGCACGTTCGACGGACGCCGTGTCGGCGTGCAGACGACGGGCATGGGCGGGCCGTCGACGGCGATCGTGATCGAGGAGCTGATCCAGTTGGGGGTCCGCCGCCTCGTCCGCCTCGGCACCTGCGGAGCCCTGGTGCCCGACGTCGCGCCGGGCGACTTCCTCTGCGCGGCCTCCGCGATCCCCGCCGACGGCACCAGCCAGACCTACGTCGGCGGTGAGCCGCACGCGCCGCTCGCGGACTTCGAGATCGTCCACGCCGCCGTCCACGACGCCAAGCACGCCGGCGTCCCGATGCGCGTCGGCCTGGTCGCCACCACGGACGCCTATTACGACCCGGGTGCCGGCCGCGCTGCGCGCTGGGCCGCCCGCGGCGCGCTGGCCGTCGACATGGAGACCGCGCCGCTGCTCACCATCGCGCCGCTGCGTGGCGCTTCAGCGGGGTCGTTCCTGATCGTGGCGAACCGCGTCAGCGAGCCGTCCAGCCAGCTCGACGTCGACGCGCGCCGCGACATCGTCCTGCGCACGGCGCCGATCGCCCTCGGCGCCCTCGTCGCGGAGCCCAAGCGCCGGTGAGCAGGAGCATCGTGCTCGTCGTCAACCCGGCGTCGGCCAACGGCCGCACCGCCGGGGAGCGCGCTGCGATCGTCGCCGAGGCGGAGCGCTGGGGCGCTCACGTCGAGGAGCGCGTGACCGACAGCGCCGGCCACGCCACCGAGCTCGCCCGCGAGGCGAGCATGAACGGCGCCGACGTCGTCGTCGCCGTCGGCGGCGACGGCACGGTCCACGAGGTCGTCAACGGGCTCGTCGGCCCGGGCGGCGCCCGCTTCGGCGCCGCGGCGCTCGGCGTCGTGGCCCGCGGTACCGGACGCGACTTCATCCGCTCGCACGCGATCCCCGTGAAGCTCGGCGACGCGATGCGGGCGATCTGCGAGGGACCGATCGCGCCGATCGACCTCGGCGAGGTGACGACGGTCGAGGAGCCCGACGGCATCCGCTTCGCGAACGCGGCCTCGTGCGGCGTCACCGGCGCGATCGCGGCCCGCGCCAACGGCATGTCCAAGCGCTTCGGCGGCACGCCGACCTTCCTCGTCGCCGCGGTCCGGGGCTTCCGCGCGTGGGAGAACACGCCGGTCCACGTCGAGGTCGACGGGCGGCCGATGGACGTCACGGCCGCCTGCGTCGTCTGCATGATCGGCCACTCGCTGGCCGGCGGCATGAAGGTCGCCAAGGGCGCGCGCCAGGACGACGGCCTGCTCGACATGGTGATCGCCGGCGACGTCAGCGCCACGGACCTGCTGCGCAACATCCACCGCGTCTACGGCGGCACGCTCGCGGCGCACCCGAAGATCGACCACATCAAGGCCGTCGAGGTGCGCGTGACGGGCGCATCGCTGCCGATCGAGGCCGACGGCGAGATCCTCGGGACCACGCCGGCGACCTTCCGCTGCCTGCCGCGGGTCCTGCCGCTCGTGACGGCCGGCTAGCGGCGTCCGCTACGTGGCGGCGGGGATCGCCGCCCGGATCTGCGCAGCGGCCTGCTCGAGCGCCGCGGGATCGCCGCCGGCGCGGCCCAGCACGACGCCCGCGAGGAACGTCGCGATCGGCGCGGCCGGTCGCTGCACGCCGTGCGCCGCGTCGGCGGCCAGCTTGAGCAGCGCGTCGACGGTCGCGGGGTCGGCGATCCAGGCGAGATCGGCATCCCCGGTCGCGGCGACCGCCCGGTCGGCGAAGGCGTAGACGTCTTCCACGAAGCACCCCCTTGCACGAGGTTGACCGCGTTGGGCGGCTGCAGCGGATGCTGCGAAACATGTGCGGGCATTGTGCCCGCCCGGAGGGTAGTCTCCGGCCACCCTCCCCCACCGAGGCGGTCATGAGCGAGCAGAACATGCGCGAGTCCATCGATGGCGTGCAGTCCGCGTTGGCGGAGCGGTCGTACCTGGCCGACCGCGGGCTCGCGACGACGGTGCACCTGGCGCTCGCGCTGGGCAAGCCGCTGCTGCTCGAGGGCGAGGCCGGGGTCGGCAAGACGGAGCTCGCCAAGGTGGTCGCCGACGCGCTCGGCGCTCGCCTGATCCGCCTGCAGTGCTACGAGGGCATCGACGTCGCGCACGCGCTGTACGACTGGGCCTACGCGCGGCAGATGCTCTACATCCGGACCCTCGAGGCGACCGGCCAGGCCGGCGACGGCGAGGCGGTCCTCGACGAGCTGTTCGGCCCGCGCTTCCTCGAGCGACGGCCGCTCCTCGACGCGATCGCCTGCGACGACGCGGTCCCGCCGGTGCTGCTGATCGACGAGATCGACCGCGCCGACGACGAGTTCGAGGCCTTCCTGCTCGAGCTGCTGTCGGACTTCCAGGTCACCATCCCGGAGATCGGGACCATCAAGGCGGAGCGCCGTCCCGTCGTGTTCCTCACCTCGAACCGCACGCGCGAGCTGCACGAGGCGCTCAAGCGCCGTTGCCTCTACATGTGGGTCGAGATGCCGGACCTCGACCGCGAGATCGCCATCGTCCGCGCGCGCGTGCCGGCCGCGCCCGAGCGCCTGGCGGCGCAGGCGGCCGCGTTCGTCCACGAGCTGCGCGCGCTCGACCTGACCAAGCAGCCGGGCATCGCGGAGACGATCGACTGGACGCAGGCGCTCCTCGCGCTCGGCCAGGAGGAGATCGAGGCGGGCGTCGTCGACGCCACCCTCGGGTCGGTGCTCAAGTTCCACGAGGACATCGGACGCGTCCGCGACGCCGACCTCCAGGCCCTCGTCGACCGCGCCCGCCAGGCGGCCGACGACGCGCAGCCGGCCCGCTGAGATGTCCTCCGGCGACGCCGTCGTCCGCAAGCTCGTCACCTTCGGCCGCATCCTGCGCGAGGCTGGGATCGAGGTCGGCCCCGGTCGCGTGCAGGACGCGCTGCGCGCCCTCGACGAGATCGACCTGCGCCGTCGCGACGAGGTGTACGCGGCCCTCGCCTGCACGCTCGTCGCGCGCCGCGACGACCTCGAGATCTTCGACCGGGCCTTCCGCGCGTGGTTCGAGAGGGACCCGACGCGGCTGGGCGGCCAGCGCCCGGAGCTCGGTATCGGCATCGACGAGCGCCCGCAGCCGCCGAGTGCCGCGAAGCGCCCGGGCGACGAGGAGAACCCGGACGATCCGGACGACGAGCAGGAGGAGCCCGACGTGCTCGCCGCCTACTCCGCCGACGAGCGCCTGCGCGAGCGCGACTTCTCCACCCTCACCCGCAGTGAGCTCCTGCGACTGCGGAAGCTGATGGACCGACTCGTGCGGGTCCTGCCCACACGCGCGTCGCGCCGGCTGGAGATGGCCGACGACGGTGCGCGCATCGCACCGCGCGAGACGCTGCGGCGCGCCATGCGCCGGGAGGGCGAGCCGGTCGAGCGCGCGTTCCTGCGGCGCAAGCGGGTCGAGCGCCGCGTCGTGTTCCTCTGCGACGTGTCCGGCTCGATGGAGCCGTACAGCCGAGCGCTCGTCCTCTTCCTGCAGGCCGCGGTCAGCGCGGGACGCAAGGTCGAGGCGTTCACCTTCGGCACGCGGCTCACCCGCCTCACCCCGTACCTCGGCGGGTACGACCCGGAGGCGTCGCTGCAGCGGGCCGCTCGGGCGGTGCCCGACTGGGCCGGCGGCACGCGCATCGGCGATGCCATCAAGGCCTTCAACGACCTCTACGGCCGGCGCGGACTGACCCGCGGTTCCGTCGTCGTGATCGTGTCCGACGGCTGGGAGCGCGGGGACGTGTCGACGCTCCGCGACGAGATGGCGCGGCTGCGTCGACGCAGCCACGCGATCATCTGGGTGAACCCGCTCAAGGGCTCGGAGGGCTACGAGCCGCTGGCGGCCGGCATGGCCGCCGCGCTGCCGTACTGCGACGTGTTCCTGCCGGGCCACAACCTGATCGCGCTGGAGGCGCTCGCCGACGCTCTGCGCGACGCCGGCGGCCGCCGGTCCACCGTGCGACCATCCACGCTGAGGAGCGCTGCATGAACGACGAGACCCTCGAGACCGCGGCCGCCTGGGCCGCCCGCGGCGACGACGTCGCCCTCGCCACCGTCGTGCGGACGTACCGGTCCGCCCCGCGCCCGATCGGCAGCGTCTTCGCCGTCTCCTCGAGCGGCGCGATGGCCGGATCGGTCTCCGGCGGCTGCGTCGAGGGCGACATCTACGGGGCCGCCCAGGAGCTGTTCGCCGCCGGCGACGCCGCGCCCCGCCTGATCCACTACGGGATCTCCGACGACCTCGCGCTGGAGGTGGGCCTCGCCTGCGGCGGCGAGCTGTGGGTGGCCCTCGATCGCTACCGGCCGCGCCCCGCCCTGCGCCGCGGCGCGATCGCCACGGCCTTCGGCGGTGCGCAGAACGGCCGCTCCGTCGTCTACGACGCCGACGCCGACACGGCCACCGGCGACCTCGAGGGCGAGCTGCGGGAGGCGGCCGACCGGGTGATCGCGGAGGCCGTGGCGACGGAGACGTCGACGGCGATCGACCTCGAGGATGGGGTCACCCTGTTCGTCGAGAGCGTGCACCCCGCGCCCCGCATCGTCGTGGTCGGCGCCGTCGACACCGCCGAGGCGCTGTGCCGCATGGCCGGCGTGCTGGGCTGGCGCACCGTCGTCGTCGACCCGCGCGGCAAGTTCGCGACGCCGGAGCGCATGCCCAGCGCCGGGGCGATCCACACCAGCTGGCCCGACGTCGCCTACCCGGAGATCGCGCTCGAGCCCGCCGACCACCTGGTCGTGCTCACCCACGACCCGAAGATCGACGACCCGGCGATCTCCCTCGCGCTCCACGCGGGGGTCGGCTACGTCGGGGCGCTCGGCTCGCGCCGCACCCAGGACAAGCGCAACGCCCGGCTGCTCGAGTCGGGGAACACCCCGGACCAGATCGCCCGCATCCACGGCCCCGTCGGCCTGGACATCGGCGCCCACGCTCCGGCCGAGACCGCCGTCGCGATCCTCGCCGAGATCATCGGCTACCGCTCCGGCCGCTCCGGCCAGCCGCTCCGGCAGACCACCGGACGCATCCACGGCGGCGACGACGCGGCATGAACGGGCTCGGCCCGCGGGGGCTCGTCGCGCAGCGGGCCGTGCCGGCGGACGAGGACGTCGCCCTGCGCGCGCGCTTCCCGGTCGGCGCGCGCATCGCCTTCGAGGACCTCGCCGACGCGGGCGGCGAGGCGGCGCTCGACCGCCTCCGCGCCGCCGAGCCGATCAGCTGGGTGCCCGCGCTCGGCATGTGGCTCGTCACGGGCCACCGCCTGTCGCGCGACGCGCTCGCGCCGCGCACGTCGCTGACCGTGCAGGCCGACGC
The DNA here is from genome assembly GCA_032119475.1 of Thermoleophilia bacterium. Taxonomy (GTDB): domain Bacteria; phylum Actinomycetota; class Thermoleophilia; order Gaiellales; family F1-60-MAGs149; genus F1-60-MAGs149. Next base: position 2,112 of record JAUMCA010000012.1, on the reverse strand, counting down.
GAACCTCGTGCGCGCCTCGCTCGGCTGGATGATGCTGACCACCGACGGCGACGAGCACCGTCGGCTCCGCGAGCCGTTCGAATCGCCGTTCCGGATGCGCGACGTCGAGGCCGCGTTCGGGACCGCCGCGCGCGCCGAGGCGACCGCGCTGATCGCGGACGTCGCCGGCGACGGGCGCTGCGAGATCGGCGAGGCGTTCGCCGCGCCGTTCGCGGTGCGGATGGCCGGTCGCGTCCTGGGTCTGCCCCTCGACGACGTCCACCGCATCGACGGCTTCTACCGCGCCTTCGCCGGCGCGATGGTGTACGACGGCGACCCGGAGCCGCAGCGCCTCGCGGACGCGGCCCGCGACGAGCTGAACGCGCTGCTCCTCCCCGAGCTCGCCCGTCGCCGCGCGACACCCGACGGGTCGGTGGCGGCCGACGTGCTCCGGCGCGCGGGCGGCGACCTCACCGACGACGAGGTCGCGGCGCAGCTTCGGGTGGTGATGTTCGGCGCGATCGAGACGATCCAGGCCGGCGTGATGAACACGCTGCTCCTCCTCCTCCGCGATCCGGAGGCCCTTGCCGCGGTGCGCGCCGATCCGTCGCTCCTGCCCGGGGCGATCGACGAGGCCCTGCGGCTGATCCCGCCCGTGGCCTTCATGGAGCGCTGGGCGGCGGCGCCGACGCCGATCGGCGACACGGTCCTCGAGACCGGCGCGTTCGTCGGCGTGTCGGTGATCGCCGCGAATCGCGACCCGTCCGTGTTCCCCGACCCCCTGCGCTTCGACATCCGGCGCGACAACGCCCGGCATGCGCTGAGCTTCTCGTTCGGGACGCACCACTGCATCGGCGTCCACCTCGCCCGCCTCGAGCTGGTGACGGCGCTCGCGACGCTGCTCGACGCGCTCCCGGACCCGACCCTCGTCGCCGCCGACGAGCCGGACGGCTTCGCGTTCCGACGGCCGGCGCGCCTCGAGCTCGCGTGGTCCACGCGCGCGGTCTGACATCCTCCGCGCGATGGCCCGCACACCCATCGACCCGCCGCTCGACGCCGCCGCGTACCCCTTCGCCCATCCCGTGCGGGTGCGCTTCGCGGAGACCGACGCGATGGGCGTGGTCCACCACGCCGCGTACCTGCCCTGGCTCGAGGAGGCCCGCGTCGCGCTGCTCGCGCACGCCGGCCACGACTACGCCGAGATCCACTCGGGCGGCGTCGACCTCGCGGTCGTCGAGGTGCGTGTCCGCTACCGGCGCGCGATCCGCTTCGGGGACCCGGTGACCGTCCACGCGGCCGTGGCGGCCGCATCGCGCTCCATGATCCAGCTGGTGTACCTGCTCGAGGTCGACGGCGCCGTCGCCGCGTCCGCCGTCACGACCCACGCCTGCGTGGACGGCGGCGGCCGCCCCCTGCGCGTGCCGGACTGGCTCGCCGCCCTCGCCGAGGGCCCGACCGCCCTGCAGGCGTAGCCCTCCTCGCAGACGGGTAGACCCCATCACCCCGCGCGAGAGGAACGACGATGTCCGAGACCGAGCATCCGCGCCGCCGCATCCTGCTGCTGCTGACGTCCGACCTGACCGAGAAGGACGATTGCCTGCGCCGCGCGACGCACCGCCCGGACGCCCGCGTGGAGGTCCACTGCGCGGTGCCGCCGACGCCGAGCCGCGTCAACTTCCAGCTCACCACGGACGACCGGCGCGAGCTCCCGCAGGCGCAGGAGCGGCTCGACCGCACGCTGCGTCTGCTCCATCAGCACGGCGTCACGGCGAGCGGCCGCGTGGGCGACCTCAGCGCCGGTCCGGAGCAGATGATCGACGACGCGATCTCGTACTTCCAGCCCGACGAGGTCGTGCTGGTCGTGCACCCGTCCGAGGAGAAGCACTGGAACGAGGACGCGATGGTGAAGAGCGCGCTCGAGAAGTACGCGCTGCCGATCCACATCATCGAGTGCGCCGAGACGACGACGCTGGCCGCCTAGCCCTCGAACGTGAGGCCGCCGTCGAGGCTGGCCCGCAGCTGGCCGTTCCGCGCGATCGCGAACACGAGGTCGGACGAGCGCGGGTCGACGGCGAGGGCGACGGCGTCGAGCGACGCGAAGCGCCAGGTCGCGCCATCGTCGCGGGTGACCGC
>JAUMCA010000011.1:0-23111 GCA_032119475.1 Thermoleophilia bacterium | reverse complement strand
CACGGCTTCGGCTCGCCTGACGAGATCCGCCACAAGTGCGAGGTGCTCGACGGGCACTGCGCGACGGTCGGCCGGAACCCGGCGGACATCGAGCGCTCGATCATGCTCAACGAGGACGAGATCCCGAAAGACGCGGCCGAGCTCGACGCCCTGCTGCAGCAGTTCATCGACGCCGGCGCGACGTTCTTCATCTACGGATCGTCGGGGCCGGACTGGCCGCTCGACGGCCTCGAGCGCCTGCTGGCCTGGCGCGCCGGCCGCTAGCGGCTACCAGCGCACGGCGACGCCGGCGCCCGGCATCTCGAGCGCGCGGTCGAAGCGGACCTCGTCGAGGTCGATCTCCGGCTCCTGCCCCATGATCAGCTGCGTGATCAGCCGGCCGGTCATGGGGCCGGCCGCGTTGCCGTAGACGTGGCCGGAGCCGAGGAACAGGCCCGGGATCGGCTCGTCGATGATCGGCGCCGTGTCGGTCGTGAACGGGAGCACGCCGGCCCAGACGCGATCGACCGCGACGCCGCGGAGGCCGGGGAAGTCCTGCGCGATCGACTGCAGCGAGCGGGCGAGGCCCTCCACGGTCGGCCGCAGGTCGATCTCGTCGGGGTAGTCCATCGCGCAGCCCATCAGGATCTCGCCGTTCCGGCGCTGGGCGATCAGCTCGAGCACCTCGATGTTCGCCTCGTCCTCGTACGGCTCGGTGAAGTGCTCCGCGTTCCAGCTCGGCAGCTCGCGGAACAGGCGGTACTGCTTCGTCACGAGCGGGCCGTAGACGAGCGGCTCCACCTTGATCTCGGGCACCGGCACGGTGGCCGCGACCTGGAGGCGCTCGCCGCCGACGGCGAGCTGGATGCCGACGGTGTCGGCGAGCTTCCGCGCCCAGGCGCCGGCGCCGAGCACGACGGCGTCGGCCTCGAAGCGGCCCTCGGACGTCTCGACGCCGACCACGCGGCCGCCCTCCTCGATCAGGCGGGTCACGCCGACCCCCTCGCGGATGGTCGCGCCGGCCTGTCGGGCCCCCTCGGCGAACGACTGGACCAGCAGCGGCGTGTTGATGCAGGCGTCGGCCGGGCAGTAGGAGGCGCCGAGCACGTCCTCGCGGATCGGCTCGACCATCCGGCGCACCTCGGCGCCGTCGATGTGCTCCATCGGGTAGCCGTCGGCCTGCACCGAGGCGACGAAGTCGCGGACGATGACGCCCTGCTCCTCCGTGGTGTAGAAGATGATGCCGCCGCTCGGGCGGAACTCGAAGTCGAGCGGGAGGTCCTCGACGAGCGTGTCGTAGAGCGCGCGCGTCGCGAGGCTCACCTCGCGGCCGAAGCCGGGGTTGCGGGTGTGCAGCCAGACGAAGCCGGGGTTGCGGCCGGAGGCCCCGTGGGCCAGGGCGGTCTCCTCGAACAGGGTCACCTGCTTGCCCTCGCGGGCGAGGAAGTACGCGCAGGCCGTGCCGACGATTCCGCCGCCGACGACTGCGATCTTCTCGATGCTCATCCCCGTCCTCCTATTTGATCGCATATCGAATCACTATGGTATGCCCCATGGCAAGTGCCCCGGCCGTCAAGAGCGCCTACGCGTACGAGGAGATCCGCGCTCGCATCGCGGATGGGCGCCTCGAGCCCGGCATGCGCCTGCGGCTGCGCGAGCTCGGCGAGGAGCTCGGCCTCAGCGAGATGCCCGTGCGCGAGGCGCTGCGCATGCTGCAGCGCGACGGGATGGTGGAGATCCAGGATCACCGCGGAGCCACGGTCACCGAGATCTCCCTGGCGGAGGTGCTCGATCACGTGTCCACGCGCATGTGGCTGGAGGCGCTGGCGATGGAGCAGTCGGCGCCCTGCCTCGAGGCCGCCGCGATCGCGGCCGCCGAGCGGGCGTTCGCGGCGCTGGAGGCGGCGGTCGCCGCCGGCGACTCGGCCGCGTTCAGCGCGGCGAACCGCGACTTCCACGTGGCCCTCGAGTCGGGGGCGAGTCCCGGGCTGATCGACCTCATCGGCGCCCAATGGGATCGCGCGTGGGTGGCGCGACGCCAGCGCAGCCTGTTCGGCGAGGAGCCGGGGCGCATGGAGCGCGCGCAGGCCGAGCATCGTGTCCTGCTGGACGCCGCGCTCGCCGGTGACGGCGAGGCGGCGCGCGACGCGATGGTGGTCCATCGCGAGGCGACGGTCCGCACCTGGGGCGACCTCGCGGAGCGGCAGCGCGGCGCTCACGGCGCCGCCGTCACGTAGCCGCCGTAGTAGTCGGCGTGGGGCCCGGCGTCGTCCTCGACGCCGTCGAAGCGCGCCGGCGCGAACGGCGCCATCAGCGGGTCGCGCCCTCCGCCGACGATCTCGCGGACGAGCAGCGATGCGCAGACGGGCGCGAGCAGCATCCCGCGGCCGGACCACCCGTGCAGGCCGTACAGGCCCTCGACCCCCGTGTACGCGCCGACGATCGGGCTGCGATCGGGCGTGTACTCGTAGGTGCCGGCCCACTGGCGCACCGCGTGGAGGCCCATCAGGGACGGCGCCTTCTGCCGGAGCAGCGCGGCCGTGCGGAGGGCGAAGGGCAGGCTGGAATCGTGGTTGAGGCCGGCGGGCTCGGCGGGGTCCGTGACGCCGGCGACGATCTCGCCGCGCAGTGTCTGGTTGAACCAGCCCTCGTACGGCCGGTAGAACGTGACGGCCTGGTCCATGATCGGCTTGATCGAGTGCGTGACGAGCGCCTCGCGGCGCATCGGGTGCGTGGGCACGTGGACGCCGGCCGTCGCGGCGAGGTCGCGCGCGTGGCTGTCGGCGGCGTTGATGACCGCGTCGGCCGCGAGCCGACCCTGCGAGGTCTCCACGGCGACGACCGCGCCGGCCGCGGTCTCGACGCCGAGCGCCTCGACGCCGAGCCGCACGTCGATGCCCCGCTCCTGCGCGGCCAGGTAGGCGCCGTGGACGGCCGCGTCGTGGTGGACGAGGAGCGCGGACGACAGGACGGACCCGACGGGCACCTCGCCGCCGCGCAGCACGGGCACGCGCTCGAGCGTGCTGGCGGTGTCGTGGAGCCGCGCGTCGATGCCCGTCGCCCGCCACATCGGCTCGAGCCGACCGAGGTGCTCGGCCTCGTCGGCCCCGTACAGGACCAGCGCGTACGTGGTGGGGAAGAGGAGGGGATTGCGCCCGCCGAGCAGCGCGTCGATCTCGAGCCAGTAGTCGCTCGCCGCGATCGAGACGCGCGTGAGCTCCTCGGTCAGCTGCATGCGGCGGATGCGGCCGACGTTGCGCCCGGAGTTGCCGCCACCGGGGTAGCCGCGCTCGAGCACGGTCACGTGGCAGCCCGCGGCGTGGGCCTCGAGGGCGGCGACGAGGCCGGCGATGCCGGCGCCGACGATCACGATGCGCCTACGCGTCATGGGCCACCGCGAGGTCGGCGAGACGGGTCAGCCGCCCGAACGGGCGCGGCGTCATCGGGCGCGGCTCGACGCCGAGGTCGCGCAGGGCGGTCAGCACCGCGCCCTGGCAGACCTTGCCCTGGCACGGGCCGGTCATCGCGCCGGTGCGGCGCTTGATGAGCTCGACGTCGCGCAGCCCGCTCGACACCGCCGCCTCGAGATCCCGGACGCGCACGTCCTCGCAGGGGCAGGCGAACGCGTCGCGCTGCTGTGCGCAGCCGGGCAGCGCGGGCTGGGCGGCCGCGCGCCCGCGCAGCTCCACCCAGTCGGGGAGCGCGTCGGCCAGGACCACGGGCAGGGGGCCCTCGCCGAGCACGCCGCGCGCGCCGGCCAGGAGCGCGAGCTCCACGGCGGGCTGGTCCAGCGCGAGCGCGAGGACGTCGCACGCGACCGTGTCGGAGCCCACCGCGATCGACTGCACGCGTCCGCGGCCGCCGATGCGGCGCGGGATCTCCGGGTCCAGGTGGACGACCTGGCAGTGGCCCTCGAGCGCGGACGCGATGGCGGCGTGGCGCTCCGCGGGCGCGATCACGGCGACGCGGACGGACCGCAGGTCGGCGCCCTGGTCGAGGTACCGCTCCAGCGCGTCGAGGTGGAGGACGCCCGGCAGGTCGTTGCCGACGATCGGGGGCAGCCGCAGGTGCGCGCCGGTGGCCAGCACGAGCCGCTCGCAGCGGATCTCGAGCAGCTCGCCGGGCGCGGTCGCGGCGACGGTTCGATCGGCGTAGACGCCGAACGCGGTCGATCCCGCCGTCGCGTCGACGACCATCGCGCCCGGATCGGCATGGTCCGGGTCGCCGACGTGGAGGAGCGGCACCTCCAGGGTGCGGTGGGCCGGGGCGGCGATCGCCGGAGCGGCCGGCAGGCCGGGGGCGGCGCTGAGGCTCCGGATCGCGGACAGGTAGCGGCCGCGCAGCGCGCGCGGGCGGAGGAGGCGCCGCTCCCAGAACCACGGCAGCTGCCGCTCGGCGGGCAGCCCGAGCGCCCGCAGGGGATCGATGCGCGACGGCGTGACCCGATCGGCCGGCGTGCAGCAGAGCGCCTCGCCCGTGGCCGGATCGCTGCCGCACTGGCCGCACGTGCCGTTGGCGCAGAATCCGGCGCGGGGACGATGCAGCCGGAAGCTGCGCCCGGTCGCCGGGCGCCCGCTCGCCAACGCGCGCCCGGAGACGGACGGGCCGAGGAGAGGGCCACTCATATTTGATACGATATCAAACATGCCGAACGCCACGAGGATCCCGCCAAACGCCCCCGAGTCGGCGCGCGAGGTACCGCTCGGCCAGGTCGCCGAGCGCGTGATCACGTCGTACCTGGCGGTGCAGCCCGGCGAGTCGCTGGCCATCATCGTCGACGACGGCGCCGATCTCGCGGTCGGCAACGCGCTCTACGCGGCCGGCCTCGCCGCCGGTGCCGACGCCGCGCTCGTGCGGGTGCCGATGCGCGCCCACTCGGGTGCCGAACCGCCGCGCGCCGTCGCCGCGCTGATGGCGGGGGCCGACGTGGTGGTGAGCGTCACGAAGCGGAGCCTGTACCACACGCGTGCGACCGGCGAGGCCAAGGCGGCGGGCACGCGCGGGGCGATGAACGCGCCGTCCACGGTGGACGCCTGGACGCACGGCGCGATGACCGCCGACCACCACGAGATCCGGAAGACCGCCGAGCGCGTCGCCGACCGGCTGCGCGGGGCCGATCGCGTGCGCGTCACCACCCCCGCCGGCACGGACCTCGAGCTGTCGATCCTCGGCCGTGCGCCCAAGGCCTGGCTGACGGCGATCTGCCGCAACCCCGGCGAGATCTCCGCCTACCCCGGCGGCGAGGTCTCGCTGCCGCCGCTCGAGGGCACGACGAACGGCACGATGGTGCTCGAATACGTCATGACGGACCTCGGCGCGCTGTCCGAGCCGCTCCGCATGGAGGTCGTCGACGGCCTCGTGACGACGATCGCGGGCGGACCCGAGGTGGCCCGGCTCGAGCAGATGATCGAGGGCGTCGAGGGCGCGCGGAACATCGGCGAGCTCGGCATCGGGCTCAACCCGCTCGCGCGCCTCAGCGCGGACATCACGGAGTCGAAGAAGCGCGCCGGCACGGCGCACATGGCCATCGGCGACAACGCGGGCGGCTACGGCGGCGTCGTCGAGTGCGAACTCCACATGGACGGCATGCTGTTCGAGCCGACGATCATCGTCGACGGCGAGCCCCTGATGGTCGACGGCGAGCTGCGCCTGTGACCGCGGAGGCGATTCGCGCGCGCACGCGGGCGCTCGAGGGCTCCGGCCTGCGCACGTTCGGGACCGACGATCCGATCGTCTGGGAGCGCACCGAGGGCGCGCGCGTCTGGGACGCCGACGGCAACGCCTACCTCGAGATGAACGGCGGCTTCGCCGCGGCCACGGTCGGCTTCTGCCATCCGCGCGTGACGGCGGCGATCGTCGAGCAGGCCGGGACGATGACGCACTGCCCCTCCGCCGCGCCCTCCGCCGTGCGCGCCGACTTCTACGAGCGCCTCGTCGGCATCGCGCCCGCGCCGCTGACGCGCGTGATCCCCGCCATCACGGGCTCGCAGGCGACGGAGATCGCCATCGCGCTCGCCCGGGCGGTGACCGGCCGGCGCGAGGTCATCGCCTTCGGCGGCGGCTACGTCGGGCGCTCGCCGGGCAGCGTGGCCTACGCCGGCAAGCCGTCGTACCGCACCCCGCTCGGGGTCGCGGCCGGCGCCCAGTTCCTCCCGTACCCGGATCCCTACCGATCGCCGTGGGCGCTCGGGGCGGACCCCGGGGAGGCCGTGCTGGCGCTGCTCGACCAGTATCTGGACGACAAGGGCTCCGGGCTCGAGATGCCGGCCTGCATCATCCTCGAGCCGGTGCAGGGCAACGGCGGCGCGGTGGTCCCGAGCGACGCGTTCCTGCAGGGTCTGCGCGCGCGCTGCGATCGCCACGGCGTCCTGCTCATCTTCGACGAGATCCAGTGCGGCTTCGGGCGCACCGGCCGCATGTGGGCGTGCGACCACGCCGGGGTGGCGCCCGACCTGATGACGGTCGGCAAGGGCATCGGCGGTGGGCTCGCCGTGTCGGCCGTGCTCGGACGCGTGGCGGGGATGTCCGCCTGGTCCCCCGACGCCGTGTCGTCGACGTTCCTCACCAACGCGCTCGGCTTCGCCGCCGGCATCGCCGCGATCGACGTCCTCGTCGAGGACGACCTGCCGGCGCGCGCCGCGACCCTCGGTGCACGCGCGCTCGAGCGCCTGCGCGCCGGGCTGGCCGACGTGCCGCACGTCGGCGACGTCCGCGGGCGCGGGCTGCTGCTCGGCGTCGAGCTCGTCGACGACCGGGACACGCGCACGCCCGCGAGGTCGCGGACCGCGACGGCGGTCCGACGCATGCGCGAGCGCGGCGTCATCGTCGGCCACTCCGGCCGCAATATGAACGTCGTCAAGCTGTCGCCGCCGCTCGTCACCGCGGACGAGGATTGGGATCGGGTCATCGACGACCTGATCGACGTGGTCGCAAACGCAACCGAGGGGAGTGCGGCGTGATCCAGTGCGCGCATCTGATCGACGGCGAGTGGATCGCCGAGGGCGAGCGGTTCGAGTCGTTCGCCAGCTTCGATGGATCGCCGGTCGGCAGCGCGCCGATCGCCGACGCGGCGATGGTGGACCGCGCCGTGCGCGCCGCCCGACGGGCGTACCGGGAGTCCGACTGGGCGACGCGTCGCGCGGCGGACCGCGGGCGCGTCCTGCTGGCGCTGGCCGATCGCCTCGAGGCGAACCTCGAGGAGATCGCGATCCTCGGCACGCGCGAGATGGGCAAGCCGATCCGCCTCATGCGCGACCGCGAGATCAAGGGCGCCGTCGACAAGTTCCGGTACTTCGCCGGCGCGGGTCGCCTGCTGGACGGGACGGTCACCGGCGCCTCGCCGGACCACGTGCTCGACATGACGATCACGCAGCCGATCGGCGTCTGCGGCCTGATCATCCCGTGGAACGACCCGGTCGACCTCGCGGTGCGCAAGATCGGGGCCGCGATGGCCGCCGGCTGCACCATGGTGGTGAAGGCGTCCGAGGAGACGCCGGCCTCCACCGAGGCGCTGTTCCGCCTGCTCGACGACCTGCCGGGGCTGCCGCCCGGCGTCGTCAACCTCGTCCACGGCCCCGGCTCGACCGGCGAGGCACTCGTCGCGCACCCCGAGGTGGACAAGATCTCCTTCACCGGGTCGACGCCGACCGGCAAGCGCATCGCCGAGGTGGCCGCGCGGTCGCTCAAGCGGGTCTCGCTGGAGTGCGGCGGCAAGGCCCCCTGCCTCGTCTTCGCGGACTGCTACCGCGACAAGTGCCTCGACGCGCTGGCGTACGGCTCGTTCATCTACGGCGGGCAGTCGTGCACGGCCGCGACGCGGATCATCGTCGAGGACGCCTTCTACGACGAGTTCGTCGCGGGCCTGATCGCGCGGGCGGAGCGGATGCCCGCCGGCGACCCGCTCGACGACGCGACGCTGCTCGCGCCGCTCGTCTCCGACCGCCAGGCGGAGCGGGTGCAGGCGTTCCTCGACACGGTCGAGCGGGACGGCGGCCGCTTCCTGCTCGGCGGGAAGCTGGAAGGGCGGTACTGCCCGCCCACGATCGTCGCCGACCTGCCGATGGACGCGGAGGTCGCGTGCACCGAGGTCTTCGGCCCGGTCGTGGTCGTCTTCCGCGCCCGCGACGCGGAGCACATGCTCGAGATCGCCAACTCCACCCGCTACGGGCTCGGCGGCAGCGTCTGGACCGCGGACATCTCGCGGGCCATCAAGATGGTCAAGCGCCTCGAGTTCGGCGACATCTGGATCAACACCCACTACATCCGGCAGTCGGAGACGCCGTTCGGCGGGTGGAAGGAGAGCGGCATCGGCCGCGAGCTCGGGCTCGCCGGCCTGCGGGAGTACCTCGCGAACAAGCGGGTTGCGCTCGACACCAGCGACGACTTCCATCTGCGAACGTGGTTCGAGAACCCGACGGCCTAGGAGGCCCACGACCATGACGCGCATCTGCTTCTGCAATCCGTTCGGGACGGATCAGTTCGACGACCTCGTCCTCGAGACGCTGCGCCCCTACCTCCGCGAGGGCACGACCGTCGAGAGCATCCACCTCGACGGCTGCCCGCGGAACATCGACTACTACCTGCCGAAGCACCTCGTCGAGACGGAGCTGTTCCGCACGATCCTCGAGGCGGAGGAGGACGGCTTCGATGCGTTCGTGATCGGCTGCTGCTACGACCCGGGCCTGACGGTCGCGCGGGAGATCACGTCGATGCCGGTCGTCGGCCCGCTGGAGGCGTGCATCGGCAACGTCCGCCCGTTCGGCCAGCGCTTCAGCGTCGTCACCGACCACCGCAAGGCCGTCCCCGAGCTGGAGGACATGGTCCGCAAGTACGGGGCGTGGCCGAACTGCCGCTCCGTCCGGGCGATCGACTGGTTCGTCGACGACATGGTCAAGGATCCGGCTGCCGTCGCGCGCGACGCCGCGGCGAAGTGCGCGGCCGTGATGGAGGAGGACGACGCCGAGGCGATCGTGCTCGGCTGCACGATCATCGCCGCCTGCTACGAGAAGGCGCAGCTCGAGGGGCTCGCCGACATCCCCGCGATGCCGATCCTCAACCCGAACGTGATGGCGGTCAAGCAGGCCGAGATGCTGGCGGACCTCGCCAAGGTCGGGCAGTACCGGATCAGCCGCAAGGGGTACTACCAGCAGCACGCGCAGCACGATCCGGCCGAGGCGCGGGACGTGATCGACAACCACCTCCGCACGCGCACGGAGGCGTGACGGTGGAGCGGGTCATCCCCGATCCGCCGTTCGCGTGGGCCGAGGGAGCGCCGTACAGCCAGGCGGTGCGCGTCGGCGATCTCGTCTTCACGTCGGGCCAGGGCGGCTTCGACGCCGGCGGCGAGCTGGTGGACGGCATCGAGGCGCAGCTGCGCCTCGCGCTGGCGAACCTCGACGCGTCGCTGCGCGCGGCGGGTGCCGGGCTCGACACGCTGGTCAAGATCACGGTGTACCTCACGGATCCGGCGTTCCTCGACGCCTGGCGCGCGGTGCGCGCGGAGACGCTCTCGCCGCCCTTCCCCGCCACGACCGCCGTGTCGACCGCGCTCCTGTTCGACGGGATGCTGTGCGAGATCGACGCCGTGGCCGTGGCGACCCGCTGACCCCGAACGCAGAAGCATTTGGTCGGCGGAGGATTCGGCGGTAGCCTGCCGCCGTGCGCCGAGAGGGCGCGGGAGGAGGAGACGATGGCAGAGGCAGTGCGCGCAGCGGTGATCACCGGCGGCGCCGGTGGCATCGGGGCGGAGACGGCGGCCCGGCTCGCGGAGCGCGGGTTCGCGGTCCTCATCGTCGACCGCGACGGCGAGGCCGCCGAGGCCGCCGCCGACCGGATCGGCAAGCCGGCCAGCGCGATCGCCGCGGACGTCTCGAACGAGGCCGACGTCGCGGCGTACGTCGCGGCCGCGATCGAGCGCTACGGCCGCATCGACGCCTTCTTCAACAACGCGGGGATCGAGGGCGTGATCGCCGGCGTCGAGGACTACCCGGTCGAGACGTTCGCGAAGGTGCTCGAGGTGAACGTGTACGGGATGTTCCTCGGCCTCAAGCACGTCGTCCCGGTCATGCGCACGCAGGGCTCGGGCGCGATCCTCAACACCGCCTCGCAGGCGGGCGTCCGCGGCGTGCCGGGCCTATCGGCCTACGTCGCGTCGAAGCATGCGGTGGTCGGCCTCTCGCAGGGCGTCGCCCTCGAGGTCGCCCCGGCCGGCATCCGCGTCAACTGCCTCTGCCCGGGGCCGACGGAGACGCGCATGATGGCGGACATCCGCGACGCCGTCCGCGCCGCCGGCGGCGACCCGGAGAACTTCCTCGACCGCATGCCCGTCGGCCGCTTCGGCGAGCCCGGCGAGATCGCCGACGTCGCCGCCTGGGCCCTGTCCGACGCCCCGCCGTTCATGACCGGCGCCGTGCTGACGGTCGACGGCGCGATGACGACGCCGTAGGCCGGAACGGGACCGCGAGCAGGCTGTCGCCGAAATGTGAGCACGGAGCGGCAAACGCCCGATCGCTGACGCTCTCGGGCTGCTCCGTGCTCGGCGCGGAAGCGCGCCGGCGCCCGCGGCGCGCAGCGCGCACGCTGTCCGCCTGCTGCGGCTGGGGCATGGGGTAGTCTCCGCCGGACTCGTCCCCGGAGGTCCCCATGCGCGCAGTTCGGAGCAGCACGTGAAGGCCGCGGTGTGCCGCACGTTCGGCGCGCCCCTCGTCATCGAGGAGCTCACGCTCGAGGCGCCCCAGGCCGGCGAGCTGCTCGTGGACGTCAAGGCCTGCGCGATCTGCCATTCGGACATCACCTACATGGAGGGCGGCTGGGGCGGGGAGCTGCCCGCGCTGTACGGCCACGAGGCCGCCGGCATCGTGGCGGCCGTTGGTCCGGAGACGCCCGGCGTGCAGGTCGGCGACCACGTCGTCGTCACGCTGATCCGCTCCTGCGGCCAGTGCTTCTACTGCAGTCGCGGCGACCGCGTGATGTGCGAGGCGACGCTGCCCCTGTCGGAGCGGCAGCCCATCCACGACGCGTCGGGTGCGCCGGTGGCGCAGATGATGAACGTCGGGTCGTTCGCCGAGCAGGTGCTCGTGCACCACTCGCAGATCGCGGTCATGGACAGGGACGTCGACTTCGCCGTCGCATCGCTGCTCGGCTGCGGCGTCATCACCGGCGTGGGCGCGGCGATCAACACGACGACGATCTCGCCCGGCGAGAGCGCGGTGGTGATCGGCACCGGCGGTGTCGGGCTCAACTGCATCCAGGGCGCCGCGCTGTCCGGCGCGAACCCCCTGATCGCCGTCGACGTCAACGACGCGAAGCTCGAGGCGGCGCGCACGTTCGGCGCGACGCACGTCGTCAACTCCGCGACGCAGGACGTCGCCGCGGAGGTGCGCGCGCTGACGAACGGCCGGATGGCGGAGCACGTGCTCGTCTCCGTCGGCGTGGGCGCCGCGATCGAGCAGGGCATCGGGTTGATGGGCAAGGGCGGCGAGACGGTCATCGTCGGCATGCCGCCGAGCGGCGTCACGACGACCTTTGACCCCTCGTGGGTCGCCGCCGACTCGCAGCGGATCGTCGGCAGCAAGATGGGCTCCGCGAAGGTGCCCGTGGACATCCCGCACCTGGTCGGCCTGTATCGCGACGGCCGGCTCAAGCTCGATGAGCTGGTGACCAAGCGCTATCCGCTCGAGGAGATCAACGAGGCCGTCGCCGCCGTCAAGCGCGGCGAGGCGCTCCGCAACGTGGTGGTGTTCGGATGAAGGTGGCCTCCTGGGAGACGTTCGTCGTCGGCAACCCGCCGCCGCACGAGGGCGGCAACTACTTCATCTTCGTGAAGATCGTCACGGACGACGGCATCGTCGGCTATGGCGAGTGCTACGTCGCGACGTTCGGCCCCGACGTCATCGTCAAGGCGATCGACGACGTGATGGAGCGCCGCATCGTCGGCATGGACCCACACCGCATCGAGACGATGTGGCGCGAGGTCTACGGCGCCGGCTTCACGTTCCGCCCGGACGTGACGGTGATGGGCGTCTTCAGCGGGATCGAGATGGCGCTGTGGGACATCATCGGGAAGTCCGCCGGCAAGCCCGTCTACGACCTGCTCGGCGGGCGGGTCCGCGAGCGGCTGCGCGCGTACACGTACATCTACGCCGAGCCCGGCGACGAGGTCGACGTCTACCACGACCCTGATCTGTCGACGCAGCGCGCGGTGGAGAACGTGGAGAAGGGCTTCACCGCGGTCAAGTTCGACCCGGCCGGCCGCTACTCGACGCTCGACCCGCGCAACCCGTCGGTCGAGGCGCTGGAGCGCTGCGAGCGCTTCGTCCGGCAGATCCGCGAGGCGGTCGGGCCCTCGGTCGACATGCTGTTCGGCACGCACGGCCAGTTCACCACGAGCGGCGCCATCCGCATGGCGAAGCGCCTCGAGCAGTTCGAGCCGCTGTGGTTCGAGGAGCCGACGCCGCCGGACATGCCGGAGGAGATGGCGCGCGTCGCGCACGCCACGTCGATCCCGATCGCGACGGGTGAGCGCCTGACCACGAAGTACGAGTTCGCGCGCGTGCTGCGGACGGGCGCCGCGTCGATCCTGCAGATGAACCTCGGCCGCGTCGGCGGCATCCTCGAGGCGAAGAAGATCGCCGGCATGGCCGAGACGCACTACGCGCAGATCGCCCCGCACCTCTACTGCGGCCCGCTCGTCGGCGCGGCCAACGTGCAGATCGCGGCCTGCTCGCCGAACTTCCTGATCATCGAGAGCATCCGCGACTGGGGCGGCTTCCACGCCGAGATCCTCAAGACGAAGATGGGCTTCGAGGACGGCCACATCGTCATCCCGACGGCGCCCGGGCTCGGCGTCGAGCTCGACGAGGACGTCGCGCGTGCCAACCCGTACACGGGGACGGCGTTGCACCTCGATCCGGTCTACGGGGAACTCCAGGAGGAGCACTACCCGTGAAGCTCGCCTACATCGGCCTCGGCAACCTCGGCGAGCACATCGCCATGAACCTCGTGAAGGCGGGGCACGAGGTCGCCGTCTTCGATCTCAACTGCGCGTCGGGCGACGCCCTCGTCGCCGCGGGTGCGCGCTTCGCCGACAGCGCCGCCGACGCGGCCGCCGGTCGGGACGCGGTGTTCACCTGCCTGCCCTCGACGAAGGCGATCGAGGCGGTCTTCGCGGAGATCATCCCGGCGATGACGCAGGGCTCGACGTGGATCGACAACTCGACGAACGACTACGACCTGATCGTCGAGCTCGGCCAGCGCGCCGAGGCCGCGGGCATCCGCGCGATCGAGGCGCCGGTCACCGGCGGCGTGCACCTCGCGCGCAGCGGCGAGATCACCGTCATCCTCGGCGGCGACGCGGCCGCCGTCGCCGACCACATGGAGCTGTTCGAGGTGATCGGCAACCGGATCTTCCACGTCGGCGTCGTCGGGCAGGCGTCGAAGATCAAGGCGATCACGAACATGCTCGCCTTCATCCACCTCGTCGCGGACGGCGAGGCGCTGATGCTCGCGAAGAAGGGCGGCATCGACCTCAAGACGGCGTGGGAGGTCATCCAGGCCTCCAGCGGCAACTCGTTCGTCCACGAGACGGAGGGGCAGCTCGTCCTCAACGGCTCGTACCAGATCGACTTCACCTTCGACCTCGCGCTGAAGGACCTCGGCTTCATCGACCAGATGAGCCGCGAGTACGACGTGCCGGTCGAGCTCGCGAGCCTCGTGCGCCAGACCTACATCCGCGGCAAGGCGCAGTACGGCGGCGACGCCGAGAGCCCGATGATCGTGAAGCTGCTCGAGGACGCCTGCCAGACCGACCTGCGCGCCCCGGGCTTCCCCGCCCACCTCGAGCCGTAGCGGTCTGACGGAGCCGGCGGATCCGGACCCGCCGGGGGCGCTGACGCCTAGCCGAACCCCCCGGCGTTGCCGCCCGCGCCGCCATTGCCGCCGGACGTCATCGTGGAGCCGGTCGTCTGCGCGGATCCCGGCGACGCGATCCGCGTGCGCCACGTGAGCTCGCGACGCTCACCGGCGGGGGTGGTCAGCCAGCCGTCGATCGCCGTCGGAGCCGTCGCCGTCCACTGCGCGAAGTCGACCGTCAGGTCGAAGCCCCGCGGCGGCGCCTCCGCCCACGCGTAGAGGGTGCCCGCGGTGGTCCCGCTCTCGAGCGTGGCGGCGACGTTGATGCGGTTCGTGCGGCGCTGGTCGGTGGTGAGGATCGCCTCCTCGGCGGCGAAGTCGAGGTCGAGCTCCGCCGTGCGCCGTGCGTTGAGGCGGATCTTGCGCATTTCGACCTGGTACGCGGTGCCCGTGCCCGCGCTGTCCTCGTTGTCGATGACGGCCAGGGTCGGGTCGGTGCCCGTCGTGGAGGTGAATGCGAGCGAGTGGCGCTCGGGGTGCACCGTGATCACGTCGCGTGACTTCGGGCGGACCGCGAGGTTCGAGGCGATCCACGTGCCGTTGCCCGCCTGCGCGGTGACGGACATCACGACGGTGCTCGTGATGCCCTTGGTGCTCAGGATGACCTGGAAGGGCGTGCCCGCTGGCACGTTCCAGATCGGGAACGTCTGCATGCCGTCGTCGGGCGGGTCGATCGCGGGGAACTCATCGAGGCCCTTGATGGGCGTGCCGTCGAGCCCGACGACCTTCGCGACGACGCTGCCGCCGGCGGGGATGGTGACGGCATCGACGGTGATCGTGGTACCCGCGGCCGAGCCGCAGAACGCGCAGGGCTGGGGGCCGAGCAGCTTCGTCGCCGGGATCAGACCGACGTCGCCGCTGGCCATCGAGGCGGGCTGGCCCGGGATCGCGGACATCTGGTACTCCATCGACCCGCTGCCCCCGTTGGCCTTGGTGTCGATATGCACTGCGCGGACGCGGCCGGGGAAGTTGTTGTCCCAGACTGCGACGTCGTAGAGGCCGTTGCCCCGGTCGTGGAGGGCGATGGGGGTGATCGCATGACCGCCCTGGGCGGGCGGCGTCTCGTAGATCGTCATCACGTACGGGGCCGCGCCGGGCTTCAGGCCCGCGCGCAGCTCTGCGATCGCTGCCGACGGCGAGAACGTGTACGGGGTCGGGTCGTTGACGAACTGCCAGGCGAAGTTGCGCGCGATCGTCCGGGTCAGGGTCGATGACCATGGCGTGCGGTACGGCGGTCGGTAGCCGCTGCCGATGGCCGTCAGCGAGAGGTCCTTGTTGAAGACCTGCGACGCGGTGCCGGCGATGCCGAAGCAGTGCCCGCCGTTCATCGCCTCGTTGTAGGCCTCGCGCGCCGCCTCAGCGACGAGCGTCGGGATGCACGGGCCGACGCGGTTCGTGCACGCCTCGTTGCCGAACAGCGCGCGCATGTCGTCCGCGGTCAGGCCGACCGGGTCCTCGACGGGCACGTCGAAGAAGATCGCGTTGGCGACGTTCGGGAAGCCGTCGGCGTAGTCGGAGTAGTTCATGAACTCGAAGCCGTCGATCTGCGGATCGAACCCGGTCTGCGCGATCACGGTGCCCTGCGGCGACCACTCGGCGGGCGTCGGGTCGAGGACGCCGGTGGCGAGGATCTCCCGCACGGCCTGCGCGGGCGCTGCGGGGTCGGGTGCCGGAGTGGTCCAGGCCGCGGGTTGCGCACCGGCGGCGGCCGCGCCCATCAGGATCGCGCCGACCGCGATCAGGCTGCCGATCGCCCGCACCGTGTGCTGCCGCATGTAACGCTCCCTTCCGGTTCGCCCCGCCGTGGACAAGCCGCGCGATCATCGCAGACGGCGGCGGGTGTGGGATCAGGCTGCAGGCGCTCCAGCGCCTCCATCGCATCCGGATCGCCGAGGTCGGCGGCCTTCCGGTACCACGACTCGGCCAGTGTCTGGTCGCCCGCCTTCGGATCCATCCGGCGTCCACGCGGTGGATTCCGAGGCCCGTGGGACGGCGCGCGAGACAGGCGCGACGGTCACGGCGATGCGCGTCGGCGAGGCGGCGGAGCTCGCGTACATGAGTTCACGCTCCCACGGATGCGAGTCACCTTCAAATGCCGGGAGCACGCAGCGGGGCTAGCCCCGCTGCGACGCATCGGCGGCGAAGAATCCGTTTACCGTGATTGTCGGTCGTCTACGGGAGCAGTCCATGCGTCGCGTCACCCGCCTATCCGTGCTCATCGCCTGCGCCTCCGTCGCCATCACGGCGTCCGGCGTCGCCATGGCCGTCACGCCCGCGCCGTCCGCCGGAGAGGGCGGAACGGGGTCCCGGGCGTCTGAGCGCGCCAACGTGCGTTCGTCGTGGGCCGACGTCATCGTCTTCTCGACGGAGCAGGACCAGGTCGCGACCCCGAACGGCGTGCGCGACCGGGTGGACTCCGTCCTGGTGAAGTTCGAGGGGCGCGGTGTGTCGCCGCCCGAGCGCCGGGAGGCCCTCGACGCTGCGGGTGCCGAGCCAGGAGCGGCACGAAGGGTGAAGGGGCTCCCGCATGTGTGGCGGGTCCCGGTCGACGAGGGCGCCAGCCCGGGCAGGGTCGCGCGCAGGCTCGCCGGCGCCGAAGAGGTCGTCTGGGCGGTCGCCGACCTGCCGGCGACCACGGAGGTCATGCCCGACGATCCGCTCTTCCCCGATCTCTGGGGCCTCAGCAACACCGGCCAGCAGGTGCAGGCCTCGCCGCCGTTCGCCGGGCTCGCCGGCGTGGATCTGGGCGCGCTGGGCGCGTGGGCTACCACGCAGGGGTCGTCCAGCGGGTCGGTGGCGGTCGTCGACACCGGGATCACGATGGGCCATCCGGACCTCGCAGCCAATCTCCGCGCCGCGGGCGGGCGGAACTTCGTGCCCGATGCCGAGGGCGCGATCGACCCGCTCGCGTTCGACGATGTCAACAGCCACGGCTCGCATGTGGCCGGTACCGTCGGCGCCGTCGGCGACAACGGGCTCGGTGTGGCGGGGGTCAACTGGTCCGTGGGCATGACGCCGGTGCGTTCGTGCGACTTCGACGGCTCGTGCGGGTACACCGCTGAGGGCATGGCGTACGCGGGTGGCGAGGCGCGTGTGGTGAACGTGAGCATCTCGAGCCTCGGCAACGGCCAGCCGTTCACGGATGCCGTCCGGCGGCACCCAGACAGCCTGTACGTCGTCGCCGCCGGCAACGACGGCAACGACAACGACGAGACGCCGCGGTACCCGTGCAACGTCGCGCTGCCCAACGTGCTGTGCGTGGCCGCCATCGACGCGAACGGCGGTCTGGCCTCGTTCTCCAACTACGGGGCGACGTCTGTCGACATCGCCGCACCGGGCGTCGACATCCTGAGCACGGTGCCCAACTTCACCACCGCGTTCGCGCCGGCGATCGAGCCGGACGCCGCGACGCCGCCGCGCCCCACGGGTTGGACGCAGGACCCGGACGGGCAGTGGACGGTGGAGCAGCTGCGCAACGGCTTGGACTACCTCGATCTCGTCGCCGAGGAGGGTCAGGGTGCGCCGATCGGTGACGATTTCGAAGTCTGGACCATCGAGGCGCCCGGTAACTTCGACCCCCCCGGCCGCTCGTGCCGGATGGAGGCCTACGTCGCGGTCGATCTCGTCACCGGCCGTGAGCAGTTGCAGCTCCACTACTTCACGGACCGCGCTCCGAGCACGCCGGTCCTCGCGGGCGTGATCTCCGGCGACACCCGCGGCGGGTTCGAGAAGTGGCAGGTCGACCTTTCCGCGCTGCGCGGTGCGAACGAGGTGCAGCTGATGTTCGCCGTGGTGCGTGCGACGGGCGATCCCGCTCGCGCCGGGGGTGAGGCCAGCATCGTCAATCCGGTGGTCAGGTGCATCGTCGACCAGCCGGCGGGCGGGAGCTACGGCTTCCAGAGCGGGACGTCCATGGCAGCGCCGCAGGTCGCCGGCGCCGCCGCCCTGCTGCTGGCCAAGAACCCCACGCTGACCGCGGCCCAGCTGAAGCGGGCCCTGCTGTCCACCGCAGTGCCCATGGCGTCGCTCGAGGGGAAGGTGGCGACCGGCGGTCGGCTTGACGCGAACGCGGCGCTCGCGTCAGTCGCCGCAGCACCGGCAGCGGCCACAGCGCCCACAGCGCCCGCGTCGGGCACAGCGGCCTCCACACCCACAGGGACCGCCACGGCGGCGGCGACGTTGACGGGCACGGTGCCGTGCGTCGGAATCACCTGCCTCGCCACGGGCGCAGTTCCCACGGGTGCCACCCGCGTCACCCAGCAGGCGACGTCACGCCCCGACGGACGCACGGCCACGGGCACGTGCACCGTCAACCGTCGCGCCGGCACCTACGCATGCACCTTGCCCCTGGGCCCGGGCACCTGGGTCATCACCACCACCGCGCACGCGCCGTCGGGGGCGATCGCCAGCTTCAGCAGGCAGGTGACGGTGGCCGCGCGCCCCGAACCGGTCACCGGGTAGCGGTTGGCGTTTCCCGAGGAAGAGGCAAAATGCGGATGAACATGACCGGTTGGCAGGGTCGGTGGCAGGTGGCGCTGGTGGGCTTGGTCGCCGCGCTATCGCTGCCGATCGGGCTGGGGACCGGTGGCGCCAAAGCATCCACCGCCGAATCAATCAGCTCAGGCAGCGGCTACTCGTGTGCGCTGATCACCAGTGGCACCGCCAAGTGTTGGGGATCCAATGGCTCCGGCCAGCTCGGCAATGGCACCACCACCGACTCGAGTGTGCCGGTCGCCGTTTCGAACCTGACCAACGCGACGGCAATCAGCTCAAGCGGCAGCCACTCGTGCGCGCTGATCACCGGCGGCACCGTCAAATGCTGGGGATCCAACGACGGCGGCCAGCTCGGCAATGGCACCACCACCAACTCGAACGTGCCGGTCGCCGTCTCAAACCTCACCAGCGTGAGGGCAATCAGCGTAGGCAGCGGCTACTCGTGCGCGCTGATCACCGGTGGCACCGCCAAGTGTTGGGGATCCAATGGCTCCGGCCAGCTCGGCGACGGCACCACCACCACCTCGAGTGTGCCGGTGGCCGTCTCGAATCTGACCAACGCGACGGCAATCAGCACCGGCTTTTTCCACGCGTGCGCGCTGATCACCGGTGGCACCGCCAAGTGTTGGGGATCCAATGGCTCCGGCCAGCTCGGCGACGGCACCACCACCGACTCGAGTGTGCCGGTCGCCGTTTCGAATCTGACCAACGCGACGGCAATCAGCACCGGCTCTGACCACGCGTGCGCACTAATCACCGGCGGCACCGTCAAATGCTGGGGATACAACGCCACCGGCCAGCTCGGCGACGGCACCACCACCACCTCGAACGTGCCGGTCGCCGTCTCGAACATGGCCAACGCGACGGCAATCAGCTCAGGCAGCAGCCACTCGTGCGCACTGGTTGCCGGCGGCACCGTCAAGTGCTGGGGAGCCAACGATTCCGGCCAGCTCGGCAATGACACCACCGCCAACTCAAACGTGCCAATCGATGTCCCGAACTTGACCAACGTCGCGGCAATCAGCTCGGGCCTGAGTCACGGATGCGCGCTGATCACCGGCGGCACCGTGAAATGCTGGGGAGCCAACGACTTCGGCCAGCTCGGCACTGGCACCAACGCCGGCTCGAGTGTGCCTGTCGCCGTCTCGAACCTGACCAACGCGATGTCAATCAGCGCAGGCGGCCGCCACACGTGCGCGCTGATCACCGGCGGCACCGTCAAATGCTGGGGACTCAACGGCGACGGCCAACTCGGCGACGGCACCACCGCCAACTCGAACGTGCCGGTTGCCGTCTCGAGCCTGACCAACGTGACGGCAATCAGCGCGGGCCTCTTCCACACGTGCGCGCTGATCACCGGCGGAACGGTCAAATGCTGGGGAGACGGCGGCTCCTTTGCGCTCGGCAATGGCAGCTACGCCGACTCGAACGTGCCAGTTGATGTCTCGAGCCTGACCAACGCGACGGCAATCAGCGCAGGCTATTACCACGCGTGCGCGTTGATCACCGGCGGCACCGTCAAATGCTGGGGAGCCAACTACTACGGCGAGCTCGGCGACGGCACCACCAACTCGAGTACCCCGGTTGCCGTCTCGAACCTGACCAACGCGATGGCAATCGGCGCGCAACGAACCAGCTCGTGTGCGCTAATGACCGGTGGCACCATCAAATGCTGGGGAGAAAACGACTACGGCCAGCTCGGCGATGGCACCACCACCAACTCGAGTACCCCGGTTGACGTCCCGAACCTCACCAGCGCCTCGACCATCAACATGGGCTACGGCTTCTGGTGCACGCTGATCACCGGCGGCACCTTCAAATGCCTGGGACGTAACGGCTTCGGCCAGCTCGGCAATGGCACCACCACCCACTCGAGCGTGCTGGTTGCCGTCTCGAACCTGACCAACGCGACGGCAATTAGCCCAGGCGGCAACCACTCGTGCGCGCTGATCACCGGCGGCACCATCAAATGCTGGGGATACAACGGCGACGGCCAACTCGGCAATGGATTGGCCTGGTCAACGGTGCCTACCAGCGTGCTGCTCGATTCTCAGCCAGATACCACCCCACCGAACGATGTTCCCGGCGGCTCGACCGGGACAACCCCCGACCGCTCCGCGCCAGGCACGCGAGCGCCAACCGCGCTCAAGGGCAATCAGATTCGCGGTTCGCGAACGGGTACGACCTCTCAGCCGACCTCATACGCGATCACCAATGTGCCTGCCGACGTGACCAGCATCCTCTTCTCCGCCACGCTCCAAACTCCGAAGACCACTACAGGCAATCGGCTAGTGAAAAAGCCTACCCTTGTGCGTGGGACATGCACCATCAAGACAGACAAGAAGACGAAAAGGCGAACCGCTCAATGCTCGATCCGCTTGAAGAAAGCCGGCACCTGGCTCATCACATTTACTCCCAGGAGCGCAACCACGACCGGCCCGACAACAAGCAAAACGATCACGATCAGAAAACCCGACAAGTCGAAAGCAGCCGCACGCCTGCTCAACACGCGTCAACTCTAGGCTCCCCGACGCGTCTCTATAGCGTCGGTGCCACCGACGAATACGGTGTTCGCGACGGTTCGAACGATGAGGTTCCCTCACCGCCTCACGTCGAGATCATCTTCTTCTCTATGCCGACGCCGGCCTCGAGCGCACGCTGGTACTCGAGCGGCACGATCGCCGAGTCCTGCAGCGCGATGCCGGTCGAATCGAAGATCGTGATCTCGTCGTCGGAGGTGCGGCCGGGCGTCTTGCCGGTGACGACCTCGCCGATCTCGCCGGCGAGATCGTCCTCCGTGATCACGCCCTCCTTGAGCGGGACGTTGATCTCGCCGTCCGTGCGGCACTGGCGGATGTCGTCGACGAAGACGCGCGCCCCCACGAGCAGGCTGCTCTCGAGCTCCTGGTCGCCGTCCTTGTCGGCGCCGACCGCGGCGATGTGGGTGCCCGGGGAGATCCACTCCCTCTTCACCACCGGCTCGCGGGCGGGCGTGATCGTGACGACGACGTCGGCGCCGCGCACCGTGGACTCGAGGTCGGTCGACGTGCGGATCGGGTAGCGCCCCTCGAGCTTCGGCTCCATGACGGAGCGGAAGTGGTCGAGCGTGGACTCGCGGCGGCTCCAGACGCGGACCTCGTCCCAGGCGAAGACGGTGTCGCAGGTCTCGAGGGCGCCCTCGGCCATGTTGCCGGCGCCGACGATCGCCAGCACCTTCGAGTCGGCGCGCGCCATCCACTTCGCCGAGACGGCGGCCGAGGCACCGGTGCGCTGCACCGTGTGGTACGAGCCGTCGCAGATCGCCAGCGGGAAGCCGGTCTCGGGATCGGTGTAGATGAGGATCGAGAAGACGGTCGGCAGGTCGTACTTGTCGCGGTTGTTCTCGCGGATCGAGACCCACTTGCAGGCGGCGGCCTCGGGCTCCTCGATGTAGGACGGCATCGCCTCCCACTCACCCGGGTACTTGTCGAGCACGATGTGCCCCTTCGGGTCCATGTAGAAGCGGCCCTCACCGTGCATGCGGTACGCCTGCTCGACCCCGGCCACGTACTCGGCGGGCGTCACGAGCCCCATCATGTCCGTGCGGCTCAGGATCAGCGTCTTCTTGCTGCGCCAGCTCTCCATCGTTCCCCCTCGTCGCGGTCCGACGAGTGTAGGGCGTCTCCGGCGTCCGCTTCCAACCAGTCGGCTGCGGGGAGCTCTCAGCCGACGTTCAGCAAATCCGCAGCACGCGTGCGCGCAACAGGCGTAGACTCTGCGGCGTGGCCGTAGCGATTCCCCTGCGCCGTTCCGTCGAGGACGCCCAGATCGCGCACCTGTACAAGGCGCACGCGGCTGAGCTCCTGCGCTTCGCGTGGCACCGGCTCGGCCGACTCGAGGACGCCGAGGATGCCGTTCAGTCGACCTTCCTGTCCGCCCATCGCGTGCTGCTGGAGGGCGAGCGCGTCTTCGAGCCGCGGGCCTGGCTGTTCCGGATCCTCCGCAACGAGTGCCTGACGCGCATCGCGATGGCGAAGCGCCGCGGCCCGGTCGAGGAGCTCGGCGAGTGGCATGCCGACCCCTCGCAGTCGGTGGTGGAGCAGGTCGAGGGCCGTGACGACTTCGATCAGGCGGTGGCGCTGCTCGCCTCCCTGCCGGAGCAGCAGCGCGAGGCGATGGTGCTGCGCGAGTGGGTCGGTCTCTCGGCGATCGAGACGGCGGACATCCTCGACTCGACGCCCCAGGGCGTCGACGCGCTCGTCTACCGCGCCCGCAAGGCGCTCGTCGCCGCCTCCACGGCCGAGGCCGTCGGAGCCTGCATCGACGTGCGCGAGGCGCTTGCCGCCGACGCCGTGACGGCGCGCGAGCGCGCGCACCTCCTCGCCTGTCGCAGCTGCCGCGCCGCGTCGCGTCGCCTGCGCGCGCCCGAGGAGCTCGCGGTCAACGGCGCCCTGCCGCTCGACGGCATTGCCGCGCGTCTCGGCGAGTCGATCCCCGGCTTCGCGGCCGGCGGCGTGGTCGCCGCGGCCGCCGCCGGTGGCGGGGCCGCTGCGGCTGCCGCGACGGGCATCGGGGTCAAGGTCGCCGCTGGCGTCGCCATCGGCGCGATGGTCGTGGGCGGTGGAGTCGATGTCGTCCCGGTGGTCGACACCGATGTCCGCTCGCCCGTTCGCGTGCGCGCGGCCGTGCCGCCCGTCGAGCCACCGCGCGTGGCCGTGTCGGGCGGCGAGGCGCGCATCGCCGCGCCCGCT
>JAUMCA010000010.1:13507-15310 GCA_032119475.1 Thermoleophilia bacterium | reverse complement strand
CGCCGTTCACGCAGGAGTGGCTGTTCGGGTCGCGCAGCCTGCTGGAGTTCCCGCCCGCCGTCGCCGACGGCCGCCTGTTCGTGGGGCAGCTGCGCGGGCGCTTCTACGCGGTCGACACGGCGACCGGCAAGGTGATCTGGGAGAAGGACACGGGCCACTGCTCGGCGGCGTCACCCGCCGTGGCGGACGGCGTCGTCTACGCCACGTTCCTCGCCACCTACCCCTGCCCGAAGGGACAGCCGGGCGACGGCGGCTTCGTCGTCGCGTGGGATGCCGCCAGCGGCGCGGAGCGGTGGCGCCGCCCGATGTCGCCGGTCGAGTCATCGCCTCTGGTGGTCGACGGCACCGTCTACGTCGGTGCGTGGGACGCCACGATCTACGCGCTCGACGCCATCACCGGCGACGTGCGCTGGTCGACCGAGGGCGACGCGCAGATCGTGTCGTCCGCCTCCTGGGTCGACGGCACGCTGACCGAAACGGGGCAGCCGGCGATCGTGATCGGCACGAACGGCGGGTCGCTGTATCAGCTGGACGCCGCGACCGGCGAGGTCAACTGGCAGGCCCGGAGCAACGAGCGCCTCGGCAGCGGCCGCGAGTACTTCTACGCGACGCCGACCGTCGCCTACGGGCGCATCTACATCGGCAACACCGACGGCTGGATGTACGCGTTCGGGGCGAAGACCGGCAACCTCCTGTGGGCCCAGGAGGCCGGCACCTACGTCTACACGGCGGCCGCCGTCGCGGAGGGCGTCGTCTACATCGGCACCTACGACGGCTACGTGATCGCCTACGACGCGGCGACGGGAGCGGAGACCTGGCGGCGCGAGGTGGCCGGCGCAGTGCACGGCGCGCCCACCGTGATGGACGGTCTCCTCTACTACTCCACGTGCTCGCGCTGCGGGCAGAACGGCGTCCGCGGGGCCAAGGCCGGTCCCGACCACACGTACGCGATCGACATCGCGACGCAGGAGATCGTCTGGGACATCAAGGGCGGCAAGTACTCGCCGCTCGTCGCGGACGAGGAGCGCGTCTACCTGACCGGGGTGGGCGTGATCCGGGGCATGCGCCCGTCGGGCTAGTCGAGCGGCCGCACGGGCGACGTCCGCAGGCCCGCTCGCTCAGCCACGATGCGGACGGCGAACACCACGACGACGCAGGCGAGCGAGGCGAGCCCCCCGTTGACGCCGTCGAGCAGGACGAATGCGATGGCCCCGCAGACGGCCGCGATCGCGTACGGCGGGCCCGGCCGCATCACGACCGGCGTCTCGCGTAGGAGCAGCGATGCGGCGATGCCGCCGCCGACCGCCGCGAACGACCCGACGAGGATCGCCGTCAGCTCCGGCAGCCGGAAGTCGATCGCGTACTGCGCGCCGACCGCCGCGAACAGGCCCATCGTCAGCGCGTCGAGGACGAACAGCGTCCAGCGGAACCGCGAGATGAAGCGCCCGGCGAGCAGGATGATGCCGAACGCGATCGCGACGACGGCGATGTACTCCCACTGCCGCAGCGCCTCGGGCGGCGTGTTGCCGATCAGGATGTCGCGGATCACGCCGCCGCCGAAGCCCAGCAGCAGAGCCAGCACGGCGGCGCCGGCGATGTCGATCCGCGGCGCGTGCTGGCGGCCGAGCAGGCCGCCCTGCAGCGCGCCGACGGCGGTGGCGGCCAAGGACAGCCAGGCGGGTGTCTCGGCGGCCAGGTCGGGGATGACGTTGAGATCGGCCACGCGGGGAGGATACGACGATGGGTCGGGGCGGCGGCGGTCCAACGGTGTCGCGAAGGGGTCAGACCATTCCGCGACATGCC
>JAUMCA010000010.1:0-13497 GCA_032119475.1 Thermoleophilia bacterium | reverse complement strand
CCCCCCCGCCCCCACACCCCCGCCCAGTCCGCAACTCGCCACGTCATCCATACTCACCGCATGGAGCGCCCGACCCTCGAGACGTGGATGCAGCCGCCGCACCCGCGGTGGTCGTTCCGCCACGTCCGCGAGCTGATCCCGACGGCGCGCATCCGCCACGGGCACCATCCTCGTGCGCTCGCCTTCGCGCCGGCGGGCAACCTGCTCGAGCTGACCTTCGCCGCGACCGCGGGCGAGCGGGTGCTCGGCGAGTATCTCGCGGCGACGCAGACCGATGCGCTCGTGGCGGTGCAGGGCGACGCCGTCGCGCTCGAATGGCTCGCGCCCGGTGTGCGCGACGACGAGCCGCACCTGATGTTCAGCGTCACCAAGTCGATCACCGGACTGCTCGCCGGCGCCCTCGTGGGCGCCGACCGCCTCGACCTCGACGCGCGGGTCGACCGCTACGTCCCCGACGCGGCCCGCGGTGCCTTCGGCGACGCGACGGTGCGGCATCTCCTCGACATGGAGGCGTCGTTCCGATTCGTCGAGGACTACAGCCCCGGGCCGGACGTGCGCGCCTACCGGTACGCGGCCGGCTGGTATCCCGCGCCGCTCGACCACATGGGCCTGCGCGAGTTCCTCGCCAGCCGCGAGAAGGAGGGCGAGCACGGTCAGCGGTTCCGCTACCTCTCGCCGACCACCGACATGCTCGGCTGGGTCTGCGAGGCCGCGGCCGGCGAGCCGTACGCGACCGCGGTCTCGCGCTACCTGTGGGTGCCGATGGGCGCCGAGGCCGACGCGGACATCACCCTGGATCGGCTCGGCATGGTGCGCGCGGCCGGCGGGCTCAGCGCCACCCCACGCGACGTGGCGCGTCTCGGCATGATCGTGGCCGAGCGTGGCGCCGGCATCGTGCCCGAGGCGTTCATCGACGACCTGCTCCGCGGCGGCGACCCGACGCACTGGGCGAACGGCGACTTCGCCGACTCGATGCCGGGCGCGTGCTACCGCTCATGCTGGTACCAGCCCCGGATCCCCGAGGATCCCGACTGCGTGATGGCGATCGGGATCCACGGCCAGATGATCTACGTCGACCCGCCCCGCGGCGTCGTCGTGGCGAAGCAGTCGTCGTGGGATGCGCCCGACGACGAGGACGCCCACAAGGACGCCGAGCTCGCGTGCCGGGCGATCGCCCGGGCGCTGGGCGCGCCCGACCTCGTCGCGGCCTGACGCGCGCCCGTCAGACGAGCGTCGTGCGGATGTCGATCGGCCCGGTCAGGGCCTTGTGCACGGGGCACTTGCCGGCGATCTGCTCGAGGCGCGCGCGCTGCGCATCATCGAGGTCGCCGATCAGGGTCAGGTCGCGATGGATGATCAGGCCGTCCGGGCCCTGCTCGTGACGCAGCTCGACCCGGACGCGCTCGAGCGGCCACTCCTTCAGGTCGGCGTACATCCGCAGCGTCATCGCCGTGCAGGCGCCCAGGCCGCTGAGGATGAACCCGAACGGCGGCGGGCCGAGGTCGGCGCCGCCGTCGTCGAGCGGCTCGTCGGCCAGCAGCGCATGGCCGTGGGCCGTGACGTCCTGGGTCAGGCGCGAGGTCCCGCGCTCGGCGTCGACGCCGGTCTCCTCGACGATGACGGTAGCGCCTTCCATGCCGATGATCGTAGCGGCGGCCTGCTGCGAAGAGGCTGACGTGGCCATCGCCGCCCCACCCACCACCGCGCTCCGCGTCGCCAAGGTCACGCTGGCCGTGGCGGCCGTCTACAACATCGTCTTCGGCCTGTGGGTCGTCCTGTTCCCCGCGAGCGCGTTCGACCTCGCCGGCCTCGAGCAGCCGCGCTACCCCGAGCTCTGGCAGTGCATCGGCATGATCGTCGGCGTCTACGGCATCGGCTACGCCATCGCCGCGCGCGACCCGATCCGGCACTGGCCGATCGTGCTCGTCGGCCTGCTCGGCAAGATCCTCGGCCCGATCGGGTTCGTCGGCGCGGTCGTGCAGGACCGCGTCCCGATCGAGGCAGGGCTGATCATCCTGACGAACGACCTGATCTGGTGGCCCGGCTTCGGGCTGGCGCTCTGGCTCGCCTGGCGCGCCCGGCCGACCTAGTCGCGCAGCGGGATCGCCACGGGGCGGATCGGCGTGCCGGTGGCGCCCGTCAGCTTGAGCGGGAAGCCCATGAAGGCGAACTCGTAGACCTGCTCGCGGCAGACCTCCTGGAGCTGGATGACCTCCATCAGCGGGCAGCCCGCGGTGGCGAACAGGTACGAGTGCACCGGCAGGAACGTCTCGGGATCCGGGTTCGGCACGACCTCGAGGCTGAGGCTGTCGGCGCCGAGGAGCATGGCGCCGGCCTCCTCGCAGAGCCACTTCGCAGCGCCCAGGCCGATGCCGGGCTGGTTCGTGATGTACGCCTGCACGTCCGGCCACACCGTCATCCGACCCGTGTTGATGAGGACGATGTCGCCCTGCTCGATCGTCGACCCCTGGCGCTTGAGCGCGTCCTGGAGCTCCTGCGCGGTGATCTCGTGGCACTCCGGCAGGCAGTCGACGCCGTGCATGCCGGCGACGTCGATGACGACCGCCTTGCCGATGATCGGCGGGAAGTGCTCGGCGCCGCCGACCAGCCAGTGGCGGCTGCCGAGGTGGTCCTTCTGGTTCCAGCCGTTCCAGAACATGCCGTCGTAGCCGAAGTGGTTGAGGGTGTCGAGATGCGTGCCGCAGTGCGTGTACATCTGCACGGCGTCGCCGGCGTACGAGTAGACCTCGAGCAGCTTGGGGTCGACGCCCGGGAGGCCGTCGATCAGCGAGCCCTCCGGCGTGTGCGTCATCCAGATGTCGTAGACGGGATCCCCGGCGGCGATCCACGACGGCATGCCCTTGAAGTAGTCGACCGACAGGTCGAAGACCTTCGTGCCGTCGAGGCGCGTGAGCAGCTCGGCCTGGCGTCCGGGCGTCATCCAGTTGAGGCGGCCGATGTGGTCGTCCTCGCCCCACGGGCTCTTCGACACCTGCCGACCGTCCGTCGTCTGCATGGCCTCGAAGATCAGGTTGCCGAGATCACCGCACATCGCTCGCTCCTCGCCTGGGGTGCCTCGAAGCGTTCCGGCACTGCGCTGGCCCGTCAAGCGGACGTCGGCATCGGTCTACGGGTCGAGCTGCGACAGCGCGTACCCGCTGCTCCACGACGGCGACTCGCCGTTCAGCACGTCGCCCTGGCTGAAGCGGTCGGAGCGTATCCCGAGCCCCACCTCACCGAAGATCCACGCGTTCAGGTAGGTCGCGGTCGAGCACGCCACCTGCGCGAACGGACCGGTGTCCCCCTTGTAGCGCGCGACGACCCGCGGCCACGCGTTCGGCCCGGTGCAGGTCGTGCGCACGGAGCGCCGCAGTCGTGCGCTCTCGTTCCGCGATTCCGGGACGCCGAAGCCCTGCAGGGAGAAGACAACCGCCGAGACGCCGACGAACGAGGCTTCGGCGAAGCCGGGGAGGCGGCGCACCTCGTACGGAGCCACCCCACCGGTCTCGCCCCCGTTGTGGGCGTCCGCTCCGACCTTCCGGATCACCGTCCGGTACGTCCTGCTGCAGACGGCGTACGCGAAGTCCGACCGGCTGGCGCTGACCGTTCGGTCACCGGCGACCGTGTACACGGTCGGTTCCGCGCCCGGTGCGCTGTTCGGGTAGCACGGGCGCGGACCGGCACCCGTCCGCGCCATCGCCGACCGCGCCTCGTTGACGCCGAGGCCGAGGTAGGAGATCGCGACGAGCGGGTAGTCACGACCGCCGACGCGCGCCGTCGTCGTCGCCTTCGCGGTGTCGCGACCGGTGGCGAACGCGATCTGCGCGGACGCGCCGCCGACCTCGGCGATGCCGATCCGTCCGAATACCCCACCGGCGTCGGCGAGGAGCGCATTCGCGTCGATCCACGCGTACATGGCCTCGTGCTGGCCGCTCATCACGGTGACGCGTCGCGCCGGGTGCCCGGCCGCGACGATGGCGCCCCGTGCGCTCGCGAAGATGCGGCGCACCGCGTCCGGATCGGACGTCTGCAGCCCGCGCAGGCCCGCCGTGGCGAGCAGCGAGACGGGCACGCCGGCAGGCGCAAGGCCGCGCGACGCGAGGGCGGGCGCAAGGGCGGTGAGCAGCGGCGCCACGACCTCGGTCCCCGCGGCTGACGGCCGATCGGCGTAGTCGTCGAGACCCGAGTCATCGCCCTCGAACTCGAAGACGGACGCGGGGGCCAGCTTCCCCTTGCCCGGCAGCGTGAAGAGCGCGATACGCGTGCCGCTGCTGCCGGCATCGATCACCGCGACGTAGTCCGGCGCCTTCGCGTGCGCGGACATCGGCACGAACAGGCCGAGCAGGAGAGCCGAGACGAGGGCGATCCTCAGGAGGCGCATGGAGCACGAAGGTACCAGACGGCCGGAGCGCCCGGAAGGCGCGGGAGACCACCCCATCGAGAGCGGGATCAACCCGGCGTCAGCCGTCCGGCCCGCGCACGCCAGCGCTCGAAACGCGGCTCGTCTGCCGCGACCGGCGCGTCGAGCAGACCGAGGTCGCGGAGCCAGGCCGGTCGGTACGCGGTCCGCTCCCACAGGGCGCTGTGCCCCCAGCCGCCGATGCGGACGTCGAACGCGGCGGGCCGCCGCCGGGCCAGCGCGTCGGCGAACCGCGGGCCCTGATCGCGATGCCCGGCGACCGGGTCGCGGCGGGAGTACCAGAGCACGACGCGCGTAGTGCCGGGCCCACGACCCACGTACGTGATCGGGCTGCGCTCGCGGAAGCACGCCGGTCGCAGCACCGGCGGTCCGTCGCACTCGGCCTGCAGCATCAGGCGACGGACGCGCGGGAGCGCCCCGAAGCGGCGCCCGAGGTCGACGATCGGGTCGAGCGCCGCGACGGCGGTGTAGACCCCCGGGTGGCGCAGCGCGACGGCGAGGGCCTCCGTGCCGCCCATCGACGAACCCGCGAGGAGGCGGCGGTTCGCGTCGAGCCGGAGCCCCGGCACGCGCTCCGCGACCAGCTCCGGCATGCGGGCCAGGTCGGCGATCTGCCCCGTCGCGGCGTAGGAGAACGATCGCGTCCAGACGCCCTGCCCGCTCGGGCAGGCGACGGCGAAGCCCGCGCGTGCGGCTAGGGCGACGTTGGCCTCCTCCGCGCAGAACAGGCTCATGCCCGCCGGCCGCGCGGTGACCAGGAGCGGCAGCGGCCGTTCCGACCGGGTCGGGTAGGCGACGACGAGGTCGCGGCGGATCCCGTTCCACGTCCGATACCACGTGCGCACGACCGTCGCGGATCCCACCCGCTCGGTCGTCGTCACCGCCGGCGTCGGTGGCTTGGCGGACGGGTCCGGCTCGTCGCGCCAGCCGGCGTGACCGTCGGCGGGGACGGCGAGGATGGCCAGGAGGATGGCGAGCAGGCGGAGCGCCATGCCCCCAAACCTACCCGCGCCGGCCGGCCCGCGACGGCCGACCGGCGGTGCCGATCAGCGAGGCGCCGTAGACTGGGTGCGCCAGTGGAACGCCGCGACTCGATCCGGAACATCGCGATCGTCGCGCACGTCGATCACGGCAAGACGACCCTCGTCGACGCCATGCTCTGGCAATCCGGTGCCTTCCGCGCGAACCAGGAGGTCGCGGAGCGGGTCATGGACTCGAACGACCTCGAGCGCGAGAAGGGCATCACGATCCTCGCGAAGAACACCGCCATCCGCTACGGCGACGTGAAGATCAACATCATCGACACGCCGGGCCACGCGGACTTCGGCGGCGAGGTCGAGCGCGGGCTGACGATGGTCGACGCCGTCGTGCTGCTCGTCGACGCCAGCGAGGGTCCGCTCCCGCAGACCCGCTTCGTCCTCCGCAAGGCCCTCGAGGCGCGCCTGCCCGTGATCCTCGTCGTCAACAAGGTCGATCGCCCCGACGCGCGCATCGGCGAGGTGCTCGACGAGACCTACGCGCTGTTCCTCGACCTCGATGCCGACGAGGAGCAGATCGACTTCCCCATCGTCTACACGAACGCCCGCGCCGGCCACGCCTCGTCGGAGGGGCCGGAGTCGCTCCAGGACAACCTCGAGCCGCTGTTCGAGACGATCATCGCGCGTGTCCCCGCGCCGGAGCACGACCCGGCGCACCCGCTGCAGGCGCTCGTCACCAACCTCGATGCGTCGCCGTACATGGGGCGCCTCGCCCTGTGCCGCATCCACCACGGCACGATGCGCAAGGGCGAGACCGTCGCCTGGTGCCGCGCGGACGGCACGATCGAGAGCGTCAAGCTGACCGAGCTGTACGTGACCGAGGAGCTCGAGCGCGTCCCCGCCGACGAGGCGGGACCGGGTGACATCGTGGCGATCGCCGGCATCCCCGAGGTCACGATCGGCGAGACGATCGCCGCCTCCGAGGACGCCCGGCCCCTGCCCGTGATCGCGGTGGACGAGCCGAGCCTGTCGATGACGATCGGCATCAACACGTCGCCCCTGGCCGGCAAGAGCGGATCCAAGCTGACCGCCACGATGGTGAAGCAGCGGCTCGACCAGGAGCTCGTCGGCAACGTCTCGCTCCGCGTCCACACCACCGAACGGCCGGACGCCTGGGAGGTGCAGGGACGCGGCGAGCTCCAGCTCGCCGTGCTCGTGGAGACGATGCGCCGCGAGGGCTTCGAGCTCACCGTCGGCAAGCCCCAGGTGGTCACCCGCACGGTCGACGGGAAGCGGCACGAGCCGATGGAGCGCCTCGCGATCGACGTTCCCGAGGAGTACTCCGGCGTCGTCATCCAGATGCTCGGCATCCGCAAGGGCCGCATGGAGTCGATGGTCAACCACGGCACCGGCTGGGTGCGCATCGAGGAGATCGTCCCCGCGCGCGGCCTGATCGGCTTCCGCACTGAGTTCCTGACCGAGACCCGCGGCACCGGCCAGCTCCACCACGTGCTGGAGGGTTTCGAGCCCTGGCACGGGGAGATCCGCTCCCGCCAGAACGGCTCGCTGATCGCGGACCGGCAGGGTGTCGCCACCGAGCATGCCCTGATGACGCTCCAGGAGCGCGGCGAGCTCTTCATCGGGCCCGGCATCGACGTCTACAACGGGATGATCGTCGGCCTCAACGCGCGCAGCGACGACATGGAGATCAACCCGACGCGCGAGAAGAAGCTGACCAACATGCGGGCCGCCTCCGCGGAGGAGCTCGTCCGCCTGACGCCACCGCGCCTCCTGTCGCTCGAGCAGGCGCTCGAGTTCATCGCCGAGGACGAGTGCGTCGAGGTGACGCCCGACGCCGTGCGCCTGCGCAAGGTCGAGCTCGACCCGAACCTGCGCCGCCGCATCGAGAAGGCGAAGAAGGGCCTCTGAGCCCTACGCCTCGGCGAGCACGCCGCTGACCATGACGGCGGCGACCGTGCGGTTCGTCGCCGGGTCGATCAGGATCAGGCTGCCCAGCGCGCGGTTCTCCGCGTAGGGCTCGAGCACCAGCGGCGAGGCCGCGAGCAGGTCCACGACGCCGATGTCGTTCGCCTCCAGGGTCTCCGCCGGCACGCGCTCCATGGTGTCGAGCTCGAGCCGCTCGCGGAGCGCCTCGACCATGACGGGGACGGTGCGCGTGCCCTGCTTCGCGTCGAACCGACCGGGCATGGTCAGCGGCTTCTCGTCGAGCCAGGCGATCGTCGCCGTGCAGCGCGAGGCGGCCTGCGGCGCGCCCTCGACGGCGGCGATCACGTCGCCCCGCGCCACGTCGAGGTCGTCCTCGAGGTGCAGCGTCACGCTGAGCGGGGCGGTCGCCACATCGCGTTCCTGGCCGGCGACCTCAAGACGCGCGATCCGCGACGTCGCCCCGGACGGGAGCGCGACGATCTCGTCGCCGACCGCGACGGCGCCGCTCTCGATCCGGCCCGCGAGGCCGCGGACGTCGACGTCGCCGTCGTCGTGGCGGATCACCCACTGCACCGGCATGCGGAACGCGTCCTCGGCCACGGGCGGATCGATGTCGTGGAGGACCTCCAGCACCGACGGCCCGTCGTACCACGGCGTCTGCTCCGGCGAGCGCTCGACGAGGTTCACGCCGAGCAGCGCGGACAGCGGGATCGCGGTGATGCGGGGTCCGTCGACCGCGTCGGCCGCCTGGCGCAGCCCGTCGGCGATCTCGTTGAAGCGCGCCTCGTCGTAGTCGACGAGGTCGATCTTGTTGACGCACGCGATGACGTCGCGCACGCCGAGCATCGCGCACAGCGCGAGGTGGCGGCGGGTCTGCGGCAGGATGCCGTTCGCGGCGTCGACCAGGAGGATCGCGACGTCGGCCCCGGCGGCCGCGGTGACCATGTTGCGGGTGTACTGGACATGGCCCGGCGCGTCCCCGAGCAGGATGCGGCGGCCGTTCGCGTCGAACGACCGGTAGGCCACGTCGATCGTGATGCCCTGCTCCCGCTCCGCGCGCAGGCCGTCGGTCAGCAGCGCGAGGTCGATGCCCTTGCGTCCGCGGCGGCGGCTGGCCTCCTCGACGGCCTCGATCTGGTCGCGCGTGAGGTGGCCGGTGTCGTGGAGCAGGCGGCCGATCAGCGTGCTCTTCCCGTCGTCGACGGAGCCGACGGCGACGACGCGCAGCATGGGGGTCTCGAGGGTCATCAGAAGTACCCGTTCCTCTTGCGGTCCTCCATGGCGGCCTCGGAGGTCCGATCATCGGCGCGGGAGGCGCCCCGCTCGGAGACGTCGGAGGCGCGCGTCTCGGCGAGCACCTCGGCGACGGTGGCGGCCGTCGAGCGGATGGCCCCGGTGCACGTGGCGTCGCCGACGGTGCGGAAGCGCACCGTCTCGACGAACGTCTCCTCGTGCGGGTAGCGCTCCACGGCGGGATGCGCCGCGAGCAGCATGCCGTCGCGCTCGAACACCTCGCGCTCGTGCGCGAAGTAGATCGACGGGAGCGCGAGACCCTCGCGCTCGATGTACGCCCACACGTCGAGCTCGGTCCAGTTCGAGATCGGGAACACGCGGACGTGCTCGCCGGCGCGCAGGCGGGTGTTGTACAGCGACCACGGCTCGGGGCGCTGGTTGCGCGGATCCCACTGGCCGAAGGCGTCGCGGTGGCTGAAGAAGCGCTCCTTGGCGCGGCTGCGCTCCTCGTCGCGGCGCGCGCCGCCGAAGCAGGCGGTGAAGCGGTGCTCGGCGATGGCGTCGAGCAGCGTCGTCGTCTGGAGGCGGTTGCGGCTGGCGCGCGGGCCGGTCTCGTCCTCCACGCGGCCGCGGTCGATGGAGTCCTGGACGCTGGCGACGATCAGGCGCTCGTCGAGGTCGGCCACCATGCGGTCGCGGTAGTCGATCACCTCGTCGAAGTTGTGGCCCGTATCGACGTGCATCAGCGGGAACGGCAGGCCGGCGGGCGCGAACGCCTTGACGGCGAGGTGGGTGAGGACGATCGAGTCCTTCCCGCCGCTGAACAGCAGCGCCGGGCGCTCGCACTCGGCGGCACACTCGCGGATCACGTGGATCGCCTCCGCCTCGAGCACGTCGAGGGTGGACAGCTCGGTGAGGACGGTCATGCGGGCAGCTCCGGATGGGTGAGGCGGACACGGCGGTACATCAACGCGACGCCGGCGGCGACGATCGCGAACCAGACGACGAGGGCGGCGGGCGGCAGCGGCAGCCCGGCCTTCACGGCCAGCGAGCCGGCGGCGGCGAGCAGGACGCCGGCGAGGGCGCAGCGGACGGCGAGGGCGGGCAGCCGGACCGACAGGCGCGCCCCGAGCAGCACGCCGGGGATCGAGCCGAGCAGGAGCAGGCCGGCGAGGTAGTAGTCGACGTTGCCGACCACCATGTTCCCGATCGCCGCGGCCCATAGGAGCAGCGCCGCGTGGAAGATGTCGGTGCCGACCACGCGGTGCGGTGCGAGCTGGAAGATGGCGATCAGGAGCAGCGCCAGCACGGCGCCGGAGCCGGCGGACGTGAGGCCGAGGACGAACCCGACGATGAGGCCGGACACGATCGCTGCGACGAACTGGCGCTTCGGCGCCTTCTCGGGGCGCGTGCGCGGGGCGAAGAGCGTCTGCCACAGCATCGCGATGCCGCAGATCGCGATCGCGACGGCGACGCAGATGATCAGCGGCGTGTCGATCTTGATGCCGACGTTCGCGTCGACCCAGTGGAGCAGCCAGACCGCACCGAGCGCGGCCGGCACGCTGCCGACGGCGAGCTGCAGCGACAGCCGCAGGTCGACGGTGCTCTTGTGGAAGTGGCTGACGCCGCCGACCGTCTTGGTGACGGCGGCGTAGAAGAGGTCGGTGCCGATCGCCCCGATCGGCGGCACGCCGGCGACCACCACGAGGAGCGGGGTCATGATCGACCCGCCGCCGACGCCGGTCATCCCGACCAGGAGGCCGACGCCGAGCCCGAACAGGATCATCAGCATCTCGTGGCTCACGCGAGCGGCCCTCCGGCGGGATGCAGCCCGCACTCCGTCTTCTGCGAGCCCGCCCAGCGGCCCTCGCGACCCGCGCCCGGCTTGGTGCAGTGCGTGCAGCCGATCGACGCGTAGCCCTGCCCGTGGAGCGGGTTGACGGGCAGGCCGCGCTCGTCGATGAACGCCCAGACGTCGTCGAGCGTCCAGTCGGCAAGCGGGCTGAACTTCCAGATGCCGCGGCCGTCGTCGTACTCGACCTTGCGCGTGCCGGCGCGCGTCGGGGCCTGGTCGCGGCGCAGCCCGGTGATCCACGCGTCGAGGCCGCCGAGCGCCCGCCCGAGCGGCTCGACCTTGCGCAGCCCGCAGCACGCGTTGGGGTCCCGCTCCCACAGCCGGTCGCCGTGGGTGGCGGCCTGCTCGGCGAGCGACGGACCGCGGAAGACCTCGATCGTGGTGCCGTAGCGCTGCTCGACCGCGCGCCAGGTGTCGTACGTCTCCGGGAACAGGAGGTCGGTGTCCAACGCGAAGACGCGGGCGTCGGGGCGCGCGGCGAAGACGAGCTCCAGCAGCACGGCCTCCTCCTGCTGGAACGAGCAGGCGAGGGCGATCGACGGGTGATGCGCCTCGAGTGCCGCGGCGATCAGCGTCGCCGCGTCGAGGGCCTCAGCGTCATCAGGGGTGAAGGGAAGGGGCGATTCGGGCATGGGGATACCTGCTGGTGTCCACAACAATACCTTATGTCTGACAGAAGTCCTGCTAATAATAAGGACTTATCGTCAGCCCCCCTGACCTATTCGCGACCGTGCGCCGCGGCGGGGCGGGCGCCGGCCCGGGTATCGTGGCCCGGTGCCCGCCTACTCCCCCCTCTCGCTGCGCCTCTCCGACGAGCCCGACCCGGCCTGGAAGGTCCACCAGATCGCCTCGGCGCGGAAGGAGGCGGGCGAGGACATCATCATCCTGTCGATCGGCGAGCCGGATGCCCCGCCCCCCGCCGCGGTCGTCCGCGAGGTCGAGGCGTCGATCGCCCGCGGCCGCACCCGCTACGCGGCGGCCCGCGGCGAGGACGCGGTCATCGAGGCGATCTGCGGCTACGCATCGCGCCAGGCGGGCCGCGCGATCCCGCCGGAGATGGTCAACTTCTTCCCCGGCGCGCAGACCGCGATGTTCGGGATGCTGATGACCATCGTCGGGCCGGGTGACGCGCTGATCCTGCCGGAGCCCTTCTACGCCCCGTACACCCAGGTGCTGCGCGCGAGCGGCGTCGACGTCGACCACATCCCCCTGCG
This sequence comes from Thermoleophilia bacterium, assembly GCA_032119475.1. GTDB lineage: Bacteria > Actinomycetota > Thermoleophilia > Gaiellales > F1-60-MAGs149 > F1-60-MAGs149. Next base: position 1,851 of record JAUMCA010000010.1, on the reverse strand, counting down.
GCCGGAGGACGCCTTCCATCCCCGCATCGGCGACCTCCGCGATGCCATCCGGCCGCAGACGCGGGCGATCGTCCTGACGAGCCCGCACAACCCGACGGGCGCGATGCTGACCCGCGACGAGCTGCAGGCGATCGCCGACGTCTGCGTCGAGCACGACCTCTGGCTGCTCGCGGACGAGGTCTACGGCGAGTTCAACTTCGCCGGCCCGTACACGAGCATCCTCGCGCTGGACGGCGTGGCCGACCGCGTCATCTCGCTGGGCACGCTCTCGAAGTCGTACGCGATGACCGGCTTCCGCCACGGCTGGTCGGTCGCGCCGCCGGACCTCGCGGCGCGCGCCGGGGTACTGCTGGAGGCGATGCTCTTCGGCTGCGTCCAATTCATCCAGGACGCCGGCGCCGTCGCGCTGCAGGACGGCGGCGCGTTCCCACGGACCGAGCGGGAGAAGTACCTGCGGCGCCTCGACCTGACGATGGCGGAGCTCGAGGGCGCCGCGACCATCGTCCCGCGTCGGCCGGAGGCCGGGATGTTCGTGATGATCGACATCCGGCCGACCGGCCTCGAGGCCGAGGACTTCGCGCTGCGGCTGCTCGACGCCGAGCGGGTCGCCGTGCTGCCCACCCACACGTTCGGCCCCTCCGGCGCGGGGCACGTGCGCATCTCGCTCGGCATGGACGACGACCTGCTCGTCGAGGCGGCCCGGCGCATCCGCCGCTTCGCCGACGCGCTCTGACTCAGTCACCGTCCGGGTAGATGTCCGCCGGGCACGGGGACCAGTCTCCGCCCGGGAAGGCATCCTGCAGCTGCCGGAGCGTCGTCTCCACCCCCACGGGCTGCAGCGAGGACCCCGACCAGCCCTCGTAGGGGCGGTCCAGCTCGTAGAGCGTGACGATCGAGACCATCATGACGAGGCCGGTGGCGACGACGGCCATCAGCCGGGCGGGCCATCGCACCGACAGGTGGAACGCGAGCAGCGCGACGAAGGCGAACGACGCGACGAAGATGACGACCCAGATCAGCGGCGGTATCTCCGGCTTGCCGAGCTGCAGGCGCGTCTGGCGCGCCTGATCCATCAGCAGCTGGTGCTCGATGGCGAGCGGGTGCGTGGTCGCCTGCGCCGGGGTGGACTGCGTGAAACCGACGACCGCCACCTGCACGCGGTGGGCCCACTCGTGCGTCTCGTTCGAGCCCGTCAGGTCGCCCGTCCGCAGCGCCTCCCAGTCGTCGGCGACGACGGAGCGCAGGTAGCAGACGATCTCGCGGCGGGCGTTGTCTCGCTCCGGCGTGGCGAACGTATCGGCGGCGTTGAAGACCACGACCGCCGCCCCCGCCTCGTCCCGGACGCTCTGCTGCGCGCTGTCGTAGTGGTCGACGGCGAAGACCAGCAGCAGGCCGAGGATGATCCCGAGCGCCCCGCCGATGAAGGCCAGCGATTCGCTGAGGCGGTCGGCCTGCTGACCGGCGTCATCACCGCGGAAGAGCCTCACGTGGGCCAGCCAGCCCACGGCGGTACCGGCGACGAGCACGCCGAACTCGATGAGCAGTACCTCGGCGAAGGTCAACGGGCGCCCCTGAGCACAGCCGGGAGCGTAGTGCGTCCGCTTCCCGAGCGCTCAGGCGGCCCGCGTCAGAGCCGGCCGGCGGAGCGCAGCAGCTCGACGACCCGCTCGCGCGGCAGGGCCGGCACCCGCCGTCCACGACGGCCGTGCATCTCCTCGTTGGCGACGAGGGCGTTCAGCACCGCCTCCTCGACGCACTGGACGGTCGCGGCGAAGAGGTCGTCGACCCGCGTCCACGGCAGTGCCTCGAGCCGCATGATCTCGTCGTCGCTCGGTGCGCCGAGCGGGAAGC
>JAUMCA010000009.1:0-8243 GCA_032119475.1 Thermoleophilia bacterium | reverse complement strand
CCGCGATCGGCACGCCGAGCTCCTCGCTCTGCTGAAGCAGCGAACCGAGCGGCCGCAGCGCGGGAGACACGACGCGCAGCGACGCCCCGAGCCCTGCCCCGTCGGCCGTGCGGATGCCCTGACGCAGAGCGTCACCGAGGTCCCGGGGCGCGATATCCGCGACGCGCGCGAGCGCCGTCTCCGGCAGCGCACCGCCGTCGACGGCGGCGGCGAGGAGCTCGAGCGTGTCGGGCAACCCGATTCGCAGCGAGCGCTCGCGTTCGCGCGCCACGGCCCCCGCCCGCCGCCGCAGCCACGCGATCAGGGCAACCGGACCGAGCCCGGCCCCCACGACGCCGCCGGGCAGGCTGTTCGTGACCGCCCAGCCGAGCACTGCACCGAGCACCACGGCGGCGACGATGCGCACGGCCCATGCCGTCACAGCGCTATCTCCCGCGCGATGCGCCGCAGGAGCAGGAGCGCGGTGCCGGTCAGGAGCGCCGCGGCGCCGAGGATCGCGAGGCCGGCGCCGGTGGTGACGAGGGCGGTGGCGGCCTGCGGAGCCAGAATCGCGAGGAACCCGACCGAGGCGGCCGGGGCGATCGGCACGACCCGGGCCGCGAGGCGCGCCTGCGCCGTCGCCGCCTTCGCCTCGAGGCGCATGCGCTCGCGATCACCGAGGCCCTCGGCGACGGCCGACAGCGAGGCGACGAGGTCGCCGCCGAGCTCCTCGTGGAGCTCGATCGCGCCGACGATGAGGACGCCGCCGGGCACGGCCGCGAGGGGCCGGAGCGCGCTGCGCGTCGGATCGCCCGCCCGCAGCGCCTCGGCGCAACCCCGCAGGAGCAGACCGGTCTGGTCGTCGACGGCGTCTGCGGCGCGCCCGATCGCCTCGCCGATCGGCAGGCCGGCGGCGCATCCGCGGGCGATGGCGCGCGCGGCGTCGGGCAGCTCCGACGCGAGCCGGTCGCCCGGCGAGCGGCGGATCACCCCTCGAGCCTCCACCCCGCCTGCGCGCGCACCACGTGGCGCACGGCGGCGACCCGGCGGAACCCATCGGCGTCCCGGACGACGTGGATGACGGCGTGGATGGCGGAGGCGATCTGCTCGCGCACGGCGGCGTGCGGGATCTCCACCCCACCCATCAGCGCCATCGTCTCGACACGGCGGAGCGCATCCTCCGGCCCGTTCGCGTGCACCGTGGCGAGCGAGCCGTCGTGGCCCGTGTTCATCGCCAGGAGCAGGTCAAGCGCCTCGCCGCCGCGGATCTCCCCGACCACCAGCCGGTCGGGCCGCATCCGCAGCGCGTTGCGGACGAGCAGCCGCAGATCGATGGCACCCCGCCCCTCGACGTTGGCCGGTCGCGACTCGAGCCGCGCCACGTGCGCCGCCTGGATCGACAGCTCGGCGGCGTCCTCGACGGAGACGATGCGCTCGCGCTCCGCGACGAGCCCGGTCAGCGCGCCGAGCAGGGTCGTCTTGCCCGTGCCCGTGCCACCGCTGATCAGGACGTTGCGCCGGTCGACGATCAAGGCGCGGATCGCGTCGGCCTGCGTCGGGCCGACGCTGCCGCTGGCGACCAGGTCGTCGAAGCGCAGCGGCGCCGCGCCGAAGCGGCGGATGGTGATCAGCGGTCCGTCGACCGCAAGCGGGGGCAGCACGACGTTGACGCGCGAGCCGTCGGGCAGGCGAGCGTCCACCAGCGGCGACGCGTCGTCGATGCGACGTCCGCACGCGGCGACCAGCCGCACCGCCGTCTGCCGCAGCTCGACGGCGTCGCGGAAGCGCGTGTCGACGCGTCGGAGCACGCCGGCGGTCTCGACCCACACGTCGAACGGCCCGTTGACCACCACCTCGCCGATCGCGGGGTCCGCGAGGAGCGGCGCGAGCGGTCCAGCGAGCGACGCGAGGCCGCTCACGGCCGGCCTCGTGGGCCGACGGCGGCCATGCGTCCCTCGACCAGCACCATCAGCGCCTCACCGTCTGTGACGTCAACCGTCGCACCTGCGCTGCGCACGCGCCCGATCGCGCGTTCCACGAGACCGGCGGCGGTCGGCACCTCGACGATGCGGACATCCTCGACGCCGATGCGCGCGAGGCGCACCCGTGCGTCGGCGAGCCGCTCGTAGCGGTGCGCGTGCCCCACGAGGAGCACGACGTCCGCATCGGCGACCGCTTCCACCACGGGTCCGACCGGCCGCCCGGCGTCGATCACGGCTGCGCCGAGGTCGCGCGCGGCTTCCCGTACGGCCTCCCGCACGGCGCCGTCCCGCAGGAGCCACGCGAGGTCCGCCCGCGGGCTGACCGCGAGCAGCGCGCCGAACGCAGTGCGCCGCAGCAGCGAGCCGACCGCCGGTCCGTCGATCTCGCGCAGCCCGGCGAGTCCGACGTCACCGGGTCGCTCCGGCAGCTCGAGGGCGCGCGCCACGTCACCGCTGCCGCCGAGATCCGCGTCGACCAGGCAGACGCCCCGTCCGAGCGTCTCCGCGAGCGTGACGGCCGCGGTGGTGACGCCGGCGCCGCCGTGCGCGGCGACCACCGCGACGACGAGCCGCGCGCCGACGTCCCCGCCCCACCCCACCTCAGCGGCCCTGCGTTGCGGGTATCCGGAGCACGGCGCGGGTGCCACCGCCGTTCGCGGGCTCGAAGCGCAGCGCGCCGCCGAGCTCGCGCATCAGGGTCTGCACGCTCGCGAGCCCGAGGCCGGCCGTGCCTCGCGGCCCCTCGCCCTGCCGGAACGCGCCCACCGGCACGTCCGACGGGAGTCCCGGACCGTCGTCCTCGACGGCGACCTCGATCGCGTCGTCGGCGACGGCCGCGGTGACGCGCACGGCGCTGCGCGCATGCCGGGCCGCGTTCTCCGTGAGGTTGGCCACCGCGCGCGTGATCGCGACGTCCGAGCAGCGGGCTCCGGCGAGCACGGTGGGCACCTCGACGTCGATCGCGACGACCCCGGCCACGCGGGCGGCGACGTCCTCGAGGACGCCGCCGAGCACGCCGTCTGGCGGCGAGGGCCGGCAGGCGTCGACCACGCCGTCGGCCATCGCCGTCAGACGGGCGCATTCGCGCTCGACGGCCGCGGTCGCGCGGGCGTCGCCACGGGCGACGCGCTCCAACGCCAGCAGGATCCCCGTGACCGGGCTGCGCAGGTCGTGGGCGACCATCCCGAGCCGCGCGGCCCGCTGACGGTCCAGGTCGTCGAGCTCCGCCCGCACGCGCTCGACGGCGGCGAGCAGATCGTCGTCGTGGCCGTCCGGCTCCCGGCCGACCAGCCGCAGCACGGCGGCGTGCGCCACCCGCAGCTGGCGTACGCCCAGCAGACCGGCCCACAGCGCCCACCCGCCGGCCGCCGCGATCGCGACCGCGGCCAGCCCTATGAGGCCGTCACGTACGCGCGCAACGAGCGGCTCGACGGTGGGCGTCGGCACGGCGACGTGGCGTCCGTCGGCCAGTGGCGCCGCCACACCGCCGTCCGGCAGCGCGAGCGGATCGGCGATGACGGCGCCCGGCGGCGGCGCACCGCCGCGATCGATCGCCTCGGCGGCCAGCGCCGCCGCGCCCGCCGCCTGGAGCCGCGCGTCGGCCATCGCGGCCGCTCGCACGGGCTCCAGGACGAGCGTCGCGGCGGCGAGCGCGATCGTGGCCGCGACGGCGATCGCGCCCACGCCGAGGCGCACCGCCAGCCGTGTCACTGGAGCACCGTCCGCAGCGAGTAGCCGACGCTCCAGTTGTTGATCACCCACGCGCCGTCGGCGACCGACACCAGACGGCGGCGCAGGCGGGAGGCGTGCGAGTCGAGCGTCCGGGTGCCGCAGTTGCGGTAGCCCCAGATGCGCTCCATCAGGTCCTCCTTCATGTGCACGCGGTGCGGGTCACGGGCCAGGACGGCGAGCAGCTCGTACTCCTTGCCCGGCAGGTGCAGCGGCTCGCCGTCGACGGTCACCGCGCGGGCCGCGAGGTCGATCACGACCGGCCCGACCGTCAGCACGGTCGCGACGCGCCCGTGGAGGCGCGTGTGCAGCGCCTGCGTCCGCGCCAGGACCTCGGGGTAGCTGAACGGCTTGACGACGTAGTCGTCGACGCCCCGCTCGAACGCGCGGACGCGGTCCTGCTCGGCGCTGCGGCCGCTGACGGCGATCACGCCGATGTCGGATGCCCCGGCTTCGCCGTCCCGCACCTTGCGCACGAAGTCGAGCCCCGATCCGTCCGGCAGGCTGATGTCGACGAGCGCGATGTCGATGCTCGCGCGGCGCAGCGTCGCGAGCCCCTCGGAGACCGTCTCCACGGTCGTCACGGCATAGCCGTCCTCACGGAGGTTCTCCGCCAGGAAGACCGACACCGTGGGGTCGTCCTCGACGAGCAGGAGGTTGGCGCACATGGTCTAGCTCCTTGTGTCCGCCGCCGCCGGACCATCCGGCAGCGGGCTGAGGGCGCGGAACGTAGGCAGGCCGAGCGATGCCGCGCAAGGCCGTTTACGCGGATCGTGCGCGGGCCTCCCGGATCCACGCGAGGCGTGTGGAGATCCGTGCGATTCGTGTCCCCCGATGCGCGAGGTCGGCCCCGCGGCGACGCGCACGCGGCACCCCGGCGCGAGCCCGATCGCGGCAGCCCGCCCTGCGGCGACCTCGACCTGCACCGGCGCGCCCCAGCGCCAGTGGACGCGGCGGGGCACGAGCCCCTCGACGACCTCGAGCACCTCCCCGTCCCGGGCGCAGAACGCGACGTCGATCGCAAGGCGCATCCCGAACGTGTGGATGCAGCCGAGCGCGTCGTGGAGCAGGAGCCCCTCGTCCGGCGTCAGCGCAGTGCGACCGATCAGCCCGCGCGCCCCGCGCCAGGTCAGCGGCGGTGCGATCGCGAGGCGCGGGATCAGCACGCGGTCGGTGGTGGCGCAGCGCAGCTCGGGCATGGCGGCAGCGTTGGCCGGGCCGGGATGCCGGCTGACAGCGCCCGCTCCGACGGTTCCGCACCGGCAGTGCGCGCAGCCGCGCGCGACAGGGTTCGCCCCGCACCCCTCCGCTACGCTCTGCGCGTGGACGAGGACTTCCACTCCGGCGACGACATCACCCTGTCGTTCCTCGATCGGACGTACGCGTTCTCCCGCGTCGACTTCGAGCAGCGCGTCGTCCGCGCGGCCCTCGACCTCGACCTCGTCCGGCGCCCCGTGCGCGCGGCGACGAAGGCCGACCTCGTCGAGGCGGCCACGCTCGGGGACCTGGAGCAGCCCCGCTCGGACGACGGCCGCCACCTCGTCGATCTGGTCGCCGCCGGCGGGGAAGACCCCGTCTACTGGCTGCGCAAGCTCGTCTTCCGGTCGGCCTGGCTCGACCACCGCATCAAGCACGGGCTCGTGGACATCGCCTTCGACGACGCGACCGGAGCGTTCCGCATCGAGCCGGGCCGCTACCCGCTGCCCGGCACCGGCCACCCGTCGTTCGCGGTGCACGCCGAGGAGCGCTCGTGACCGACCAGCCCGCCCCGGATCACCAGAGCGACATCGACGAGGTCAAGGAGATCGCCGCGGACCTCCGCGCGGTCCTGCCGACCCGCATCGAGGCCGCCGTGTCCCGCGCGCTCGAGGCCCACGAGGGCGGTGCCGGCGTCGACGGCCGCGTGGCCGAGCTCCATGCGCTCGCGCTCGACACCGCGCAGCGCACCCGCGCCCTGGCCGCCGACGTGCGGGCGGATCGCCTCAGCCGCATCGAGGACCTCGAGGTCGTGGTCGACCTGCTCGCCGAGGGCCTCGGGGCCGTGCGCGGCGACGTCGCCCGGCTCGAGGCGCGCTCCGAGCGGATCGAGAAGGAGCTCGAGCGCGTCACGTGGGCGCTGGACCGCGTCGGCACGCAGCTCGAGCGCATCGCCGACGACGACGGCGTGCGGCCGTCGATACCGCGCGACTGACCCGACGCCGAGCGTGCATCGCCGGCGCGCCTCCGCGCCGATTCGGTCTCACCGCTGCGCCGACGGCGTGTCGATCCTCGCACCATGTTCCGCCGTGCGCAGGCCACCGCCGAGCACCTTGCGCTGATCGGCTGCGTCGCCGCCCTGCTGCTCGCCGTCGTCGCGCTTCCGACCGGGACTGGAACCCGCCTGGGAAGCGTCATCACCGCGCTCTGGGGCAACGGGGGCGTGCCGACCCTGGACCCCGCTGCCCTCGCGTTCGCGGAGCGCGCGATCAGCGGAGCCGGCACGCCCCAGGACGCCATCGCGGTCCTCGGCGGAGATGCGCGCGCGCTCGAAGCGGTGCACGCGATCGTGCGTCGGCGCTACGCCACCGCGCCATTCGCACCGCACCACGCGCCCCTGGCCGACCCGTCACTCGGACGTGCGGTGCCCGCCCTCGACGGCACCGGCCCGCCGCTCGACGGCGCATGGTCGGTCGAGGAGGTCCGTGGCTTGCCGTCCGTGCGGATCATCACCGCCGACGACGAGGCGCGCTGGATGGCCTCCCGCGCACCCGACCGCGTCGAGCGGATCATCGAGGCGGCTGCGGGTGGCGCCGTCGCCGTCGCCTCCGCGGTCAATCCGGGCATCAACGCGGCGACGATCGGAGTCGGCGCCGCGGTGGCCGCCGCCGCCACGCCGGAGCGCGGCGTTCCCGCCGGCTCACGCAGCGGCGACCTCGTCGTCTGCCGCATCGTCTGGCGCACGAACCTCGCCACGCCCGCGTGGCGGGAAGCGCGTCCCGCGCACGCGACGCGGCTCGCCCTCGGCCAGCGTCAGGCGGTCGTGGTGCTCGCAGTCGTGCGGGCGGGTCGCGTGATCCAGACCGCTGCTGTGGTGAGCGATGCGACCGCGTGCTGACCGCTGCGGCCAGGCGACGCTCGAGCTGCTCGTTCTGCTCGTGGTCGCCGTGGGGCTGCTGGCGATCGTCGCCGTCGCGCTGCCGCGGATCGCGCCCGTCGTCGCGGCTGCGCTGAACGGCGACGCGCCCGCACCGATCGCGGCCTCCGCCGACGACGCAATCGCGGGCCGAGGGTTCTCGGTCACGGCGGCCCGTGCGCTCCTCGGCGATGCCGCCGTCGTGGATGCCGCGCGCCGCAGGACCGCTCCTGCGCTTGCCCGCGGGCTGCGCGTGGTACCGCCGCGCGGCCTGAGTCGCGGCGGATCCGTCCGCGCCGTTTCCACCGCGGACGTGCCGAGCGTCCGCCTCGTGACCGCTGACGACGAGGAGCACTACCGCCGGCACGGCACGACCGGTGGCGAGCGCGTGTCCGCCGCGGGTGCGTCGATCGCCTGGGACGGCGCCGAGATCCTCGCGCGTCGCCTGGCCCGCCCGCTCGGCGTCGCCGTCGGCGCGATCCACGCCCTGGTCGACGACCGCGGCCTTCCAGATCCACTCCCACCCGGCACCCGCGCCGACGACGTCGTCGTCTGCCAACCCGTGCGGCTGGTGGCCGCGAACCCGCTGGCCAACCCCGCGACCAGGGCCTGGCACGTGGTGATCCTGCGCGGGGGCCGGATCGTCGTCGACGCACTCAGCGCGGACGGGAAGGCGTGCGGGTGAGGGTGGTTGGCCGGGGTGCATGGTGAAAAGGGGTCAGACCGATATTCACCATGCGTCGACGTTCAACGCCGACTGATCGAGGCAGCATGGTGAATATCGGTCTGACCCCTTTTCACCATGCACCCCGGCCAACCACCCGCCTCACGCCTCCGTCACCGACTTGATCGCCTTCTCCATCGACTTGGAGATCTGGCCGCCGACGCCGTCGCCGCCGCCCTTCACGTGCACCGAAACGGCGAGCAGCAGCGCGCCGACGGCGAGGACGAGGCCGAGGTACTCGACCGTGCCCTGTCCGCGGCGATCACCCAGCCGCCGGGCGAAGCCCTTCACGCTCTCGAGGAACGCACCCACGAATCACCTCGCTGGTCCGCGCGACCACCGGCCGCGCCGGACCACGGTGCCGGCGGTGCGGCGCACAGCAGGCGCGCGGAAGCGACCGGCCGACGATCCGCCGCGCGAGACCCGGGAACGCGGTCGCGAGACGCACGACCGCCGGCCACGCGACCGGCGCGAACTCCAGCCGCCGGTCGTCCGAAAGGTCGGGGCGAGAGGATTTGAACCTCCGACCACTCGGCCCCCAGCCGAGTGCGCTACCAGACTGCGCCACGCCCCGATGCGCGGAGGAGTCTACCAACGGGGCGTGGGATGGCGGCTGGTTGGCACATCGGGTGTCGCGAAGGGGTCAGACCGATATGCGACATGCAGCAGGCGCAGACCGGGACGCGCCGGTCAGCGGCATGTCGCATATCGGTCTGAC
>JAUMCA010000008.1:0-7174 GCA_032119475.1 Thermoleophilia bacterium | reverse complement strand
TGTCTGTGTCTGTGTCTGTCTCTGTCTGTGTGTGTGCAGCATGCACTTTCTCCGCAGCCTTCTGCGCGAGCTCAATTAAGTTGTCATAGCGCAAAAAGTGAGGGTGGGTAGGTGGCAACGAAAACGAATTCGAAGAAATACCATAAGAGGTAATCCTTTTCTCTGTCACAATCTCTTCCTCCAGGGCCTTGAACGCTTCAAAGAGGCGGCGCTCCATCTCCGCACGGTATTCTGTGAGTGTCTCTGTGTCCATCTCCCCCGGTGCTTCCGGCACATTTTTCACCAGGTAATACTCAGGGTTATGCAAAAGAAAAACTTCGAGGGAAGGGAGGGCAAGGCGAGAGAGGGAGCGGGTCAACTGGTCGCGCATAAAATCCGGGTGGATGCAATGCTTGAGGTAGGAAGAATAGTCGACGGTGTCGGGCGTGACAACGGTGCCGTCTTCGTAGCGTTTGAGGTTCTGGTTCTGGTTGGTGTTGGTTGGTGTGTGTGTGAATGTGAGTGAATGTGAGTGCTTAAAGAGCAGCCCAAAAAGGGCAGAGAGCTTGAGAGCAGAAGCTTATGTTTGTATACATACACACATACACAGGGCAGAGAACCTGAGAGGGAAACGCACATGTGTACATACACATATACACACACACAACACACACACACCTGAATATAACCATATTTCGACACAATAATCACATCCTCCCTCTTGAGCTTCCCTTCTTCCACGAGCTCTCGCACGACGTTTCCAATCACTTCCTCCGCTTCACCATCTCCATAATTGGCACTGGTGTCGATCAGCGTGATTCCATTCAAAAGTCCATCTCGCAAAGCTAAGGCATGCTGCTCATGGCGGGCATCATGCCACGCCTGCGGCTGCTCAGAACGCGACGCCCCAGGCGGGATCGAGCAGGCCGAGGGCGAGCCCCACGAGCGCGCTCGCGAGCACGAGCAGCGGGATCGAGACGTCCCGTCGGCGCAGCGCGAACACGACCACCGCGACGGCGATGGCGACGAGGTCCACCCGGCCCTCCGGCAGCAGCGCCGCGTCGGCGAGGTAGACGAGCAGCACGGCGACCGCTCCCGCGACGACGCCCTGCATGGCGCCCAGCGCGTCGCCGATCGGCCCGCTGCGCGGCACGTGGTCGACCAGCGGCGCGCCGACGGTGATGAGGAGGAAGGAGGGCGCGAACGTGGCGGCGGTCGCGACCAGCGAGCCCGCGATCCCGCCCGCCGCCCCGCCGAGCGCGCCCCATCCGGCGACGAAGCCGACGAACGCGTTGACCATGATCAGCGGCCCCGGCGTCGTCTCGCCGAGCGCGAGCCCGGCGACCATCTGCGACGGCGACAGCCAGCCGTAGTGATCGACGGCCGCGGTCGCCACGAACGGGAGCACCGCGTACGCGCCGCCGAACGTGACGAGCGCGGCGACGGTGAAGAACCCGGCCAACTCGGCGATCACGCCGCCGACCAGCAGCAGTGCACCGATCATCCCCAGCCAGAGGGCGAGCGCGACCGCGGCCCGACGCACGAGCGCGCGGCGGGGGATCGGAGCCGCCGCCTCGCCCGGATCCTCCGCGCCGGCGAGCAGGACGAAGGCGTCCGGTCGCCGTCGCCCGATCAGCGCGCCGAGCGCAGCGCCGCCGGCGACCACGAGCGGGAAGAACACCCCGAGGAGCAGCGCGATCGCCGCCGCGATCGCGATCGCCGCCGCCCAGCGCGTCGGTGCGACCCGTCGCGCCATCCGCACGGAGGCCGCGGCCACGAGCGCGACCACGGCGCCGCCGAGCGCGCGGACGATGCCCGTCATCGCGTCCGTGGTCCCGTACGCCATGTACGCCCACGCGAGCGCGGTGATCAGGAGGAGGCTCGGGAGCACGAACAGGCCGCCGCTGGCCAGCGCCCCGCGCACGCCGTGCAGTCGGTAGCCGAGGTAGCAGGCGAGCTGCTGGGCCTCGGGGCCGGGCAGCGCCGTGCACAGCCGCAGCGCGTGGAGGAACGACCGCTCGTCCACCCAGCCGCGGCGCTCGACGACCTCCCGGTGCAGGAGGTCGATCTGCGCGATCGGCCCGCCGAACGAGACGCAGCCGAGCCGCAGCCACAGGCGCAGCGCCGCGGGCAGGGACGGCGTCATGCCGCCGCACCGCCGATGGCCCAGCCGCCGCGGATCGTGCGCAGGCCGCCGAACAGGAGGCGCACCACGAGGAACAGCGTGATGCCGATCCACAGGCCGGTCAGCCCCCAGCCGAAGGCGATCGTGCCGATCGCGCAGGGCACGTAGCCGATCGCCACGGCCGCGACGGTGAAGTTGCGCATGAACGCGGTGTCACCGGCGCCGACGAGGATGCCGTCGATCGCGAAGACGACGCCGGCGATCGGCTGCATGCCGCCGAACCAGCCCCAGGCCGCGCCCGTCGCGCGGATCACGTCCGCGTCCGGGGTGAACAGCCGTGGGATGACCGTCCAGCCGGCCAGGATGACGGCGCCGAACACGCCGCCGACCATCGCCCCGAGCTCGCACAGCCGCCGGGCGGTGGCACGGGCTCCCTCCACGTCGTCCTGGCCGAGCTGCTCGCCGATCAGCGCCTGCGCGGCGATCGCGAACGCGTCGAGCACGAGGGCGAGGAAGAACCACAGCTGGATCGCGATCAGGTGCGCGGCGACGTCCTCCGGGCCGAGACGGGACGCGATCGCCGTGGCGCTCAGGAAGACCCCCTGCAGGGCGATCGTGCGGAGCCCGAGGTCGCGCGCCGGGCGCAGCTGCTCGACCAGGCCGTCACGGCGCGGGCGCAGCGACGCGCCCTCGCGGAGCAGTGCGCGGAGGAACAGCGCGGCGGCGATCGCCTGCCCGATCACGTTCGCGACCGCCGAGCCCTCGAGGCCCATGTCCGCGCCGTAGACGAACAGCGGGGCGAGGGCCGCGCTGACCACGTTGGCGGCGATCAGGTAGACGAGCGGCCGGCGGAGATCCTGGACGCCGCGCATCCAGCCCTGGCCCGCCAGCACCATCGTCACGAGCGGGAGCCCGAAGGCGGCGATGCGCAGCCACGACAGCGCCGCCGCCTGCGTCTCCGGGTGGTCGGCGCCCGCGATCAGCGCCACGAGCGGTTCCGCGAGCGCCTGGAGCAGGACCAGCAGGACGACGCCGACGATCGCGCCCAGCCACGTGGCCTGCACGCCGGCCTCCACGGCCTCGCGCCGGCGGCCGGCGCCGAACAGGCGCGCGGACTTGCCGGTCGTGCCGTAGGCCAGGAACGACATCAGCCAGACGGCGTTGCCGAGCAGCGCGCCGCCGACGGCGAGCCCGGCGAGCGCCTCCTTGCCGAGGTGGCCGATGACCGCCGTGTCGACGAGCAGGTACAGCGGCTCCGCGGCGAGCGCGCCCAGCGCCGGCACGGCGAGCGCGAGGATGCGGCGGTCGGAGGCGCGGGGCACCGGGGAAGTATGGATCCGCGACCCCGTCGGGTGACCGCGAGCACCGGATCGTCACCAGCGGGCCGCCGACCGGCAAGGCCGGATACGCTCCCCGCATGCCCGTCGACGTCGTCCACTACACCGACCCCGGATGCCCCTGGGCGTACTCCGCGGAGCCCTTCATCCGCGCGCTGGAGTGGCGCTACGGGGACGGGCTGCGGTGGCGCAACTGCATGATCGGCCTCGCCGAGGACCCGCAGCGGTACATCGACGCCGGCTACACGGGCGAGAAGATGACCCAGTGGCACATCGAGTTCCGCGACCGCTTCGGCATGCCGTTCGGCACGGCGCCGCGGGAGCGGCCCGCGGCCACCGGCCTCGCCTGCCGCCTCGCGATCAGCGCGCGGCGCCAGGGCCGGGACGCCGAGGAGGCCGTGCTGCGCGCCTTCCGCTTCTCGTGGTTCACCGATCCGCGGCCGCACGACTCGCTCGACGTGCTCGAGCCGCTCGTGCGCGCCGTCTCCGGCATCGACGCGGACGCCGTGCTCGCCGGTCTCGCCGACCCCGCGGTCGAGGAGGCGTACGCCGCCGACAAGCGCGAGGCGCGGACGATCCTGCCCCCGGCCACCGCGCAGGGCAAGACCGCGAATACGGACGGGGAGGAGCGCTACACGGCGCCGAGCCTCACCTTCTCCGCGGGCGACCGCGTGCTCGTCGCCGCGGGATGGCAGCCGCTCGAGGCGTATGACGTCTGCGTCGCGAACCTCGATCCGACGCTTCCGCAGCGGGGTCCTGCGGGCCCTGCCGAGACGCTGCCGGCGTTTCCGCGCGGCCTGACGACCTACGAGGTCGCGCTGCTCGCCGCGAGTCGCAACGACGCGATGGATCGCGCCGCGATCGAGTGGGAGCTGATCGGGCTCGCCGCGGCCGGCCGGGCACGGCGGATCGGCGTCGGCAACGACGCGCTCTGGCTCCCGGCCTAGCGCCCCGGGTCAGACGACCGCGACGATCTCGTCGCCGACGATGACCTCGACCAGCGGGCGGGACACCGTCGCGCGATTGACCGCGTCGCCGGTCGGCACGGGGACGAGCTGACCGGAGAGGAGGACCGCCACCGCGGTCTCGCCGCAGCCGATCGCGCTGACCGGCCCCGCCGGTTCCTTGGCGGGCTTGTCCGGCGCGGCCAGTGCGACGCCGCTGCCGCCGCGGCCCTTCGACGGGACGTCGGCGAGGTCCACGCGCTTGCCGAAGCCGCCCTCGTGGAGCACGTGGAGGTCGCCGGGACCGGCGACGCAGGCGCCGACGATGCGGTCGCCCACCGCCAGCCGCATGCCCGCCACGCCGCCGGCGGACGCGCTCTTGACCACGCGGATCGGCGACGCGGCCGTGCGCAGGACCCTGCCGTCCGCCGTCGCCAGCAGGACCTCGTCGCCGTCGGCGTGCGCGATGACGGCCGCGAGGCGGTCGCCGTCGGGGAGCGTGACCGCCGGGCCGAGCGTCGCGTGGGCGCCGGGCAGCGAGTCCGGCTGGCAGCGCTTGACCTCGCCCTGCTCGGTGACGAGGAGGAGGAAGGGCGCGTCGGCCGGCGCAACGGCGACGAGCGTCTGCCCGCGGGCCATCTGGATCGGCTTGGTGCCGCGCACGGCGCGCGACGACAGCGGCAGCTCGTTGAGTCGGACGCGCGCGACCTCCCCCTCGGCCGTGAAGCAGAGGAGCTCGGCCTCCGAGTCCGTGTGCAGGAGGGGGAGGGGGCGGTCACCGGGCTGCACGTCGACGGGGAACGACGACGGGACGGAGGCGCGCGACAGCGCCACGAACGAGCCGTTGCGCGTCGCCCCGAGCCACACCTCCGCGCGCGGCCGGGCGACGACGTCGATGTCGGTCGTGGTGCGCTTGCCACCCTTCGCGCCCGTCGCCGGCGCCCCGGCGGACCGCGTGCCGTCGCCGCCGAGCGCGGTGCGACGGGGACCGGACAGCGCCGTGGCCTCCTTCAGCTCGCCGACGACGATCGCCTTGAGGGCGTCGTGCGAGTCGAGGATGCGGCCGATCTCGTCGACGCGATCGCCCTTCGCCTTGCGCTCCTCCTCGAGCTTGAGGCGGTTGAGGCGCGCGAGGCGCTTGATCGGCATGTCGATGATCCACTGCGCCTGCTCGTCGTCGATCGGCACGGGTTTCGCCTGACCGTGCGGCACGACCTTGAGCTTCGCGATCAGCTGGCGCTTCGCGTCCTCGTCGTCCTCCGAGCCGCGCACGATCTTGATCACCGCGTCGATCGCGTCGAGCGCGGCCAGCAGTGCGATGAGTCGGTGGAGCTCGCGCAGCAGCTCGTCCCGCTCGTACTCGAGGCGGCGGGTGACGATGCCGAAGCGGAAGTCGACGAAGCGGTCGAGCGCCTCGCGCAGGCCGACCTGCCGGGGCGAGCCGTCGACGAGGACGGTCATGTTGATGCCGACGGTGATGCGCAGGGACGTGGTGCGGAACAGGTCGCTGATCAGGCGATCGATGCTGCCGCCGCGCTTGCAGCGGATCTGCACGCGGGTGCCCGAGCGGTCCGTCAGGTTGCGCGGCATCTCGGTGACGTCGCGGATCTTCTCCGCGCGGGCCGCCTTGACGACCTCCGCGACGATCTGGTCCGGCGAGACGCCGTAGGGCAGTTCGGTGACCACGACCGCCTGCACGCCGCCGGACAGCGGCTCCGTGTGGAAGCGCGCCTGGAGCTTGAACGTGCCCTGGCCCTTCGCGTACGCCTCGGCCAGGCCCTCGGGGTCGACCACGATGCCGCCGGTCGGGAAGTCCGGGCCGGGCAGCGCGGCCATCAGGTCCTCGAGCGACGCGTCGGGGTTCTCGGCCAGCGCGATCGCGGCCGCGCAGGCCTCGGCGAGGTTGTGCGGCGGCACCTCGCACGCCATCGACCAGCCGATGCCGCGCGACCCGTTGACGAGCAGGTTCGGGAAGGTGACGGGGAGGACCCAGGGCTCCTCCTTCTTCTCCGTGAAGTTCGGCTTGTACTCGCGGACGATCTCCGGGCGCAGGTCGCTGAGCCACTGCGTCGCGGCGGGGGAGAGCCGTGCCTCGGTGTAGCGGTACGCGGCCGGCGGGTCCGAGTACTCCTTCGGGCCGACGCTGCCCCAGTTGCCCTGCCCGTCGACGAGCGGGACGTTGAGGACGAAGTCCTGCGCCATGCGCACCATCGCGTCGTACACCGCGGAGTCGCCATGCGGGTGGTAGTTGCCGATCACGTGGCCGACGGTCAGCGCCGACTTCTGGTACGGCCGCCCCGCCCGACCGCCGAGCTCGTCCATCGCGTGCACGATGCGCCGCTGCACGGGCTTGAGCCCGTCGCGCACGTCCGGCAGCGCGCGGCCGAGGTTGACGTACATGCCGTAGGCGAGGGCGCGCTCGAGCAGCGCGTCGGACGCGTCGACGGAGTCGCCCTCCCAGTCGAGGCGGGCGATGCCACCCGCGCCGCCGTCGTCGTCCCCGCCGCCGGTGTCGTCGTCGGCTGTGCTCGTGGGCTCGGCGGCGCCGTCGAGCTCGGACTCCGGCTCGGGGGCGTCATGCTCGGCGGTCGCCTCCTCGACGTCGAGGTCGAGCTGCTCCTCCTGGGCGGACTCGCCCGCTGCGCGCTTGCGGCTCACACCAGCACCTCGGCGTCGCCCGCGGCCTCCTCGAGCCAGGCGCGACGCGGCGCCGGGTTCGATCCCATGACGAGATCGACGGTCTGCGCGGCCTCGGCGGCGTCCTCGACGGAGACCTGCAGCAGGCGGCG
>JAUMCA010000007.1:0-1647 GCA_032119475.1 Thermoleophilia bacterium | reverse complement strand
CCCCCCCCCCCCCCCCCCCCCCCCCCCCACAACCCGATAGCCTTCAGCCATGAGCGAACGCGACGACATCCCGCCCAGCCCGCAGCACCGCGAGGAGGAGGTCGTGCAGCACGTGCTGCGCGAGGTCCACCGCGGCCGGCACATCGGCGAGGTGCTCGAGGACGCGTACGTGCTCGACCGAGCCGAGGCGGACACGCACCTCAAGGTGCTCGACCATCCCGAGGTCACGGCCGCCGTCGGCGCGGACATCGCCGCGCAGATGCGCGCGATGATCGAGGAGCAGAAGGGGAGCTAGCCGATCGCCCGCCGCGCGAGGGCGAGCAGCCCCGGCGTCGGATCGATCAGCTTCACCACGACGACGTCGTCCGCGGTGACCCGCGCGTCGGCGTCGCCGGCCAGGACGCTCGCCAGCGCCGTCACCTCCTGCCAGTCCAGGTGGCCCTCGGCGACGCAGTCGCGGAGGTCGTCCGCCAGCGTACGGGCGACGTGCGGTGCATCGCAGGCCACGAAGGCGGCGTCGGCGATCAGCCGGTAGTCGAGCTCGCGTCGCCCCTGGCGATCGGCACCCACCGCGATGATCGATGCACCCTCCGCGACCCAGTCGGCGCGCAGGACCGGATCCCGCGCGTTCGTGGCCGTGACGATGAGCGTCGCGTCGCGGACGGCGGACGCCGCATCTCCCGCGGCCCGCGCTCCGTCGATCGCAAGGCCCTCGGGGTCGTGGACGACGAGCTGGGCCACCTCGACCGCCGCCGCCACGGCCGCCGCGCACGCCGCGCCGAGCGGACCGCCGCCGAGGATCGCGACGCGGGCGGGCGCCGGCCCGTGGATGCGCGGTGCCGCGAGGCCGGCCGCCGCGGCCGCGACGCGCACGGCAGCCGGGTCGGCGGCGAACGCGCCGATCACCCCGCCGTCCGGCCCGATCACGGTGCAGGAGCGCGAGGTCGAGCGGCGGCCGCCCGCGGTCACGAGCACCGCCCGGTAGCCGTCCTCGTCGATGGCGGTGGTCACACCCGTCCAGGCGTCGCCGCGCAGCAGCGTCAGCGGGACCGGCGGGTCGGCGTCGAACGGCGGTGGCATGCGCAGTGCGGCATCGACCGCAGCCGTGACGACCGCCGGCTTGAGCCGGCCGATGGCCTTGCCGAGGTCCACCGCCTACTCCATCGCACGGTGCAGGGCGACGACCGCGAGGGCCTCGAGCGCCAGGCGCCGGTCGTCGCACAGGGCCGTGGCGGCGTCGCGCACGCACGGCAGATCGACGGCCGCCGCCTCCGCGAGCGCGGTGAGCGCGGCGACCAGCGGGTCGGCGTAGCCGGCCGCGGCGAGGTCCGCCGCCGTCTCGAGGACGGCGCGCGACCCCTCGGCAGCGGTCTCCGCCGGGTTGCCGGCGGCGGCCGCGAGCAGCAGTCCCCGCCGGGTGGCGGCGTTGAGCTCGTCGTCGTCGAGCGGCAGTCGGTCGAGCACCTGGGCCACGAGCACCGGTCCGCCGGCCTGCGCCCGCTCCTCAGGGGGAAGCGAGGCGAGGGCCTCCTCGATCGCCGCGAGCGCGTCCATCTCGGCGGAGCGTAGCCGTCTGCGGCGATCCGGATGTCGCGAAGGGGTCAGACCGGAATGCGACACGGCTGACGCGGACGTCGCCCGCATTCG
>JAUMCA010000006.1:4442-7440 GCA_032119475.1 Thermoleophilia bacterium | reverse complement strand
CCGGCGACGGGCTCCGCGGCTGGCGCGCTCGGCGTGCACCTACTCGCCACCGGTGTCGTGCCGGCCGGCCGGATCACCATGCTGCAGGGCGTGGAGATGCTGCGCCCGTCGTACATCGAGGTCGACGTGGAGCCCGGCGCGCCGCCGCGCGTCGGCGGCTCGTGCCGCGTCGTCGCCCGGGGCGAGTTCCAGCTGTGAGCGCGACGCCGATCGAGCCGGGCCGCAAGGTCGTGCCGATCCGCTGGCGCGACCTCGACGGCTTCAACCACGTCAACAACGCCGTCTACCTCAACTACCTCGAGGAGGGTCGCGACGCGTGGCTTGCGAACGCGCTCGGTCAGGGCATCACGCAGCTGACTGAGTTTGTGGTCCGCCACGTGTCGATCGACTTCGTCTCCGCGCTCACGCAGGAGGACGGCGCCGCGCTCGTCGAGGTCACGGTCGAGAGCGTCGGCGGCACGTCGATCACGCTGCGCGAGACGGTCCACGCCGAGGCCGACGGCCGCCTCGCCGCATCGGCCCGCGGCGTGCTCGTCCACACGAACCTCGAGCACACCGAGTCGAAGCGCCTGCCGGATGACCTGCGCGCCCGACTTGAGGCGTCGATCGCCGACTAGAGCCAGAGCTCGCGGTCGCGCAGCGCGTCCCCATCGACGTGGTCCTTCGCGATTCGCTCGAGCGTGCGGACAAGCCACCCGATCTCACGCCTGTGCGCCGGTACGAGGACGAGACCATGATGGCCACGTCCGTCGGCGACGGCCGTGCGGCCGATGCGACAGAAGTCGGCGTGGTTCTCGGTCACCACTGCGCGCTCCTCGGCGCGGGCCCGGTCGAGCACCGCATCGTCCGCCAAGCCGACCAGGTCGCGCACGCCATCGATCGCCGCGGCGTCGACGCCGCGATCCGACAAGATGGCGGCGATCCGCGCCGCGTACATCGCGTCGAGCAGCAGCCTCACCGCGCGAGGCGCTCGCGCCCCGCCTCGTACTCCGCCCGACCGCGCTCGTACACAGCCCGGTTCGCGGCAATGCGGTCCTCGATCTCCTCGGGAAAGGCGCCGTAATACGTGATCGCCGCATCGATCGCCTCCCGCGACTTGCCTGAGGTCTCCGCCAGCGCATCGATGTCACCGCTGTGCGCCTGCAGCGCCTGGATGATCTCCCAGACGTCGGCGCCCGTCCCGCGCACGACCGCGCGACGCCCGGTGGGACCCGTCATGAAGGCGATCAGCGGATGGGCCTCGACGCGGAGTCCCTCCTCGATCAGGCGCTGGGCGAGCGTGCGCGGCGCGATGCCCTCCAACTGCGCCTGGAACATCAGGCGCTGAAGCGCGTCCGCTTTGAGCCGGAGGCTGAGCGGGGCGGTCATGTAGCGCAGTGTAGCGCAGTGCGCTACACACGATCAGACCGAAAGCGCGGCGATCACGCCGAGCAGGTACGCGAAGGCGAGGATCGCGTTGACGTTGAAGAAGGCCTGGTTGACCCTCGACAGGTCGTCCTCGCGGACGATCGCGTGCTCGTAGGCGAGCAGCGCCGCGCAGGCGACCACGGCGATCCAGTACGGCCACGCGAGGCCGAGCCAGAGGCCGACGCCGACCATCGACGCGACGCTGAGGACATGGAGGAGGCGCGCGACCCAGAGCGCCGGGCCGATGCCCCAGTCCGCCGGCATCGAGTGGATGCCGGTGCGGCGGTCGAAGTCGACGTCCATCGTCGCGTAGATGACGTCGAAGCCGGCGATCCAGAAGCCGACGACGCCCATCAGGAGGAAGGCGCCCGCCGGCAGCTCGTTGGTGACAGCCACCCAGGCGGCGACCGGCGCGAGGCCGATGACGCCGCCGAGCCACAGGTGGCAGAGCGGCGTGAAGCGCTTCAGGTAGGGGTAGATGACGCTCGGGATCACGACCAGCGGCCACAGCCAGAGCGTCAGCGGCGCGAGGTTCCAGCAGGCGAGCAGCAGCACGGCGAGCGCGAGCACGCAGAGCCCGATCACCTGCGCGCGGCTGAGCAGGCCGGCGGGGATCTCGCGCCCCGCGGTGCGCGGGTTGCGGGCGTCGATCTCCGCGTCGATCAGGCGGTTCAGGGCCATCGCCAGCGTGCGCGCCGCCACCATCCCGATCGTCACCCAGACGAGCGTCGACCAGGCCGGCAAACCCATCACCGACAGCAGCGCGCCGGCGTACGCGTAGGGCAGCGCGAACACCGAGTGCTCGAGGCGGACCAGGTTCGCGAGGCGCCGGGGGAGGGACGGAACGGCAGCGGCCATCACCGGGATCTTCGCGCCGCTCGGGCAGCCGGCGCGGCGGTAGGATGCCGGAGGTGAGCAACGCGATCGTCGTCGAGGGCCTGGTCAAGCGGTACGGCGACCGGACCGTCGTCGATCACCTCGATCTCGAGGTCCGACGCGGCGAGGTGCTCGCCTTCCTCGGCCGCAACGGCGCCGGCAAGACGACGACGACGGAGATCCTCGAGGGCTACCGCTCCCGCGACGCGGGCCGCGTCGAGGTCCTCGGCGAGGATCCGGCCGACGCCGGTGCCGCATGGCGCGCGAAGCTCGGCATCGTCCTGCAGGAGAGCCAGCCGCTCGGCGCCCTCACCGTGCGCGAGACGCTGCGGCTCTACGCCGCGTACTTCCCCTCCCCGCTCCCCGTCGCCGAGGTGGTCGGGCTGGTCGGGCTCGAGGAGCAGGCCGACCAGCGGGCCGGTCGGCTGTCGGGCGGCCAGAAGCGCCGCCTCGACGTCGGCATCGCGCTGATCGGGCGCCCGGAGCTCGTCTTCCTCGACGAGCCGACGACCGGCTTCGACCCCGACGCCCGCCGGCAGTTCTGGGACGTGATCGTCGGCCTGCGCGACCTCGGCACCACGGTGTTCCTGACCACGCACTACATGGACGAGGCGCAGGTGCTCGCCGACCGCGTCGCCGTCCTCCGCGACGGCCGTATCGCCGCGCTCGGCACGCCCGCCGAGCTGCAGGCGCTGCGCGGCGACGTCGAGATCCG
>JAUMCA010000006.1:0-4432 GCA_032119475.1 Thermoleophilia bacterium | reverse complement strand
CCGCTTCGCGCTCCCCCACGGCGCACACGCCGACGACCTCCCCGCGCTGTCCGCCCCGGTCGACGCGACGGGCGGCGAGATGCGGGTCGCCACGACATCGCCGACGCGCGATCTCGCGACGCTCTGCAGCTGGGCGGACGGACGCGGCATCGAGCTCGAGGGACTGACCGTCGAGCGGCCGACCCTCGAGGACGTGTTCCTCGCGATCGCCGGCGACGACGTCGAGGCGACCGCATGAGCATGCTCGCGGAGCAGGTCCGCGCGGATCTGATCGCGTTCTCCCGGCGGCCGGAGACGCTGCTCTTCACCGTCTTCATGCCGGTCATCTTCCTCGTGCTGTTCGAGGCGATCTTCGGCGACGAGCAGGTGGACGTCTCGTCCGACTACGCCCTCGCGCAGTCGACCCTCCAGGTCCCCGCGTTCATGGCGATGGGCATCGTGTCCGCGAGCTTCGTCGCGCTGTCGATCACGATGGTCAACCGCCGCGAGACCGGCATCTTCAAGCGCGTCCGCGGCACGCCGGCGCCGTCGTGGATCCTGATCCTCGGCCAGGTCGTCACGGCGCTCCTGATCGGCATCGTGATGGTCGTCGTGATGCTGCTGATCGGCGCGCTCGCCTACGGGGTCGAGGTCTCCCTCTCCCACCTGCCGTGGCTGATCGGCTCGGTCCTCTTCGGCGCCGCCGCGTTCTCGTGCCTCGGCATGGCGCTGGCCGCGGTCACGCCGTCGATGGAGTCCGCACCCGCCCTCTCCAACCTGCTGGTCCTGCCGCTCTACTTCGTCTCGGGCGTGTTCGTGCCGACCGACGCGCTGCCGGAGTGGCTGAGCAGCGCCGCCGGGATCTTCCCGATCGCGCCGCTCGTCGACATGATCACGTGGCCGTACGACACCGCCGCGCCGACGCCGTGGGGCTCCACGCTGCTGCTCGGCGCGTGGGGCATCGCCGGTCTGATCGTGGCCGCGCGGCTGTTCCGCTGGCTGCCGCGGCGGGGCTAGCCGGTGACGGGCGCCGGCGCGGGCGTCAGCGGGGCGATCCGGATCCACAGCTGCGCACGCCGGACCACCGACGTGCCGTCCGCTGCGCGGTTGCGGGTCTCGAGCGTCGCCCGCACGCGCGCGATGCCGCGCTCCTGCAGCGCGCGATAGGTGCGAGCGTCGAGCCGCACCGCGACGTTGCGCGTCGCGCCGGCACGGACCCTGACGTCGTCGAACCGGGCGAGGACCTTGCGGACGTTCGCCCGGGCGACGAGGTCGCGCGGCACGAGCGCCGTCAGGACCCCGTCGACGAAGCAGGCGACCGTCTGACGACATCGGATCGGCAGGACGAGACGGCCGCTCGGCGTCGCCGCGAGTCCCGCGGTGCGGGCGCGGAGCGGAAGCACCGCCGGCCCCGGGCGGGTCGTCGTGCTCGCCGCCTGGGCGGCCGCCGGCGCGGAGAACGTCGCGGTGACGGTCCGGGCCTCGGTCATCGCGACGACGCACGTGCCGGTGCCGGTGCAGGCGCCCGACCAGCCGTCGAACGTCGAACCCGCGTCGGCGGTCGCGGTCAGGGTGACCGTGGACGTCTCGGACACGTCGCTCGCGCAGACCGCGCCGCAGGCGACGCCCCCGAGATCGCTGGTGACCGTCCCGGTGCCGGTGCCGGCCTTCGCCACCGTCAGACGGTGGGCGACGGCGTAGCGATACGACAGCAGAGGGTACGGCGATTCCTGGGCCGCGAAGAAGGCCTGCGTCCCGTTCGGCGAGACGAGCGCCACCTGGAGGTTGACCCCCTCCTGCGCCGTGAGGGTCTGCGTATCGACGACCGCCATGTCAGTCGTGCGGATCTCGTTCACCTGAGCGGGCGCGTTGAGGTTGCCGGTGAAGAGCCGCGTGCCGTCGAGCGACAGCGCGATCGCCCACCCGCCCTTTGCGCCGGCGAGCACCGTCCTGGTGCCGATCTGGGCCATCGTGCGGAGGTCCACCTTGGCGACCTGGGTGGACTGGTTGAAGCCGAAGTTGGTCAGGTAGAGGTAACGGCCGTCGGGTGAGATGACGGAGGCCCGGCTGCCGACGATGTCCGTCACGGCCGCCGTCCCGCGTTGCGCCAGCGTGGCCGGATCATGTTCGGTCACCTCGACCGTGCTGCTGCCGTTGTCCGCCGCGTACAGCGTCGCACCGTCCGGGGACAGGGCGAGGCCGCCCGCCGCGGGCACCTGCGCCATGCGGTCGAGCGTCATGTCCGACAGCCGGATGCGCATGAGCCGGCGCGGCGACCCGTCGTCGGCGAAGTAGCCGTACTGGCCGTCGCGGGAGATCACCCCGTGCTCGATGTCGTCCGTATTGCCGGCTGCCTGCTTGTCCCACGCGGCGACGGGCGTCATGTCGGAGGTGCGGATCTTGGCGATCGTGCGGAGCAGGCCCACGTAGACGTACGCGCCGTCCGGCGAGACGACCGCCGCGTTCGGCCAGCCGTTGCCGCCGTTCGTCACGGACAGCGAGCCGACCACGGTCGGCGTCGCGCCCGAGACGTCGACCTTCACGACGACCGGCGTCGCCGCCGCGACGACCAGGTAGACGAAGCGCCCATCGGGCGCCATGGCGCCGGCAGCGGGCTCTCGCGTGAGCGATAGGTTCGTCGAGCTCTCGAGCGTCAGCGGATAGGCGCCCGCCGTTCCGCCGAGCGCGCCGACGATCGTGACGACGAGGATGATGAGGAGGCGGAGGCGGGACTGCATGGTCGGCAAGCATAGGCCGTCACGCCGGTTACATCTCGGACGTCAGAGGTGCTCGGTCGGATCGGACCGCAGCAGCTTGAGCGCGTGGTCGAGCACCGGCGCGACGACGTCGAACAGCTCGCCGCACGCCTTCGGGCTGCCGGGGAACGACAGGACGAGCGTGGCGCCGCGGATGCCCGAGACACCGCGGCTGAGCATCCCGTGCGGCTTCACGCGCATCGAGAACGCGCGCATCGCCTCGTCGATGCCGGGCGTCGGGCGGTCGAAGACCGGCGTCAGCGCCTCCGGCGTCACGTCGCGCGGTGCGAACCCCGTGCCGCCGGTGACGAGCACGAGCTCCGGCGCCTCGATCGCGTCCGCCCACGCCACGACCTGTCCCGCGATCTGCTCGCGCTCGTCCGGCACGACCGCCCGGTGCGCGACGTCGAACCCGGCCGACACCGCCTTCCGGGCGAGGACGTCGCCGGACCCATCCTCGCGCGCGCCGTGGAAGACGCCGTCGGAGACGGTGAGGACGCAGGCGCGCACGTCAGGCGCCCGACCGGCGCCAGGCGCCGCTCTTGCCGCCGTCCTTCTCCCACAGCTCGATGCGGTTGATCGAGATCTCGGGGTCCGTCGACTTGAGCATGTCGTGCACGCACAACGCGGCCGCGCTGGCCGACACGAGCGCCTCCATCTCCACCCCCGTGCGCCCCTCGACGGCGCACTCGGCCTCGACGCGAACGCAGCCCGCCTCGCGATCGACGGCGAGGTCGACGCGCACGTGGTCGAGCAACATCGGGTGGCACAGCGGCAGGAGGTCCGGCGTCCGCTTGGCGGCGGCGATGCCGGCCACCCGCGCCGTGGCGAGGACGTCGCCCTTCGCGACCCGCCCCTCGGCGATCTTGGCCAGCGCCTCGTCGCTCATGTGCACCTCCGCACGGGCGAGCGCGCGGCGCCGGGTGACCGGTTTGTCGCCGACATCGATCATGCGGACATCCGTCATGCGCGGGAGTGTATGCGCTCGCGACGGCCGCTATCCTACGCATGTGCGGTCGTCATCCCCCGTCCTAGCCGCAGCGAAAGGGGTGGAACATGGCTTCCACTGAGACTCTCACCCCCCAAGATTGGACCGAAGTCGTCTCCCCGCCGGCGGAGATCGCGAACGCCGTCGCCGCGCTCGTGCCCGACACCGCAGGACAGCCGCTCACGACAGCGCAGCTCGCCGACCTCTCCGAGACCGTCGCACAGCGCCCCGAGCTCTGGCGCCCGCTCGTGATCGTCGATCCCGAGCGCCGGCGCTACCGCCTGATGTTCGAGGACGATCGCGTCGATGTGTGGGTGATCATGTGGATGCCCGGCCAGGGGACCGGCTACCACGACCACGCCATCTCCGGCGTCGGCGTCGCAGGCGCCGAGGGCATGGCGGTGGAGAAGCAGATGATGCTGCCGTCCGGCCACTCCGAGGTGGAGGTCCGCCCCGGCGTCCGCCGCGAGGGCCCCGCCGGCTACATCCACTCCGTCGCGCACGGCGAGGGCACGCCGGCGATCACGATCCACTCGTACTCGCCGCCGCTGATGGAGGTCGGCCAGTACCGCGTGGACGACGACGGCCTCCTGCGCCGCGAGATCGAGCACGGCCGCCGCGAGCTGATCGACAACTCGATCGCCGAAGTCGCGCCCGACATCGTCTGAGTGGCGGATGGTGAAAAGGGGTCAGACCCTTTTTCACCATG
>JAUMCA010000005.1:0-5916 GCA_032119475.1 Thermoleophilia bacterium | reverse complement strand
CCGGGATCCGGGAGCGCGCGCTCGTCCAGATGGCACGGCACGGCGAGTACCTCGAGGCCGAGCTCGCGGGCCGCACCTGGTGCATCGGCGACCGCTTCACCGTCGCCGACATCTACCTCTACATGCTGGTCGGCTGGCAGTCGTTCGTCGACGACGTCCAGGTCGGCGGCGCCAACGTCCAGGCCCACTTCGCCCGCGTCGGCGAGCGCCCCGCCATCGTGCGGACGCGCGAGCTCGACGACCTCACGCCGGACTTCCAGCGCAACCACCCGGAGATGCGGGGCGGGGAGCTGATCTAGTCCGCAGCGGGGTTCCGCCCCCCAGGGTCAGATGCCTTCGGGGCCGTCGCCGCAGAGGCGCGTGGCGGTAGTCGAGGCGGAGGTGCGGCGATGCCCCGAAGGCGTCTGACCCCTTCTTCCGGGGTTCGACTGCGGTGGTAGCGGGTGGTGGAGGGGGTTGGGCTGGGACGCATATCCGTCCCAGAGCCATCGCCCACGCCGTGCGTCGTCGTGGCGTGAGCCCTCAGCGGACGAAGGGGTCAGACGCCGTTGGGGCATCGCCGTCCATCCTCATGGGCTGCCGTCAGCGCCTCTGCGGCGACGGCCCCAACGGCATCTGACCCTGGGGGTGCCGTCGCCACCGTGGTGCGCCGACGCGGGTCGGTGTGGGTGGGGCAGGGCTCCTAGGAGCCCTGCCCCACCCACACCGACCCATCCGCATACACCTCGCGCTTCCAGATCGGCACGGAGGCCTTCAGCTGCTCGATGATCCACTGCGTCGCCGCCAGGGCGGAGGGGCGGTGGGGGCTCGTGGAGACGATCACGACGCTCGCCTCGCCCGGCAGGACGACGCCGGTGCGGTGGACGATCTCGACGGCGAGGAGGTCGTGGTCGGCGGCCGCCTGGCGCGCGATGCGCTCGAGCTCCTCGAGCGCCATCTCCTCGTAGGCCTCGTACTCGAGGCGCACGACCGCCTCGCCGCGCGTCGCGTTGCGCACCGTGCCCGTGAAGGCGGCCTGGGCGCCGGCGCGCTCGTCGCCCGCGCGGGCGTGCGCGGCGGCGATGTCGATCGGGGCGTCGCCGATCGCGACGCCGATCCGCGGCGCGTCGGCGCCGCCGGAGACCGGCGGGATCAGGGCGACCTCGTCGCCGTCGGCCAGCGGATGGTCCCGGTCGACGTACGTGCGGTTGACGGCCAGGGCGACCCCGGATGGTTCCGGACCGAGGTCGAGCGCGCCCCAGACGTCACCCGCGGTCGCACCGTCCGGCAGCGCGAGCTCGCGCCGACCCGTGCCCGCGCGCTCGCGCAGCGCGGCGAAGAGGCGGACGGTGACGGCTGGCACGCGCGCAGTGTACGGGGGAACCGGTACGCTGCCGGGCCGTGGACGACGCACAGGCGCAGACCGAGTCCGGCATCCCCGTGGAGCCCGTGTACGGCGACGCGGACGAGCGCATCGGCGCCCCGGGCGCCTACCCGTACACGCGCGGCGTGCGCCCAGACGGGTACCGCTCCCGGGCCTGGACGATGCGGCAGTACGCGGGCTTCGCGTCGGCCGAGGAGACCAACGAGCGCTTCCAGCTGCTGCTCGAGCGCGGTCAGACCGGCCTCTCGACGGCGTTCGACCTGCCGACGCAGCTGGGACTCGACTCGGACGACCCGCGCAGCCTCGGCGAGGTGGGTCGCACCGGCGTCGCGATCGACTCCGTCGAGGACATGCAGCGGCTGTTCGCGGGCATCCCGCTCGGCGACGTGTCGACGTCGATGACGATCAACGCGCCGGCCTCCGTGCTGCTCCTCCTGTACCAGCTGACCGGCGAGGCGCAGGGCGTGGAGGCCGCGCGGCTGTCCGGCACGATCCAGAACGACATCCTCAAGGAGTACGCGGCGCGCGGGAACTACATCTTCCCGCCGCGGCCGTCGATGCGCCTGACGGTCGACACGATGCGCTACGCGCAGGCGACGCTGCCGCGCTTCAACACGATCTCGATCTCGGGGTACCACATCCGCGAGGCCGGCTCGACGGCGGTGCAGGAGCTCGCGTTCACGCTCGCGAACGGCCTCGCCTACGTGCAGGCCGCGGTCGACGGCGGCCTCGACGTCGACGCCTTCGCGCCGCGGCTGTCCTTCTTCTTCAACGCGCACAACGACGTCTTCCAGGAGGTTGCGAAGTTCCGCGCCGCCCGGCGCATGTGGGCGCGGTTCATGCGCGAGCGCTTCGGCGCGCAGGACGACCGCAGCCTGATGCTGCGCTTCCACGCGCAGACGGGCGGCTCCACGCTGACCGCGCAGCAGCCCGAGGTCAACCTCATCCGCGTGGCGCTCCAGGCGTTCTCCGCGACGGCCGGCGGCGCGCAGTCGCTGCACACCAACGGCTTCGACGAGGCGCTCGCGCTGCCCACGGAGCACGCGGCCACCCTCGCCCTGCGCACGCAGCAGGTCCTGCTCCACGAGTCCGGCATCACCGCGACCGCCGATCCGTTCGGCGGCTCGTGGTACGTCGAGGCGCTGACCGACGAGCTCGAGGCGCGCGCGCTCGAGCTGATCGCCGAGATCGACCGGCAGGGCGGGAGCGTCGTCGCCATCGAGCAGGGCTTCGTCCAGGACCAGATCGAGGAGTCCGCCTACCGATCACTGCTCCGCCTCGAGGCGGGCGATGACGTCGTCGTCGGCGTCAACCGCTACCGCAACGAGGAGGAGCCGGAGGTGCCGATCCACCGGCTCGACCCCGCGCTCGAGACCTCGCAGGTCGATCGCGTCCGCGCGCTGCGCGCGGCGCGCAACCAGACCGCCGTCGACGCGGCGCTGGCCGCGGTCCGCGCGGCCGCGGACAGCGCCGATGCCCCGCTGCTGGAGCCGATGCGCACCGCGCTCGCCGAGCGCGCGACGGTCGGCGAGGTGTGCGGCGTCCTGCGCGACGCGTGGGGCACGCACGACCGCCAGTGACGCCCCGCTACCCTTTCCGCCGTTCCCCCCAGGAGGCCCGGTGACCGACCGCCACGACCCCGGTACGACCGCAGAGCGCATCGCCCACCTCGAGGAGCTGCGGACGCAGTCCGAGCACATCGATCCGAAGGCCGAGGAGCGCCAGCGCGCCCGTGGCAAGGGCCTCGCGCGCGAGCGCATCGGGATGCTGTTCGACCCGGGGACGTTCCGCGAGATCGACCGCTACGTGCAGCACCGCAACGCGGAGCTCGCCGACCGCCGCCCGTACGGCGACGGCGTCATCACCGGGCACGGCCTGATCCACGGTCGCCGCGTGTTCGCGTTCTCGCAGGACTTCACCGTCTTCGGCGGCTCCCTCGGGGAGGCCTTCGCGGAGAAGATCTGCAAGGTCATGGACCTGGCGCTGCGCTACGGGTGCCCGGTGGTCGGGATCAACGACTCCGGCGGCGCCCGCATCCAGGAGGGCGTCGTGTCGCTCGGCGGCTACGCCGACATCTTCCAGCGCAACGTCGACGCCTCCGGCGTGATCCCGCAGATCTCGCTGGTGATGGGCCCCTGCGCCGGCGGCGCGGTGTACTCGCCGGCGATCACGGACTTCATCCTGATGGTGCGCGAAACCTCGCACATGTTCATCACCGGGCCCGACGTGGTCCGCGCGGTGACGGGCGAGGAGGTCTCCATGGAGGAGCTCGGCGGCGCCGACGCGCACGCCGAGAAGAGCGGCGTCTGCCACCTCGTGGCCGAGGACGAGGCCGGCTGCATCGCGGACGCCCGCGCCCTGATCTCGTTCCTGCCGCAGAACAACGTCGACGCGCCGCCGTGGGCGCCGACCGACGACCCGCCGGATCGCCTCTGCCCCGAACTCGACACGCTGATCCCGGACAGCCCGAACAAGCCGTACGACATGAACGCCGTCATCCGCGCGATCGTCGACGACGGGCTGTTCATGGAGATCCAGGAGGCGTACGCGCGCAACATCGTCACCGGCTTCGCGCGCCTCAACGGCCACGCGATCGGCATCGTCGGCAACCAGCCCGGCCAGCTCGCCGGCGTGCTCGACATCGCCTCGTCCGAGAAGGCGGCGCGCTTCGTCCGCACCTGCGACGCCTTCAACATCCCGATCCTCACCCTCGTCGACGTGCCGGGCTTCCTGCCCGGCACCGAGCAGGAGTGGGGCGGCATCATCCGCCACGGCGCCAAGCTGCTGTACGCCTACGGCGAGGCGACGGTGCCGAAGCTCACGCTGATCACGCGCAAGGCGTACGGCGGCGCGTACGACGTCATGGGCTCCAAGCACCTGCGCGCCGACGTGAACCTGGCCTGGCCGACGGCGGAGGTCGCGGTGATGGGGCCGGACGGCGCCGTCAACGTCGTCTACCGCAAGGAGCTCGCCGAGGCGGCCGATCCCGAGGCGCGGCGCGCCGAGCTGATCGAGGACTACCGCGCGCGCTTCGCCAACCCGTTCACCGCCGCCGAGCGCGGCTTCGTGGACGACGTCATCCCCCCGCGCGAGACGCGCCACGCGCTCGTCGACGCGCTCGAGGCGGCGATGACGAAGCGCGTCGAGCGGCCGAAGCGCAAGCACGGGAACATCCCGCTGTGAGCGGCACCCCCGCCACGCCGTCGGCCGAGCAGCAGGCGATCCGGCGCGCGCTGCGCACCGTCGAGGAGCGCCAGGGCCCCGTCGGCGGGCACCCCGCCTACCAGTCCGCGTGGCGCCGCACCGCGCTGCGCGAGGCCGTCGACTGCGCGGTGGAGCGCCGGTGACCCCGCCCTTCGATCGCGTCCTCGTCGCCAACCGCGGCGAGATCGCCATCCGCGTCTTCCGCGCGCTCCGCGAGCTCGGCGTGTCGCCGGTCGCGGTGTACTCCGAGGCCGACGCCGGCGCGCCGCACGTCCGCGCCGCCGACGAGGCGGTGCTGCTCGGCGCCGCCGCCCCGGCCGAGAGCTACCTCAACATCGAGCGGCTCATCGACGCCGCCCGCCGCACGGGCAGCCAGGCGATCCACCCGGGCTACGGTTTCCTCGCCGAGAGCGCCCCGTTCGCCAGCGCGGTCGAGGAGGCCGGGCTCGTCTGGATCGGCCCGCCGCCGAGCGCGATCGACGCGATGGGCTCGAAGATCAACTCGCGCGTGCTGATGGCCGAGGCCGGCGTGCCGATCGTGCCCGGCACGACCGAGGAGATCTCCGACGCCGCGCGCGTCGTCGAGCTCGGCGAGGAGTACGGCTGGCCGATCGCGCTGAAGGCGTCCGCCGGCGGCGGCGGACGTGGACTCAAGGTCGTGCACGAGGCCGCGGAGGCCGAGCGCGCGCTGGAGGCCGCCAAGCGCGAGGGCGAGGCGTGGTTCGGCAACGGCGCGGTCTACGTCGAGAAGTACGTCGAGGACCCCCGCCACGTCGAGATCCAGGTGATGGCGGACACGCACGGCACCGTCGTGCACCTGGGCGAGCGCGACTGCACGCTGCAGCGCCGCCACCAGAAGATCGTCGAGGAGTCCCCGTCGCCCGCCGTGGACGCGGACCTGCGGTCCCGGATGGGCGCGATGGCCGTCGCCGCCGCGCAGGCCGTGGGCTACGTGGGCGCCGGCACCGTCGAGTGCCTGCTGGACCGCCACGGCTCCTTCTACTTCCTCGAGATGAACACCCGCATCCAGGTCGAGCATCCGGTCACCGAGCTCGTCACCGGCGTGGACCTCGTGCGCGAGCAGGTGCTCGTCGCCGCCGGCCACCCGCTGTCGTTCGCCCAGGACGACGTCGTGCTGCGCGGTCACGCGATCGAGTGCCGCGTCAACGCCGAGGATCCCGGCAACGGCTTCACCCCGTCGCCGGGGCGGCTGCTGCGCCACCGGCCGCCGAGCGGCCCGGGCGTCCGCGTCGAATCGGGCGTGGAGGAGGGTGGTGAGATCAACGACCGCTACGACCCGATGGTCGCGAAGCTGCTGGTCTGGGACACGACGCGCGAGAACGCGATCC
>JAUMCA010000004.1:21188-23481 GCA_032119475.1 Thermoleophilia bacterium | reverse complement strand
TCGCTACTTCGAGACGCTCGAGCGGCTCGCCGTGCTCGACCCGCGGATCGCGCACGGCGGCCACCGCGCGCCGATCGAGGACGTGCCGGCCCGGGCCCGCGAGATCCGCGCGATGCACGACGAGCGCCTCCTCGTCGCGCTCGGCGCGCTCGCGGACGGCGCCGAGAGCGCGATGGACGTGGCCGGTGTGATCTGGCCCGACGGGCACGGCATGCACGAGCGCCGCTTCGCCCTCGTCGAGGCGCTCGCGCACCTCGAGCGCCTGGTCGCGGACGGCCGCGCGACGATGAGCGACGACGGGTTCCGCTTCGCCGTGGCGTGAATGAAAGGGGCCAGACCCCTTTCATTCACGCTCCGTCGAAGCTGGACACCCCAAAGGGGTGTCCGAACCATCGTGTGGGTGGCCGGGCGCGCCCGGCTATCCGCACGATCAGTCCAGCACGGCGCCGTGCGAGGCCGGGCCGACGAGCATCGCGTACTTGTGCAGCGCGCCGCGCGTGTACTTCGGCGTGGGGCGCTGGTACCCGGCGCGGCGGCGTTCGAGCTCGGCCGGGTCGACGTCGAGGTCGAGGCGGTGCTCCGCCACGTCGATGTCGATGATGTCGCCGTCCTCGATCAGGCCGATCGGTCCGCCCTTGACGCTCTCCGGGCAGACGTGGCCGATGCAGAAGCCGCGCGTGGCACCCGAGAAACGGCCGTCCGTCATCAGCGCGACGGTCTCGCCGAGACCGGCGCCCATGACGGCACCGGTGACGCCGAGCATCTCGCGCATGCCGGGACCGCCGACCGGGCCCTCGTCGCGGATCACTATGACATCGCCGTCGACGATGCGACCCTCGACGACCGCGTCCATCGCGGCCTCCTCGCCGGAGAACACGCGCGCCGGCCCGCGGAACTTGCGGATGCCGGTCGAGGCGACCTTCACGACGCCGCCCTCGGGCGCGGCCGAGCCGCGCAGCACGAGCAGACCGCCGTCGGTGTGCATCGGATCGCTCATCGGGTGGACGATCGTCCCGTCGGCGTTCGGGGCGTCCGCGAGCGCCTCGGCCATCGTCTGGCCGGTGATGGTCAGCGCGTCGCCGTGGAGGAGGCCCGCGTCGAGCAGCTCCTTCAGCATCACGGGCACGC
The DNA here is from genome assembly GCA_032119475.1 of Thermoleophilia bacterium. Lineage (GTDB taxonomy): Bacteria > Actinomycetota > Thermoleophilia > Gaiellales > F1-60-MAGs149 > F1-60-MAGs149. The sequence continues at coordinate 22,353 of JAUMCA010000004.1, read as the reverse complement.
CGCCGATCTTGTCGAGGTCCGCCATCACGTACTGCCCGCCGGGCTTGAGGTCGGCGATGTGCGGCGTCTGGGCGGCGATGCGGTTGAAGTCCTCGAGGCGGAGGTCGACCTCGCACTCGTGCGCGATCGCCATCAGGTGGAGCACCGCGTTCGTCGATCCGCCGCCGGCGTTGACGGACATGATCGCGTTCTCGAACGCCTTCTTGGTCATGATCTTCCGCGGCGTCAGGCCAGCTTCGACCGCGCGCACCGCGAGGTCACCGGCGATGCGGGCCCACTCGAGCCGGCGCTCGTGCGTGGCCGGGGCGGAGGCGGAGCCGATCGGGGACATGCCGATCGCCTCGCCGATCGTCGCCATCGTGTTGGCCGTGAACATGCCGCCGCAGGAGCCGGCGCCGGGGCAGGCCTCCTTCTCGAGCTCGAGGAGGTCCTCCTCGCTCATCGTCCCGCGCGCGACCGCGCCGACGGCCTCGAAGACGTCCTGGATGTTGACGTCCTTGCCGCGGAACTTGCCGGGCATGATCGTGCCGCCGTAGAGGAAGCAGCCCGGCAGGTCGAGCCGGGCCATGCCCATCAGCATGCCGGGCAGGCTCTTGTCGCAGCCGGCGATCGTGACGGCGCCGTCGAAGCGCTCCGCGTGCATGACCAGCTCGTAGGCGTCCGCGATGTTCTCGCGGGAGACGAGCGACGCGCGCATGCCCTCGTGGCCCATCGAGATGCCGTCCGAGACCGCGATCGTGTTGAAGATCAACGACGCGGCGCCGGCTTCCTTGGCGCCCGCCTGCGACTGCACCGCGAGCGTGTCGAGGTGGTAGTTGCACGGCGTGACCTGGTTCCACGAGGTCGCGACCGCGACCTGCGGCTTGCTGAAGTCCTCGTCGGTGAGCCCGACGGCGCGAAGCATCGCGCGCGCGGGGGCGCGGCGGAAGCCCTTGGTGACGTCATCGGAGGGGCGCTGCGTGTTGCTCATGCGAGGGATCGTAAAGGCGCTGGCGCCTCCGCGGTGCGCGAGTGGGATGGCGCGTGGATGCGGCACTGCGCCCCAAAGGGGTCAGACGGGTTTGGGGTGCACGGCGACGCCAGCGACACGCAGACGCAGCACTGCACCCCAAATCCGTCTGACCCCTTTGGGGTGTCCAGCTTCGACGGAGCGTGAATGAAAGGG
>JAUMCA010000004.1:17736-21178 GCA_032119475.1 Thermoleophilia bacterium | reverse complement strand
CTTTGGGGTGCAGTGCCGTTCGACCGTGGGGCCGTCAGGCTGCGAGCGGGTCCGACCAGGCCGCCACGAGGGCGAGCACCGCGGTGCTGTGGCGCTCCATGAACGCCGGGCCGACGCCGGGGATCGCCTCGAGGGCGCCCGGGGACGCGGGGCGCAGCGCCGCGATGGCGTGCAGCGTGGCGTCCTTGGCGACGACGTACGCGGGGACCCCGGCCTCCTTGGCCGTGGCGCTGCGCCAGGTCTTCAGGGACTCCACCAGATCGGCCGGGGCGTCGTCGGGGATCGCCACCGGTGCCGTCTTGCGCCGCGTGCGCGTGGCGGCGGTCTCGGCCAGCACGTCGATCGGATCGCAGACGTCGCAGCAGCGCCCATCCGCCACGGGCTCCTGCGGGTCGCCGAAGTACCGCAGCAGCGTGCGACGTCGGCAGTCCGTGCCGGCGGCGTAGGCCTGGGCGGCGTCGAGGCGGTCCCAGCGGCCGCCGTCGATGCGGCGAGCGCGCAGGCGCACCTCCTCGGCCCGATCGACGCCCAGGCGGCGGAGCCGCAGCCGGCCGCGCCACAGGCTGCTCGAGCCGGGGTGGAGGTCCGCCGCCCCGACGGCCTCGGCGGAGGCCAGCCACGCGCGGACGTCGTCCTCGCCGCCGTCCACCGCGCGGGCCAGTTCCGAGGGGTTGATGGCGAACTCGCCCGTGCCCGGCTCGGCCACGGCCGTCAGCGCCGCGAGCACGCGGTTGACCTCGTCCGCACCGAAGTGCGCGCGGCGGATCAGCGCGCCGAGCACGCCGCGGTCGCCGCTCGAGTACAGCAGGACGCAGCGCGACTGCCGGCCGTCGCGCCCGGCGCGACCCGACTCCTGCGAGTACGCCTCGAGCGACTGCGGGAGGCCCCAGTGCCAGACGGAGCGGATGTCGGCCTTGTCGACGCCCATCCCGAACGCGGTCGTGGCGACCATGATGCGCTCGTCCGACGCCATGAAGCGGTCCTGCCGCCCCTGCCGCTCGTCTCGGCCCATGCCGGCGTGGTACGCCTCGGCGGGCAGGCCGGCCGCGACCAGGGCCTCCGCCACCATCTCGCAGTCCTTCCGCGTGCGGACGTAGACGATGGCGGGGCGCACGTCGTCCGCGCGCAGGCCGTGCTCCAGCAGCTGCAGTCGCCGCGCCTTCCCGCTCGCCTCGATCGCGTCGAACGTGAGATTCGGCCGGTCGAAGCCGGTGTGGACCTCGACCGGCTCGCGCAGGTCGAGGCGCCGGATGATGTCGATCGAGGTGGGACGCGTCGCCGTGGCGGTCAGCGCCATGACCGCCCGCGGCTGGAGTCGCTCGCGCACCTGCGCGAGGCGCCCGTAGTCGGGTCGGAAGTCGTGGCCCCATTCGCTCAGGCAGTGCGCCTCGTCGACGACGAGGAGGTCGACCTGCGTGGACGCGAGTGCATCGGCGAAGCGCGCGTTCGCGAAGCGCTCCGGCGCGATGTAGAGCAGGCGCACCGACGGCGCCTCGTCGAGCAGCGTCCCGCCGTCGCCGCGCAGCGCGGCGAGCACGCGATCGACCTCGTCCGCCGATGTCTCGCTCGTCAGCGCCGCGACGTCGGTGCGGCCGAGCCGTCGCAGGCCCTCGATCTGGTCGCGCATCAGCGCCAGCAGGGGCGAGACGACGATCGTCAGCCGCAGGGCGCCGAGCGCGGGCAGCTGGTAGCAGAGCGACTTGCCCGAGCCGGTCGGCATGACGACGAGCGCGTCGCGCCCGTCGAGCGCCGCCTGCACGGCCTCCTCCTGCCCCGGGCGGAACGCCTCGTGCCCGAAGACCTCGCGGAGCAGGGAATGGGGATCGGGCGCCACGGGGGCAGTCTACGAACCGGGTCCGCGGTCGATTCGGGGGCGGACATTTTGGGACCGGACCCAAAATGTCCGCCCGCCTTCGCAAGTCGTCTGCTCTGCCAGCCTTATGCGGCTGGTCATCCGTCGATCCCGACCGCGCAGCCGGACATTTTGGGTCCGGTCCCAAAATGTCCGCCCCGCGGCTGGCGGGGCCGTTCGCCGGCCGTCGATACACTGCCGGACCGATGGAGCGACGCGCTGAGCTGGAGGAGCGGACCCGCTACGAGGCCGCCGAGGTCGAGGGCCGCGTGTTCGCCGGCTGGGCCGATGCCGGCGTGTTCACGGCCGACGCGACGCGCGACGGCGATCCGTACTGCATCGCCCTGCCGCCCCCGAACGTCACCGGTTCGCTGCACATGGGCCACGCGCTCAACGGCGCGGTCCAGGACCTCCTGATCCGCTGGCGCCGCATGCAGGGGCGCAACGTCCTGTGGCAGCCGGGCGTCGACCACGCCGGCATCGCGACGCAGATGGTCGTCGAGCGCGAGCTCGCGAAGGAGGGCAAGACCCGCCACGACCTCGGTCGCGAGGCGTTCGTCGAGCGCGTCTGGGAGTGGAAGCGCGAGACGGGCTCGACGATCATCGAGCAGTACAAGCGGCTCGGCGCCTCGATGGACTACTCGCGCGAGCGCTTCACGATGGACGATGCCTACGCGACGGCCGTCCAGGACGTCTTCGTCGAGCTGCACCGGCGCGGCTACATCTACCGCGACGAGTACCTGGTCAACTGGAGCGTGCCGCTCGCCACCGCCATCTCGGACCTCGAGGTCGAGCACAAGGACGTCGACGACGTCCTCTACGAGGTGGCGTACGCGGTGGAGGGCGGTGGCGAGATCGTCATCGCGACCGTGCGCCCGGTGACCATCCTCGCCGACGTCGCGATCGCCGTGCACCCCGACGACCCGCGCTACCGCGACCTCGTCGGCAGGACGGCGACGGTCCCGCTGGTCGGCCGCGCCGTGCCGATCATCGCCGACGAGCGCGTCGAGATCGACTTCGGCACCGGCGCGCTCAAGATCACGCCCGGCCACGACCCGACTGACTTCGAGATCGGTCGCGACCACGGGCTCGAGACGCTGTCGGCGATCGGCCTCGACGGCCGCCTCACCGACCTCGTGCCGGAGTGGGAGGGCCTGTCCGCCGAGGAGGGGCACGAGCGCGCGGTCGAGCGCCTGCGCGAGGAGGGCGCCCTCCGCACCGAGATCCCGTACCGCCACAGCGTGGGCTTCTGCCAGCGCTCTGGCGCGCGCATCGAGCCGCTCGTGTCGCTGCAGTGGTTCTGCCGCATGGACGAGCTCGCGCGGCCGGCGATCGACGTGGTGCGGTCCAGGGAGGTGCGCTTCCACCCGGAGCGCATGGAGAAGATCTACCTCGACTGGATGGAGGCGATCCGGCCGTGGTGCGTGTCGCGTCAGCTGTGGTGGGGCCACCGCCTGCCGGTCTGGTTCGCGCCGGACGGCTCGTACGTCGTGCAGGTCGAGCAGCCCGAGGGCCCGGGCTGGGAGCAGTCGACCGACGTGCTCGACACGTGGTTCTCGTCGGCGCTGTGGCCGTACGCCACGCTCGGCT
>JAUMCA010000004.1:0-17726 GCA_032119475.1 Thermoleophilia bacterium | reverse complement strand
GCCGAACGAGACGCCCGAGCTGGCGACCTGGTACCCCGGCCACGTCCTCGTCACCGGTCGCGACATCATCAACCTCTGGGTCGCGCGGATGATCATGACGGGCATCGCCTTCGCCGACGGGATCCCGTTCTCGGACGTCTACATCAACTCGACCATCCAGGCCGCCGACGGGCGCCGGATGTCGAAGTCGCTCGGCACGGGCGTCGACCCGCTCGACCTGATCGACCAGTACGGCGCCGACGCCACGCGCTACGGCCTGCTGAAGATGTGCTCGACGCAGGACGTCCGCTTCGCGGAGGGCATGATCGACGAGGGGCGCGGCCTGGCCAACAAGCTGTGGAACGCGAGCCGCCTCGTCCTGCTCAACGCGGACCCCGACGCCCGCCCGGCCGCGAACCCCGCCACCTCGGCGGACCGCTGGATCCTCGACCGCCTCGCGGCCACGATCGACGCCGTCGCGGCCGACTACGAGGCGTTCCAGTTCAGCGCCGCCACGAAGACGCTGTACGCCTTCATCTGGAACGAGTTCTGCGACTGGTACCTCGAGGCGATCAAGGCCCGGTTCTACGGCGACGACGCGGCGAGCAGGCGGGCGGCGTCCGAGACGGCGCTTTACGTGCTCGAGCGCATCCTCGGACTGCTGCACCCGATGTGCCCGTTCGTGACCGAGGAGATCTGGTCGTTCCTGCCGGAGCGCGACGGCCTGCTGGCCTGGTCGGCGTTCCCGACCGCCGACGGCATCCCGCGCGACGCGACGGCGGCGGCCACGGTCGCCGCGGTCATCGAGGCCGTGACGGGCGCCCGGCGCCTGCGCCAGGACGCCGACCTCTCGCCGCGTGCGGTGCTGCACGCGACGGTGTCCGGCGATGGCGACGCACTGCGCGGCGAGGCCGGGCTGCTCGAGGCGCTCGGCGCCATCGCGCTCGTCGAGACGTCCGCGGCCGGCCCGGCCGTGCCGCTGCCCGCCGGTGCCGCCACGTTGCACGTGCAGGGCGACGGCCTGGCCGGCAAGCTCCGCGACCGCCTCGCCAAGCGGCTCGAGGACGCCCGCGCCGAGCAGCGCAAAGCCGAGGGCAAGCTCGGCAACGCCAAGTTCGTCGAGCGCGCGCCGGCGGAGGTCGTCGCCGAGGAGCGCGAGCGCGTCGAGCGGTTCGCCCGCGACGCCGCCGAGCGCGAGGCGCAGCTCGCGGCCCTCGACGCGGGGTAGCGATGGACCGCGCAGGCGCCATCCTGGAGTCCCGCGCGCTGTTCGGCGTGGAGCTCGGCGTGGAGCGGATCCGCGCGATGCTCGCCCAGCTCGATGACCCGCAGCGCGCCTTCCAGGCGATCCACGTCGTCGGCACCAACGGCAAGTCGTCGACGACCCGCTTTGCCGCCGCCGCGCTCGCCGGCTGCGGCCTGCGGGCCGGTGCCTACCTCTCGCCGCACATCGTCGGCTGGCACGAGCGCGTGCTGATCGCCGAGCCGGGCGCGCAGCCGGAGCCGATCGACGCGGATGCGTTCCTCGCGGCGGTCGAGCGCGCGGAGGCCGCGGCGCAGTCCGTCGACGCGGTCCGCGGCGGCGCCTGCACGCAGTTCGAGGTCCTCACCGCCGCCGCGTTCGTCGCGCTGGCCGAGGCGGGGGTGGAGGCGGCCGCGATCGAGGCCGGACTCGGCGGGCGCCTCGACGCCACGAACGTCCTCGACGCACCGGTGGTCGTGCTGACCAGCGTCGGCCTCGACCACACTGAGCACCTCGGCGACACGCGCGAGGCGATCGCCGGCGAGAAGCTCGCGGTGCTGGCGCGCGGCGCGGTGCTCGTGGCCGGCGGCATGGACGACGAGATCCGCCCGACGGTGGAGACGATCGCGCGGGAACGCGGCGCCGCGCGGGCCATGCTCCTCGGCCCCGGCGCGCTCGACGAGGACCTGCCCGATCTCGCGGCCGCCGGCACCTTCCAGCGCGGCAACGCGACGCTGGCGCTGGGTGCCACCGCGGCGCTGCTCGCCGAGCGCTTCGACGCCCGCCGTGCGATGGCCGCGATCGCGGAGGTGACGGTGCCCGGCCGCCTCGAACTGGTGTCGCGCTACCCGCTGGTGCTGCGCGACGCCGCCCACAATCCCGAGGGCGCCGGTGTCCTGGCGCGCGAGCTCCCGCGCGCGCTCGGGCCGCGCCGCCCGGTGATCGGCGTGCTGGCGCTGCTCGCCGACAAGGACGCCGATGGCGTCGTCGCGGCGCTGGCGCCGGTCCTCGACGCGGTCGTCGTGACGGCGACCGACTCCCCGCGCGCCCTCGCCGCGGACGCGCTGGAGGCGGTGTGCGCGGCGCACGACCTGGACGCGGAGGTCGTCGCCGATCCGGAGGACGCGCTCACGCGGGCGCGCTTCCGCGCGGGCTCCGACGGCGCCGTCGTGATCGCCGGCTCGCTGACGCTGCTCGCCGCGCTGGCCTGACGGCTAGAGGACCACGCGCCCGACGAGGTAGCCGATCGCGTAGCCGAGGGCGACCAGGAGCACGAGGAGCAGCAGCGCGAAGAGGAGGACGCCGGGACGGCCGATCACGTGGGGGATGGTACGCGCCACGGCGGGACCGGTCGGCGGTCCGATCCTTCCCCGGATTCGCGTCCGCACCGCACCGCACCAACTCCGGGGACCGAACGCGGACGGGCGGGTCTAGACTGATCGCCATGCCGATCCTCGCCGCGGACAATCCGCTCCAGCCGGTCATCGACATCTACGAGTCGGCCGGCTTCCGGATCGGCGTCCGACTGCTGCTGCTGTTCTTCGTCGTCCTGTGGCTCGTCCTGGCGCTGTGGGTCTACAAGGACGCGAGGCGCCGCATCCAGGATCCGATCCTGATCGGCGTCGCCGTCGCAGCCGGTCTGCTGTTCCCGTTCGTCGGTCCGATCGTCTACCTGTTCCTGCGTCCGCCGGAGTACCTCGAGGACGTGCGCGAGCGCGAGTTGGAGATCCGGCTGATGGAGCGGCGCTTCGGCGGGGCCGACCACTGCCCGTACTGCCGCGCCGCGGTGGAGCCCGACTACCTCGTCTGCCCGGAGTGCTCGACGCAGCTGCGGCACGCCTGCGTCTCCTGCGGGAAGCCGCTCGAGCCGCACTGGCGCATCTGCCCGTACTGCGCGTCGTCGGCCGTGCCCACGGCATGATTCCGCCGTGGCCGCAGCTCGTGCGGCCGTCACTCGACGGATAGGGAATCGATGGAGACCACGCTCGTCCTGCTCAAGCCCGATGCGGTGCGCCGCAACCTGATGGCCGAGATCATCGGCCGCTTCGAGCGCCGCGGCTTCCGCTTCCGCGGCATGCGCCTCATGCAGCTCGATCGCGCAACCGCCGAGACGCACTACGCCGAGCACGCCGAGCGCCCGTTCTTCGGCGAGCTCGTCGACTTCATCACGTCCGGCCCGATCGTCGCGCTGGCCCTGGAGGGCCCGGGCGCGGTGGCGACCGTCCGCGACATGATGGGCAAGACGAATCCGCTCGATTCCGCCCCGGGCACGATCCGCGGCGACTTCGCGCTCGAGCTCGCGGAGAACATCATCCACGGCTCCGACTCGCCGGAGTCCGCCGAGCGCGAGCTCGCGATCTACTTCCCCGACGGCCTGCTGTAGCGCCGTCGCCCGCTCGCGCTAGCCCGTGACCGGCTGCGGCGCGCGGGCGCGGCAGCGCGAGACGCCGACGGACTGGCCGGTCGGCGCGGTGATCGCCCCCACCTCGTCGCGGCCGGTGGCGGCCGACTGGATGAGCGCGCGGTCGCAGTCGTCGACCCGCACGCGCAGCTGGCAGCGGGCCGTCTGGCCGGGCAGCAGGCGATCGACGCGCAGGACGGCGCGTCCTCTCTCCATGCGGCAGACGGCGCCGTTCAGACCCCGTGCCTTCACGACGTCCGCCGCGGGACCGTCGGGGAACACGACCACGACGTCGTCGATCGGCGTCGTGCCGGGGTTCTCGACCTCGCCGATGCGCGGCGTGGGGGTGTCCTCCGTCGGCGGCTGGATCGGCGGCGGCAGGTCGGGGACGAGGTCGGGGTCGTCGCGGCGCGGCTCGGTGATGCAGTCGGGGAGCACGGTCGGGTCGGCGGTCGCCTCCGCGCTGCGGCCGTCGGGGCCCGTGACGCGCCACGTCGGCCGCTCCGCGATCGGCGCGCCGAGCACGGTGAAGGCGCCGGCCTCGGTCCCGGGCGTGAACGTGGTGGGCTGCCCGCGATCCGGATCGCTGCCGGCGAAGCGGTTGCGCGCGCCCACCGGGATCGTCGTCGGGCTCGTGCCGGTGCTGATGTAGCCGAACGTCGCGTTGAACGTACGGCCGATCACCGTGACGCAGGTCGCGAACACCCCGATCGAGGCCTCTGCGGTCGGATCCGGCCGCGGCGGTTCGGGCGGCAGCGGTGGGATCACCGGCGGCTCGTCGTCCGGCGGTGAGCCCGGGCAGCGCTCGGCGGTGCCGGTCGCCGTGGCGCTGGTCGTGCCGGTCGAGCCGACGGTCCACGTGCGAGTCTCGCCGAGCGGGATCCACGTGGCGGTCCAGGCGTTCGTCACCGTGCCGGGCATGAACCGCGTCGGCTGGCCCTGGCCCTGCTCGCCGGGTGCCACCGCGTTGCCGTCGCCGACGGCGACGTCGAGCGCGGCGTGGTTCGGGTTCGCGTAGCCGAAGATGGCGTCGTACGTCCCGTTGCCGTTCGGGCGGACGCAGGTCACGAAGATGCCCACGGGGTCCGGCTGCACCACCGGCGGCGGGTTCGGATCCGGCGTGTTCGCGCAGCGGGGATCGCTGGCGCTCGCGGTCGTCGTGTGGATGCGCCCGCCGATCACCACCGTCCAGGTCGCGGTCGCCCCCGACGGGATGCCGCGCACGGTGAACGCGTTCGTGTCCGAGCCCGGCGTGAACGTCGAGGGCTGGCCGCGGTCGGGGTTCGCCCGGGGGGCGCTGCTCAGCACGAGCGCGTTGTCGTCGCCGACGGGCACGATGAGGGGGACGGATTCGTCGTTCTGGTAGCCGAAGACCGCGCTGAACGACCCCGCGGAGCGCACGACGCAGGCGCTGACGAGGCCCAGCTTCGCGTCCGCGGGGGCGGGCGGCGGCGCGCAGGCGGGCGACTGCCGGGTCGCGGTCGCGGTCGTCGTGCTGCCGGCGGCGGCCACGGTCCACGTGGCGCTCGCGCCGTCGGGGATGTCGGCGACCGCGAAGGCGCGGGCCACGCTACCGGCCTCGAAGGTCGTCGTCTGCCCGCGCGCCGCGCCCGAGCCGCCGACGGCGTTGCGGGCGCCGACGGGAATCGTGCGCTGCGCGCCGAGGTTCCCGTAGCCGAACCAGGCGGTGAACGTGCCCGCGCCGACCTCGATGCACTGGACCGTCGGTTCGATCGGCTGGGCGGGCGGCGTCGGGTCCTCGCAGCCCGCGTAGTACGTGGCGCGCCCGTCCGCCGTCCAGTTCTGACCCGCGAACCGGACGATCTTCCTGCCCGACGTGTAGGAGAACGGCGGGATGATGTCGAGCGGGTGGTTCTTGTCGTGCGCGTTGAGCGCCGCCTGCGGCGCGACGGTGATGCGCACGAAGTTCGGTCCACCCTGCTTGTGGCAGAGCGTCACCTTCTCCGCGGGCACTGCGGGTTCCGTCGGCTCCAGCGGGCGGCAGCCGTTCGCGACGATCATCTGACCCTCGGCATCCCAGTTCTGCCCCTGGAACGAGATCCGCTGGCCCGCCTGCTCGAACGAGAACGGCGGGATGATGTCGAGGGGGTGGTTCTTGACGTGCCCGTCGTAGACGCCCTGTGCGGCCGCCGTGATCGCCACGTAGTTCGGCCCGCCCTCGCGGTGGCAGATCGAGACGCGGCGCTGCACCGGCGGCTCCGGGGTCGCCGTGCGCTCGACCGGCTCGACGCAGCCCGCGGCGAGCAGCGCCTGCCCGGCCGCGTCCCAGTTCTGCCCCGCGAAGGTGATCAGCCGTCCGCTCTTGAGGTACGAGAACGGCGGGATCACGTCGGCGGCGTGGTTCGGGTGCCCCGCCTGCACGACGATCTCCGGTGCCGTCGTGAGAAGCACGAAGTTCGGGCCGCCCTCCTTGTGGCAGTACGTCACGTTGGCGGCGGGCGGCGGCGTGGGGGCGACGGCGACGGTGCCGGTGGCGGTGAGCGCGACGGGGTAGGGCGACAGCACGAGGTCGACGCTCGGCACCTCGAGCGTCGCGCTGGCGGTGCCCGCGACGGTGGGGGTGAAGTCGATCCCGACCGCGCAGGTGCCGCCGAAGCCGAGCTTCTGGCCCGTGCAGGTGTTGAACGCGGTGAGGGAGAACGCCGCCGCGCCGGCGCCGGTGATGCCCAGCGTGCCGATCTGGGCGGCCGACGGGCCGTTGTTGGTCACGGTCACGACGGCGGTCGACGATGTGCCGATCGTCGTCGTCGCGAACGTCGGCGTGGGGGCGGAGAAGGCGACCCCGGATTGGGCGGTGGCGCTGCCGGACAGCGGGACGCTGAGAACCACGGAGCCGAGGTCGTTGCGCAGTTCCAGCGCCGCTGCCTTCGCACCGCTGCTCGTCGGTGCGAAGGTGACGTCGACCGTGCACGAGGCGTCGACGGGAAGGCTGGTGGCGCAGGTGGAGGATGCGATAGCGAACTCGGCGGAGGACGTTCCCGACGTCGCGAACGGCGCGTTCGCCAAGTCGATGGCGGTGGACAGCGCCTCGGCATTCGCGATCGTCACCCTCTGCGTCGTCGCCGCGCCGACGGCGAGGCTGCCGAAGGCCACGGATGTGGGTGTCGCCGTCGGCGCGCTGGTGCCGCTGCCGGTCAGGTTCACGATGACCGCGACGGCGTTCGACGTGCTGAAGTCGGTGCCGAACAGCGTGAGCGTGCCCAGACGCTCGCCCGTGCCCTTCGGGGTGAAGCGGAGTGTCGCCTCGCAGGCGTAGGTCGCGTTGAGGTAGTACCCCGCGCTGCACTCGAAGATCGAGCCGGTGGGAACGATCGACCAGTCGCCCGCGTTGGTGCCCCCGATCGTGGGCGGTCCGCTGACCACGGTCGTGCTGCTGGCCGATTCGGCGAACGTGATCTTGATCTCGGCGCCGGCAGAGAGCTCCACCGTCGGGTTCCACGTCGGCGCTGCCGGCGTGGCGAAGGGGCCGGCCAGTGCGCCGGCGGGCACGGCGGCCAGAGCCGTGAAGATCAGCACGATGCCGAGCAGAAGGCGAAGGCGCATTCGCATAAGCGTAGATCGTCCGCGTGCGGACACCCGGAGGCTGATACAGGTGTTATCGGGTGCCGCTCGGCGTCCTCGGGCCGGTCACGCGGGTGCGCTTGCGCGAGAAGCGCTTCTGGCCGCCGTCGCCGTCGCCCGGCGGCTGCTCGGACGGCGGCTCATCGCCGCCTTCGTCGTCGTCCTCCGGCTCGGCCCGGACCAGCCACAGGAAGGCGACGCCGGTGAGGCCGGCGACGAGGAGGGCGAGGCTGAACACCCGCTCCGAGGCCACGATGATGATCGAGCCCATCGCCACGCCGAAGGCGACCGTGGCGATGCCGGCGAGCAGGGACAGCCAGCGTGGCGCGATGGCGCGCTCCGGCGGGCGCATGCGCAACGCGGCGAAGACGAGCGCCAGGAGCACGATGACCTCGATCGCGATCACGTGCCAAACGTATCGGACCGGAGGCTCGCGCGGCCTGAGGTGTCGAACGCGACGCCTGCGGGGATCCCGTCATCGCAGCGGCGCCGCACGACATCGTGCGCCTGGCATATGTAATAGTCATATCTGCAATAACACTTTTATATCACTGGAGAGCACCGCATGACCGTCACCGACGAATTCCTGGCCGCCAACGAGGCCTACGCCGCGCAGTTCGCCAAGGGCGACCTGCCGATGCCGCCCGCCCGCAAGACCGCCGTCCTCGCCTGCATGGACGCTCGCCTCGACCCGGCCCGCGTGCTTGGCCTCGAGGAGGGTGACGCCCACGTCATCCGCAACGCCGGCGGGGTCGCGACGGCCGACGCGATCCGCTCGCTCGCGATCTCCCAGCGCCTGCTCGGCACCCGCGAGATCGTGCTGATCCACCACACCGACTGCGGCATGCTGACCTTCAACGACGACGAGTTCCGCACGGCGATCGAGCAGGAGACCGGCCAGCGCCCCGAGTGGGCTGCCGAGGCCTTCCCCGACCTCGACCAGGACGTCCGCCAGTGCATCCACCGCATCAGGAACAGCCCGTACGTGCCGCATCGCGACCAGATCCGCGGATTCGTCTACCACGTGGAGAACGGCACGCTGCGCGAGGTCGAGGTCTAGCGCCGCGTCGGCGGGTCGTCCGGATCTCCCTTCCGGACGACCCGCCGGCTGCGACGCCCGGAATGCGGCCGGTCGCCGGTTCGTAGACTCCGTTGGATGGCCTCCTCCGCCGCACTCGCGTTCCGGGCCGACCGGCCCCTGCAGCCGGCTGACCTCTCCGACATCGAGCGCCGGGCCGCGCTCCTGACCGGGTTCGTCGCCGTGCAGCCCGGCGGCTCGAACCGCGAGGTCGAGGTGGTGTACGACCCCGAGCTGCTGCGCGCCGAGCTCCTGCGGCTCCAGCTCGAGAGCCCGTACCTCCGCCTCGCCGGCGTCGATCCGCTCGGCGTCCGCCTGCGTCGGGCCCTCGCGCCCCACCGCCTCGCCCGCACCGCCTCGCTGCTCGCGCACGCCCCGAACCGGATCCCGATCCTGTTCGTCGCGCTGACGCTGCTGCTCCTGCTGGTCGGCGTGGTGGTCGAGCGCATCTCGGAGCCCGCCGCCCTGCCGGTCTGGGCGCTTGCGTACTTCTTCGGCGGCTGGTTCTCGCTGCGCACGACGCTGCGGTCGCTGCGGCACCGTTCGCTCGACATCGACCTGCTGATGCTGATCGCCGCCGCGGGCGCCGCCGCGGTCGGCGCGTTCTGGGAGGGCGCGGTCCTCCTGTTCCTGTTCTCGCTCGGCAACGTGCTGGAGGAGTTCGCGCTCGGCCGCACCGAGGCGTCGATTCGCGCGCTGATGGACCTGCGGCCGGAAACGGTCGTCCTGAAGGACCCCGACGGCACGGAGCGCACGATCCCGATCGACGACGTCGAGCCGGGGATGATCGCGGTCGTCCGGCCCGGCGACCGCATCCCCGTCGACGGCGTCGTCCACGACGGCCACTCCGCCGTCGACCAATCCGCCATCACCGGCGAGTCCCTGCCCGTGCCGCGCGACGCCGGCCAGGACGTCCTCGCCGGCTCGGTGAACCTCGACGGCTACCTCGAGGTGCGCGTGGTCAAGCGCGCGGACGAGACGGTGCTCGCGAAGGTGATCCAGCTCGTCCGCGACGCCCGCGAGCAGCGTGCCCCTGCCCAGCGCATGCTCGATCGCTACCAGCCGATCTACGTGGTCGGCGTGCTCGGCATCAGCGGCGGCGCGCTCGCCGTGCTGCTCCTGCTCGGCAACACCTTCGGCGACGCGTTCCTGCAGGCGATGACGCTGCTCGTCGTCGCGTCGCCATGCGCGCTCGTCATCTCCGTGCCGGCGACCATGCTATCCGCCATCGCGACGGGCGCCCGCCACGGCATCCTCGTCAAGGGATCCGGCCCGATGGAGGCGATCGCGTCGCTGACCACGATCGCCTTCGACAAGACGGGCACGCTGACGAAGGGCAATCCCACCGTCGTCGCCGTGGGCAGCGTGGACGGCGTCGCCCCCGACGACGTCCTCGCCCTCGCCGCGTCCGTGGAGAGCCGCAGCGAGCACCACATGGCCACGGCGATCGTCGCCGAGGCGCACGAGCGGGGCCTGCGCGTCGCCGCGCCGGAGGCCTTCACGGCCCTCGTCGGCCGCGGCGTCGAGGCGACGGTCGACGGCCGTGCCGCGGTGGTCGGCAACCGCGACTTCCTGCTCGAGCGGGGCGTCGACCTCGACGGCGCCTTCACCGCCTTCCGCGACACCCACGCCACCGCCACCGTGGTCGGCGTGGTGCGCGACGGCACGCTGGTCGGCATGGTCGCCGTCGCCGACGATTTGCGGGCCGACGCCGCCGAGGCGATCCGTCGGCTGAAGGCGCTCGGCGTCCGCACCGCCATGCTGTCCGGCGACCGCCAGGCCGTCGCCGACGAGGTGGCCGCGCGCATCGGCATCGACGATCCGCTCGGCGACCTCCTGCCCGACCGCAAGGTCGAGAAGCTGCGCGAGCTATCGGGTCACGGGACGATCGGCATGGTCGGCGACGGCGTCAACGACGCGCCCGCGCTGGCGACCGCCGACGTCGGCATCGCCATGGGCGGCCGCGGCACGGACCAGGCGCTCGAGACGGCCGACGTCGTGCTGATGGCCGACCGCATCCTCGACGTGCCGTACTCGATCGAGCTCGCCCGCCGCATGCGCCGGGTCGTGCGCCAGAACCTCGTCTTCGCCGGCGGCGTGATCCTCACCCTCGCCGTGCTCACGCTGTTCGACAAGGTCCCGCTGCCGCTCGGCGTCGTCGGGCATGAGGGCTCGACGATCATCGTGACGATGAACGGCTTGCGGCTCCTGCGGCGCTAGGCGTAGCTGGCCGCGAGGGCCGCGCCGATGATGATGGCGTTCTCGCCGAGCCCGGCGGCCACCGCGTCGGGACCGCCGGCCTCCGCGATCGCGCTGACCACGAGTGCGCCGAACGTCTCGTCGAGGCCGAGCGTGCCGCCGAGCACGACGCGCGACGCCCCGGACTCCGCGGCTGCCGCCGCGGCTGCCTGACCGAGGGCCTGCGCGGCGCTCGCGACGATCGCGCGGTGCGCCTCGCGGGCGACGGCGTGGCGGGCACTCGGCTCCCCGGTGGTGGCGGCGATCGCGGCACCGCTCGCGACGTCGGCCAGCGCGGGATCCCGCAGTGATGCGAGCGATTCGAGGCGGGGCCGGCCGTCCTCGACGAGCACCGCATCGAGGTCGAGGTCCGCGTCGATGAAGAGGAAGGAGGCGTGGTCGACGCCGGCGCCGAGTCGCGCTTCGCCACGCGCGCCGGCGTAGGCACGCGGCATGAAGCGCACTGCCGCGAGCCCTTCGAACGTCTCGGCCACGTCGACGTCGCGCCAGTCCCAGTGCGTCGCACTCGTGACGCGACCACGCTCGTCCGTCGTCTCGGGCACGGCGATGCCGATGCCGATCGCGTCGCGGCCGAGCCCCCGCGCGAGGCCGACCACGTCGCGCAGGACGACGTCCGCCCCGCGGCTCGGGCGCGAGTCCATCACGCGACGGTCGCCGATGCTGCCGGTGTCGATGTCGACGCGGCCGCCGGCGAGCTTCACGCGTCCCGCGTCGATGCCGATGGCGATGGTCACGTGAGACCCTTCGGCTCCGACGCGACCGGCGGCTGAACATCCTCGAAGCGGTCGATCCGCCGCAGCGACGGGAAGATGACCGCCCACAGCCCCGCGATCGCGATCGACGTGACGCCGCCGACGACGATCGCGGGCACGGTGCCGATGAAGCGCGCGAGCGTGCCGGACTCGAACGCGCCGAGCTCGTTCGACGCGCCGATGAACACGCGCTCGGCGGCGCCGACGCGCCCGCGCAGCGCGGCGGGGGTCAGCAGCGGGCCGAGGGTCGAGCGGATGAACACGCTGACCATGTCCGCGGCAGCCAGGCCGGCGAGGGCGAACAGGCTCAGTGCGAAGGAATCGGAGAGGCCGAACAGGATCGTGAAGCCGCCGAACAGGGCCACGCAGA
The DNA here is from genome assembly GCA_032119475.1 of Thermoleophilia bacterium. Lineage (GTDB taxonomy): Bacteria > Actinomycetota > Thermoleophilia > Gaiellales > F1-60-MAGs149 > F1-60-MAGs149. The sequence goes on along the minus strand of JAUMCA010000004.1, from coordinate 6,062 downwards.
CGAGCAGCACGGGCCCGACCTTGCGCTGGACGGGTCGTGCGGCGAGCAGGATGCCGACGAGCACGGCCCCGACCCCCGGGGTCGAACGGAGGATGCCGTAGCCGACCTCGCCGACGCCGAGGATGTCGCGTGCGACGACGGGCAGGAGCGCGGTGGCGCCGCCGAACAGGACGGCCACGAGGTCGAGCGAGATCGCCGCGAGCAGCGCGGGCGTGGCGATGATGAAGCGCAGCCCGGCGGTCGCGTCGCCGAGCGTCACGGGTGGCGCGTCGAGGACCTTGTGGTCCGTGCCGATGCGGCGGGTCACGGTCAGCACGAGCACGCCCGCGGTCAGCTCGAGCACCATCGCCGCGGCGTACGGGGGCACGTCGCCGAGCGCCTGGAACGCCCCGCCGAGCAGCGGTCCCACGATCAGCGCCCCCTGCCACGTCGATGAGGACAGCGCCATGGTGCGCGGCAGCGCCCGGGGGGCGACCGTGGCGGCGAGCATCGGGTTGAACGCCGCGCCGGCGAACGCGCGCGAGCCGCCGAGGCCGGCGGCGAAGGCGTACAGCGGCCACGCCGCCTCGCCCCAGACCGCGGCGTCGAGGAGGAGCAGCCCGGTGAACACGAGCGCGCCGAGGTTGCCGGCGGCCGTCACGTAGCGCCGGTCGACGCGGTCGGCGAGCTGGCCCGCCGGGATCGCGAAGACGAGCGCGGGGATGAACTCGAACAGCCCGATCAGGCCGAGCACGAGCGGGTCGCCGGTGCGGGCGTAGGCCTGCCAGCCGAGCGCGGCGGAGACGACGCCGAACGCCATCGTCGCGGAGAGCTCGGAGACGAGCAGGCGCGCCACCATCGGGTGGCGCAGGAGCTCTCGGGCCGAGGTGCCGTCGGCGAGGTCATCGCGGTGCGGACGCACGCGCGGCAGCGTCGCAGAACGGCGGTCCGCGACCCGTCAGGCGTTAGCCCGCTTTGGGCAGTGTCACGCGATGGGTGGCGGCGAAGGAGGCGCCCTGCTTGGTCAGCAGGGTGGTGAGGACGGTCACCGTCTGCGCCTTCTTCGCGAGGGCGGTGCGGGTGGCGCGGTTGAGGGTGCAGGTGAGGGTGCTGGTGCCCTTCTGCCTGGGCTTGGCGGTGGTGCGGCAGACGGTCGCGTTCTTCGCGTTGGTGGTGATCTGGGTGATGGTGCCGGGGCCGGTCGTCTTGACCTGCGAGCGGATCGTCGTGCTGGTGGCGGCGGGCTTGCGCATGCCGAGCTTCTTGTAGGGCCGCACGGCGGTGGTGGCGGTCGAAGCGGCGCTCTCGCCGCCGGCGGAGCGGGCCTTGACGGTGAAGGTGTAGGCCTTGGTGTTGAGCAGGCCGGTGATCGTGCAGGTGAGGGCGCCGGTGGTGGTGCAGGTGGCGCCGCCGGGGTTGGCGGTGGCGGTGTATCCCGTGATGCCGCCGCCGGTGTCCGCGGGGGCCTTCCAGGTGACGGAGGCGCGCAGGAGGCCGGCTGTGGCCTTGGCGGCGGTCGGCGCGCCCGGCGTGCGCCCGGGCGTCACGCTCGCGGCGCTCGAGGCGGCCGACGTGCCGGAGCGGTTCGTGGCGGTGACGGTGATCGCGTAGGTCGTGCCGTTCCCGAGTCCGGTGACCGTGCAGGCGAGCTCGCCCGCCGTCCACGTACACGATTGGCCTCCGGGGCTCGCCGTGGCCGTGTAGCGCGTGATCGCGCCGCCGCCGTCGTCGGCGGGCGCGGTCCAGGTGACGCGCGCCGATCCGTCGCCGGCGGCGGCCGTGACGCCGGTCGGGGCGCCCGGCGTCTCGGCGGTGGCGAGCACCGCCAGAAGTCCCGAGCTCCGGCCGTTCGTCACGTACAGGCGGTTCCCCTGCGGGTTGAGGGTCATGTACCCGAACTCATCGCCGAAGCTCGGTAGGGCGACGAGGTCGAGGCGGCCGGTGCGGACGTCGACGGTGTTGATCGTGGTGATCGCGTCCGGGGAGACCGTCGCCACGAACAGGGTCGCGCCGTCGGGCGAGACCGTGAACCACTCCTCCTCGGACCCGTCGGCGGGGAGGTTGTACCCCTCGCGGAACGTGAAGGTCGTCTGCAGCGCCCCCGTGGCGACCGCGTACGAGCGCACCTGCGGCGTGACGCGGAACGCCTGCGTGGCGAGCAGGTACGCGCTGGCCCCGTCGGGGGAGAACGCGACCGCCCACGGGACGACGGTGCCGAGGGCGATGCGGTGCGCCACCGCCCCGGTTGCCGCACTCATCAGGATCAGCTCGTTCGTCGTCCAGGTGATCAGCGCGAGCGTCGCGCCGTCCGGCGATACGAACACGGCGCGCGGCTCTTGGCCGCCGGCGAGGGTGGGCGTGATCGGCGTCACGGCGCCCGTCGACAGGTTCACGGACTTCAGGTACGTCGCGTCCTGGGAGGTGATCCACGCCGTCGAGCCGGACGGGAGGACGGCCATCGACGTCAGCTGGTCGGTCCCCGACCCATCAGCCGCAATCGTGCGGTCGATGGTGCGCGTCGCGGTGTCGATCACCGAGATACCGGGCGCGCCGCCCCGGCCCTGGTTCATCGTCACGAGCTTCGACGACCCGAACGCGGGCTTGATCAAGTACGGGTTGGATCCCGTCGGCAGCGAGATGGTCGTCACCACCGTTCGCCCGGTGACGACGCTGACGCTGCTGTCGTTGTAGTTCGCCGTGAAGAGCGATGATCCGGTGGCGTCGAAGGCCCCGAAGTAGGGGCTGCGGCTCACGGTCACGTCAGCGCCCGTGATGCTGTTCGTGGCGGGATCGAGGAAGGCGACGGCATCGTCGGCGGCCTCGATGATGCGCACCGCCGATCCGTCCGGCGAGACGGCGACGCCGTAGGGCTCGTTGAGCGGGCCGACCGAGTCGGTCAGCAGGGACGGTGCGGCTTCGGCACCCATGGGCAGGGCCAGCGCTGATGCCAGCGCCACAAAGAGAACGGTCCCTCTTCTCATGCCTGCGAGTGTAGCGGCCGTTCCACTCCCTCATGGAAGGCCGGCTCGCGGGGCGACGAGCGGGGGAGTAGCGCATACGGGATTCGAACCCGTGCTACCGCCGTGAGAGGGCGGCGTCCTAGGCCCCTAGACGAATGCGCCAGGTGCCCCGAAGGGCGATGCGGAGTCTAGCGAAACTCAGGCGGGCGGGGTCGCGGACAGCTCGGCCCAGAACGCGTGGTGCTCGTCGCACGCCTCGACGATGCGGCTGTGCCAGACCTCCTTCGGCACGCCGACGGGTCCGTCGCCCATGCCGCTGCCGGACAGGCAGATCCAGTGGCCCGGATGGTCGCGCATGAAGAGGAGCAGTTGGACGTCGCCGGTGAACAGGCGGGCGATCTCGACTGCCTGCTCCTCGGTGTGCGGCGGTCCCCGCGGCGGGGCCATGGCGACGATCGCGTCGCGCACGCCGCGCACGCGATCGGCGTTCGGGAACAGCGCTCCGGGGATGACGCCCACGTCTGTCAGGTTCGCCCGGCAGCGGCGCCCGGACGGGTCGCGACCGCGCCGAAGCCCGGCGCGAGGCCGAGTCCCTCCAGGCGCCCGGTCGGCAGGTCCGGCGCGATCGTCGGCGCGTTGAAGGAGATCGGCGCGACGTCGTTCGGCCCGTTCGGGTGGAACAGCGCCGCGAGCTCCTGGATCTGGCGGCGTCCGACGCCGAGCTCGAACTGCCCGCCGCCGTAGAGCACCATCCCGCGCGCCTCGGCCCACGCGATCGTCGCGAACAGCTCGCGCAGGGTGCCGAAGCGCGACGGCTTGAGGTTGAGGCAGCCGAACGGCGGCAGGGCCTGCGCGTCGGCCAGGCGGTGCACCGGCGCGTCGAACGCGACGCGCGGCAGCTCGTCGGCGAGCAGGGCCATCGAGGCGTCGTCGAGCGGCGGGTCCTCGATGATCGCGTCCGGCAGGAGCCGGATGACCCGTTCCACCATCGTCGCGCCGACGGCGCCCTGGCCCAGGTCCTCGGCGTAGTGGGCCTTGAGGTCGACGACGCGCACGCGGTCGAGCGCCGCGAGGTCGGCCACGTGGGCGTCGTCCCAGTCGGCCTCCGCGTCCGCCTTGAACTCGAGGTCGGGGTAGACCGCGTGCCAGGCCAGCGGCCCGAGCCGCGACGACACGCAGAACCGCACCGGCTCGGGCTGGCGGCCGATCAGCGCGCCGAGCGTCGTGTCAGCCTGGCGCAGGGCCAGGTCCAGCAGCGCCGACTCGTAGGCCCAGCGGCGGTGGTCGTGGGTCGCCGGCTCGGCCGGCGCGTCCGGCACGAGCACGTGCTCATCGAGGAACGCGCTCCACTCGGCCAGCGTCCGCGTGCCGACGAGCGGCAGCGCGTGCATGCGCACGTGGGCGGTCTGGTCGGCCGGGTCGTACGACACGTCCTCGCCCTGCCCGACGTGCCCGGCGCCGTGCAGCACGACCGTGGTCGTCGTGCGCGCGAAGCGCGGCGTCTCGAACGTGCGCGGCTCGAGCTCGTGGCTGTCGATCTCCACCGGGAGGTCGGCGATCGCGGCGAAGGCGTCCATGGATCGATCCTACGCGGGGCCGGTGGTCCCCGCGTCGCGGAGGTCCCGTCGGTCGCGGTCGGGTTTGCGCGCGCGACGGGACGGGTAGACGGCATGCGGCGGGCACTCCGGTGCCCGCTCCCGTCACTCAAGGAGCCCCTCGCATGTTCGCATCGCCTCGCAGGGTCCTCGGCACGACGCTGGCCGTCGCCGCCGTGGGCGCCGTTCTCGCCGCGCCGAGCGGCGCGCACAAGACCTCGTCTCCGCATAGCCACGGCGTCGGCAAGCCGCCCGCCGGGTGGACCGGCCCGCAGTGGGCCGCGCTCCACGCCGCTGGCCGCGTCAACGTCCAGCTCGGCCCGAACGTCGTGCTGTCGAACGTCAAGATCGGCCACGCCGCGCAGATCGCGGCGTATGCCTGCGGCACGAAGGTCGGACCGCAGGCCGCGAAGGTGGCGCAGGTCGAGAAGACCGGCGTCCAGGCCGTGCTGTGCACGACGCCGTACGGCGACGTCACGATCGTCGACGTCGACCCGCCGGCCACGCCGCCGGCGACCTAGGGTCAGCCGCACCACGGAGCCGGAACGACGAAGGCCGGGCCCGAGGGCCCGGCCTTCTGTATGGCTGGGGGACAGGGACTCGAACCCCGATTAACTGGACCAGAACCAGCCGTCCTGCCATTAGACGATCCCCCAGCGGCGGACGGGATTCTAGCAATCCGAAATCAGCAGGACGTAGGCTTCCCGTCATGCCCGCGCCGCCCGGCGAGTCGTTCTCCCTCGCCGGCGTGGACGTGCGCCTCTACGGCGTGTGCGTGCTCCTCGCGTTCCTGGTCTGGGTCGGGGTGACGATGCGCATGTGGCACCGCGGCGGCGGCGACGCCATCGACGCGGGCTGGGCGTGCCTCCTCGCCGCCCCCGTCGCGTACCTCGGCGCGCGGCTGTACCACGTGATCACGGACTACGAGATGTACCGCGGCGACCCCGCCGGCGCGTTCGACGTCACCGAGGGCGGCCTGGGGGTCTTCGGCGCCGTCTTCGGCGGGTTCCTCGCGCTCGCGATCTACGCCAACGCGCGCCGCTGGCCGGTCGGCACGTTCCTCGACTGCGCGGTCGTCGGCATCCCGCTGGCCCAGGCGATCGGCCGCATCGGCAACTGGTTCAACCAGGAGCTCTACGGCGGACCGAGCGACCTGCCGTGGGCCCTGTTCGTCGATCCGCAGTACCGCCTGGCCGACTACGTCGACGTCGCGCGCTACCACCCGCTGTTCCTCTACGAAGCCACCTTCGACGTGATGATCTTCGTCGTCCTCGGCGTGCTCTGGCGTCCCCTGCACGCGCGCTTCCGGCCCGGCTGCGTCGTCGCCGTGTACCTGGTCCTCTACGGCCTGCTGCGCCTCGTCATCGAGGGGATGCGGATCGAGCCGGCGGTGATGGCCGGGCCGTTCCGGCTCAACCAGGTGGTCGCCTTCCTCGTGATGGCGACGGGCCTGCTCGTGCTGATCCTGCTCGACAAGCGGCGGCGGCAGGAGGCGTAGGAAAGGGGGTCCGTCGCCGGGGCCGGCGTG
>JAUMCA010000003.1:0-4483 GCA_032119475.1 Thermoleophilia bacterium | reverse complement strand
CTCGACCGCATCTACGCGCTCACGCTGTCGTGGCGCTTCGAGGAAGCGCGCAAGGTATTGGAGGAAGTACGCCGGGCACTTACCACGCACGAGGGTGCCGGTGACGAGATCTACCCGCAGCTGGTGCATCGCGAAGGCCAGCTCGCGCTCCTCAGCGACCAGCACGCGACAGCAGAGCGGCTGTGCAACGAGTGGCTGGAACTTCCACACGGACGCTCGCCCTTCGAAGAAGCCGTGGTACGCACATCGCTGATCTGCTCCCGCGCGGAGCGCTACGAATTCGCCGGGCTGGACAGCTCAGGCGACATCAGGGAAGGGTTCTCCGGACCAGACCTGCGCTGGGCCACGGTCTGGCACGACTCGATCATCGGTGCCTGTCACTTCTCGCGAGGTGATATCTCACAGGCAGAAGGGATGTTCCGGCAGGCGCTGGACACCGCCACCAGCCTCGGCGGGCGTTTCAGCGCGACGCCCGCGATGCCTGGCCTGCACCTCGCGGAACTGCTGTACGAGAAAGGACTGACCGCGGAGGCCGGGCAACTCGTCGACGACTACCTGCCCATGGTCGCGCAGATGGGCATGTTGGGGCAGGCGGCGGCCGGCTACGTGACGCGCGCCAGACTCGCGCGCCTGGCGGGGGACGAGGACGCCGCGCTGCGCGCGCTGGACGAGGGCAGTCTGATCGCGGAACGCCGCAATTTCACGCGCCTGCACCATGTCCTGATGCACGAGAGATACATGCTGCTGCTGGAGTCAGGACACGTCGAGCGATGCTTCCGCATTGCCCGCGCAGACGGCCTGATGTCCTCGCTCGCAGAACTCCGTCAATCACGCTCCATGAACTCCCTGTCGGAGCCGCGTGCGTTGTCATGGGCTGCAATCAACCTCGCCCGCAACCGTGTCGCTGAAGCCTCGGATCTGCTGGAGCACTGGCGCAAGGCGCTCATGGCCCGAGGCGCTCTGAAGTCGGGCATGCGAGTCACCGCCATGTCCCTGCGCGCCGCGCTGATCCGCATCACCGTCGCCGCCTCGCTGCTCGGCGCGCTCCTCGGCGTGCTCGTCGCGTCGGCGCTGTCACGACGCCTCCGCCGGTCCGCCCAGGTCGCGCGCCGGCTGGCGGCCGGCGACCTCGACGCCCGCCTGCGCCCGCGCGGACGCGACGAGATCGCGGCGCTCGGCCGTGCGCTCGACGACATGGCGGATTCCCTCAGCCAGACGATCCGCGAGCTCGACGAGGCCGCGGAGCGCGAACGGTCCTTCTCCGCCGACGTCGCGCACGAGCTGCGCACGCCGATCACCGGCTTGGTCGCGGCCGCCTCGCTGCTCGACGACAGCCCGGATGCGGTGATGGTGAAGGAGCGCGCCCGGGCGCTCGCGCACCTCGTCGAGGACCTCCTCGAGGTGCTCCGGCTCGACGCCGGCGCCGAGACGCCCCTGTCGCAGTCGTTCGACCTCGTCCGCCTCGTCCGCGACGTCGCCCGCGACCGCCTGCCCGAGGCCGAGGTCGACGCGCCGGAGCACCTGCGCGTGCAGTCGGACCCGCGCCGGCTGGAGCGGGTGCTGGCGAACCTCATGGACAACGCGCGCCGCCACGGTCGCGCCCCGTTCTCGGTCGTCGTCGACGCCGAGGGGCTGGCGGTGACGGTCCGGGACAGCGGCACCGGGTTCGGCGCGTTCCTCGACCGCGCGTCGGATCGCTTCGCGATGGCGTCCGCGTCGCGTGGCGGGGGCACCGGTCTCGGACTGGCCATCGCCGAGGGGCAGGCGCGCGTGCTCGGCGGCGAGCTCGTGCTGCGCGACGATCACGGCGCCGTCGCCACCGTCGTGCTGCCGCCGTCCGCGCGCGTCCGCGAGCGCGTGCCCGCCGGGGATCCCGCCTGATGCGCCGCCTGGTGGGCCTCTTCGCCCTCGCTGCGCTGCTCGCGGGCTGCGGCAGCGCGGAGACCGGCCTGCGCGACGAGGGGTCCGTCGCCGGCGACGACGCCGTCGTATCGCCCGCAGAGGCGGCGGTCGACGGCGGCCGCAAGCCGGAGATCCCCGCGCCCGCCCCCGGCGTCGCGATCGTGTACCTGCTCCGCTACGACGAGCCGGCCGCGACCCGTCGCGCCGTCCCGACCGGCCTGAGCCTCCCGGAGGCCGGCGTCAACGCGCTGCTCGACGGACCGACCGCCGCGGAGCGCTCGCTGCACTACGCCTCCGCGATCCCCGCGGACGCCCGCCTCAACGGCTTCTCCATCCGCAACCGCACGGGCATCGTCGACGTGTCGGAGTTGCCGACCGAGGGCCCGGACGCGCTGCTCGCGCTGTACCAGTTGGTCTACACCGTGACCGCGGGCGGGACGGTCGAGGCCGTGCAGGTCCGCGTCGACGGGCGCCCGTACGGCATCGGCTCGATCACGGGCGGCTCGAGCGCCCTCGAGCCGCCGCTGACGCGCGCCGACCTCTCCTTCGTCGTGGCAGCCGACACGCGCCCGGGCAGCAGTGGCTGCGCGATCGCGAAGGAGGGGAAGGCCGGTGTCGGGCCGCCGGAGCTGCGCCTGACCAGCCCCGGCGAGGGCGTGCGCATCGACGGCTCCCTCAAGATCCGCGGCGCCATCACGGGCCCCGGCGGGCCGATCGTGATCCGCATCCTGCAGGACGAGGTCGAGGTGGCGAACCGGATCATCGAGGAGACGTGCCGCGGCGCCTTCGCCGCCACCCTGCCCATCCCGCGGACCCTCCAGGGCGCGGCGACCGTGATCGTCGGCTCGCCGGCGGAGGGCGATCGGGCGGCCGTGGAGGTGCGGCGCGCCATCGTCGTCGCGGCCGCCGAGTGACGCGCGGCGCGTACCATGCAGGGCGATGAGCGCTGACCAGGGCGAGCGGACGATCGCGCAGAACCGGCGAGCCCGGCACGAGTACCACCTGTCCGACAACGTCGAGGCGGGGATGGCGCTGACCGGCAGCGAGATCAAGTCGCTCCGCGCCGGCGCGGCGAGCATCAACGAGGCCTACGCGATGATCCGCGGCGGCGAGGTGTGGCTGGTCGGCGCGACGATCGAGCCGTACGCGCAGGCCGGGATGCGCAACCACGATCGCCTGCGCGACCGCAAGCTGCTCCTGCACCGCCGCGAGATCGACAAACTCCGCCAGCGCGTCGAGCAGAAGGGCTTCACCCTCGTCCCGTTGCGCATCTACCTCAAGGGCGGGCGCGCCAAGATCGAGCTCGCCCTCGGACGCGGCAAGGACGTCGGGGACAAGCGGGAGACGGTCAAGGCGCGCGACGCCAAGCGCGACATGGACCGCGCCATCAAGGAGCGGCAGTGAGGGGCCGAGGGGGCAGCACCGCGCTGGTCGTGGTGGCCGCGCTCCTGGCGGGCGGACTCGTCGCGGGCTTCGTCGCCCTCGGCGGCGCCGAGCGCCTCACCGCCGAGCCGGCGCAGGCGCGGGCGATCGACTGCGACGCGCTGGGCGATCCGGGTGATACGGGCGGCGATGCGTTGGAGGCCGAGGCCGGCCGCATCCTGCTGCTCGCCCTCGACGACGCCTCGTGCCGGCTCGACGTGCCGCGCGAGGACCTCGTTCTCGCCCTCGGCCGCGGTGCGGGGCTCGCCGATGCGGCTGCCGACCTCGGCGTCGCGCCCGCGGCGCTCGAGCAGGCGGTGCTCGGGTCGATCGGCGATGCCGTTGACGCGGAGGAGGCGGCGGGTCGCCTGAGCGGCACCACCGCGCTCGCCGTGCGCACGTTGGTCGCCGTCGTACCGCCCGATCGCCTGCTCGCCGCGGTGCGGGGCCAGGGCGGCGCCTGCGGCGAGGTGCCGTGGAAGGAGGTCACCGGCCTCGAGGCGGTCGCCGCCGAGATCGGCGTGCTGACGGGACTGCGCGCCGCGTGCGCGCTCGAGATCGCGCCGCTCGAGGCGGTCGCCGCCCTCGCGGACCCCGCGGGCATCGACGGCCTCGCCGCCCGCTCCGGCCTGCCGCGCCCGGAGGTCGAGGCGATCGTACGCACCGCGATCGGCGAGTCCGTCGCACAGGCGGCTGACGCCGGTGCGCTGACCCCGACGGAGGGCAGCGTGCTCGGTACCGCCGCGGCCGTGGCGCCGATCGACCGCCTGCTCGCGATCGTGCGCGGCGACGACGATCCGTGTGCGCCGTTCCCGTGGCCCGGCGGTGACGGGCGCGCGCAGGCCCTCGCCGCGATCGCGCTGCTCGGCGTCGTCGACGCCGCCTGCACCCTCGACGTGCCGACGTTCGACGCGTTCGCCGCGCTGTCGAGCCAGGAGGGCCTCGACGCCCTGCTGGCCGATTCGGGCCGGACCCAGGCCGAGGTCGAGGACGCGCTGCGCGCGGGCCTCGACAAGGCGGTCGTGGAGGCGCTGGGCGCCGACGCCATCAGCGGCGTCGAGGCGCTTCTCCTGCGTGGCGTGCTGAGCCAGGTCGACGTGCTCGGCGCGCTGCAGAACTTCGTGGGCTGACGGCCCGCGCCGCCGCGCCGTGGTCGATG
>JAUMCA010000002.1:0-14077 GCA_032119475.1 Thermoleophilia bacterium | reverse complement strand
CGTGCGATCCGCAGCTCCTGATCCTCGACGAGCCGACCACCGGCCTCGATCCGACGGTCGAAGCCGAGGTCCTCGACCTGGTGGCGACGCTGCGCGACGAGACGGGCGCCGCGGTGCTCCTGATCGCGCACAACCTCGGCGTCGTGCGTCGGATCTGCGATCGCGTCGGCGTGATGTACGCCGGGCGCATCGTGGAGGAGGGGATCGCGAGCGAGGTGTTCGACGACCCGCAGCATCCGTACACGGTCGGGCTGCTCCGCTGCCTGCCGCGGCGCGGCGCCAGCAAGTCGGAGCGCCGCCTCGACACGATCCCGGGCTCGCTGCCCCTGATCGGCACGGTCCTGCCGGCGTGCGTCTTCCAGGACCGCTGCCCGCTCGCCACCGACGTCTGCCGCACCGACATGCCGCCCTCGGTCCACCCGCGCGCCGACCGCACGGTCGCGTGCCACCACGTCGACCGCGTGGGTGAGCTGGTCGCCGCGCCGATCCAGCCCGCGGTCGGCATCGAGGATCCGGGCGAGGTCGTGCTCGAGCTGAACGACGTCTCGAAGACGTTCCGCCAGGGCGGCCACGACGTCCGCGCCCTCGTCGGCGTCGACGTCCAGCTGCGTGCCGGCGAGACCCTCGGCCTCGTCGGCGAGTCCGGCTCCGGCAAGACCACGCTGGCCAAGGCGATCCTCGGCATCCACGCACCCGATCAGGGCGGCGCCGTGATCCTCGACGGCAAGCAGCTCGCCGGGCTCACCACCCAGCGCGACGCCGACGCCCGCCGCGCCGTGCAGATCATCTTCCAGAACCCGGATTCCGCGCTGAACCGCTCGAAGTCGGTGCGGAGCATCCTCGAGCGCTCGCTCGCGAAGCTCGCGGGGCTGCGCGGCAAGGCGGCGGACGAGCGGATGGAGAAGATCCGCGAGGAGGTCGTGCTGTCGCCGCGGCACCTCGACATGAAGCCGCGCCAGCTGTCCGGCGGCCTCAAGCAGCGCGTCGCGATCGGCAATGCGTTCGCCGGCCAACCGCGCATCGTCGTCTGCGACGAGCCGACCAGCGCCCTCGACGTGTCCGTGCAGGCGGCCATCCTCAACCTGCTGTCGGACCTGCAGCGGGACGAGCGCGCGTCGTACATCGTCATCTCGCACGACCTCGGCGTCGTCCGCTACCTGTCCGATCGCATCGCGGTGCTCTACCTCGGCCGCCTGATGGAGCTCGGACCGGCGCAGGTCGTCTTCGACGGCCCGCACCACCCGTACACCGAGGCGCTGCTGTCGGCCGTGCCGACCGTGGACGGCGACCCGGCGGAGCGGATCCGCCTCGAGGGCGAGGTCCCGTCGGCGATCGACGTGCCGTCCGGGTGCGTCTTCCACACGCGCTGTCCGCGCGCCATCCAGGGCACCTGCGAGGTCTCGGAGCCGCCGCTCATCGAGGTCGAGCCCGGGCACATGATGCGCTGCCACATCCCCGTCGACGAGCTGCGCCGCCTGCAGCGCGTCGAGCGCTGACCGGACCCGCATGCGGATCCGCGCCGCCGTGCTGCCCGCGATCGGGCGCGCCCAGGAGATCGTCGAGTTGGAGCTCGCCCCGCCCGGGCCCCGTGAGGCGCTCGTGCGGCTGGCGTGGAGCGGCGTGTGCGCCTCGGATCGCAACGCGATCACCGGCAAGGCCCCGACCCCGTCGCCCGCGGTCCTCGGCCACGAGGGCGCGGGGGTCGTCGAGGCCGTCGGGCCGGACTCCGCCCTGCGCATCGGGCAGCGCGTCGCCCTCTCGTGGGCGCCCGCCTGCGGCCACTGCGACGAGTGCGATCGCGGGCTCCGCCACCTGTGCGGCGCCGCCTGGCCGGCGATGGGCAAGGGCGGCCTGATGGACGGCACGTCGCGCCTCTCCACGACCGACGGCGAGCCCGTCTTCCACTACTCGTTCCTGTCGACGTTCGCCGAGGCGTGCGTCGTGCCCGACGCCTCGTGCGTGGTGATCGACGACGACGCGCCGCTCGACGTGGCGTCGATCGTCGGGTGCGCGGTCACGACCGGCGTCGGCGCCGTCTGGAACACGGCGCAGGTGCGGCCCGGCGATCGCGTCGCCGTGTTCGGCTGCGGCGGCGTGGGCCTGTCGGCCGTGATGGGCGCCCGCGCCGCGGGCGCCTCGTGCATCGTGGCTGTCGACGTCTCGGACCAGAAGCTCGCGGACGCGATCGACTGCGGCGCGACGCACGCGGTGCCGTCGACCGGCGCGCCGGAGGAGATCGGCGCGGCGGTCTGGGACGCCGCCGCCGGCGGCGTCGACTACGCGATCGAGGCGACTGGACGGCCGGACGTGGTCACGGCCGCCGTGCTCTCCACGCGCGCACGGGGCGCCGCGGTCCTGATCGGCATCCCCGCCGCCGACGCCGTGCTGACGCTGCCCGCGCTGCCCTTCCCCCGCATGGAGCGGCGCGTCCTCGGCTCGATCTACGGCTCGGCCTACCCGCCCCGCGACTTCCCGCTGATCCTCGATCTGCACCGTCAGGGCCGGCTGCCGCTCGAGCGGCTGATCAGCCACCGGCTCCCGCTCGACGAGGTCAACGCGGCCTTCGACCTGATGGCCGAGGGGAGTGCGCGACGCGTCCTGCTCGACCTGCGCGGATAGACTTCCGCGGGTGAAGATCGCCAGCATCGAGGTCCGGCGCTACCGCTCCATGTGGGGCACGCCGGTCACGGTGTCGTGGGATCCGACGCCGCGGACGCTCCAGGAGGCGACCGTCGTGCTCGTCACGGCCGACGACGGCACGGTCGGCATCGCGAGCGGTGACGACCTCCCGGACGCCACGCTGCTCGAGCGAAAGCTGCGCGGCGTCGACCCCCGCCGCATCGACCTCGTGCATCGCATCTGCGCCACCGTGGACTTCCACGGCGGCCGTCCGTGGATCATCGAGCTGGCGTGCCTGGACCTCGCGGCCCGCGCGGTCGGCGAGCCGCTCTGGCGGTACCTCGGCGGGCGCAACGACCACCTGCTCGGGTACGCCTCCACCTGCGAGGTCATCGACGCCGACGAGCGCGTCGAGCGCACGGCGCACATGCGGATGGCCGGGTTCCGGGCGGTGAAGCTGCGGCTGCCGACCACCGGCTGGGAGGCCGCGGCGTCGGCCGTCGACGGCGTCCGCCAGGTCATCGGCGACGAGATCGACCTGATGGTCGATGCGAATCAGGGTTGGCGCATGCCGGGTGACGTGCGCGCAGCGTGGGACGTGGCCGAGGCCGTGCGGTGCGCCCACGCGCTGCAGACGCTCGGCGTGTACTGGCTCGAGGAGCCGCTGCCCACGGGCGACGTGCGCGGCTACGCCGAGCTGCGGTCGAAGACGGCGCTGCGCATCGCGGCGGGGGAGATGGTCCGCAGCGCGCACGAGGCGCGCGACCTGGTGCTCCACGGCGGCGTCGACGTCATCCAGTGCGACGTGGCGCTGTCGGGTGGCTTCACCGGCGCCCGGCGCCTGGCCGGCCTCGCGGAGCTGCAGGGCAGCTGGTGGTCGCCGCACACGTGGTCGAACGGCCTGGGGATGCTGGCGAACCTGCATGCGGCGATGGCGTGGTCCCAGTGCCCGTACGTCGAGATCCCGTTCGACCCGCCGACGTGGAGCCCGGATCGTCGCGACTGGCTGCTGCCGGAGCCGCTCTACTGCGCGGAGGACGGGACGATCCGTCCGCCGGAGGGCCCCGGACTCGGCGTCCCGACGGATCTCACCTGGATCGAGTCGAACCGGCTCGACTGATTCAGCGCGTCCAGTCGGCCACGGGGATCGCCGGCAGATCGGCGAGCGGCCCCGTTTCCAGCAGCGCACGCAGCGCGGCGGGGCGGAACGACTCCGGCAGCCGCGTGCGCGGATGCCAGGCGAGGTCCGCCAGATACGGATCGCCGGACGCGTCGCCGAGGGCCGCCGTCCCCGCGGTCACGCGGCCGCGCAGGATCACCTCGACCGCGTCCACGTCGGGGCCATCCGCGATCAGGATCGCCCCCTCCACCGCGACGGTCACGCCGACCTCCTCCAGCAGCTCGCGGGCGGCCGCCCGGACCAGCGGCTCGGCGGGGTCGACGTTGCCCCCCGGCAGGCACCAGAACGGCTCCTGCTGCGGCTTGGCATGCAGGACGCAGAGGATGCGGTCGTCTGCGTCGGCGAGCGCGACGCGCGCCTTGAGCCGTGGCGTGCGGGTGGGCATGGGGACGGAGTGTCGCACGTCTCCGCGTCGTCGCTCGGCGGGCGCGCCGGTCAGCGGCCGCCCACGCTGCAGACGGCCGCCGCGCACGATCCGCCGGGGCCGCACGCGAGCGCGGTGACCATCGACCCGTAGGGCGGCCGCCACGGGCTGTGCAGCACGTAGTGGGCGTCGAAGGGCACGGTGGCCGTGGCGGAGAATGCCTCTCCGTCCCGGTCGACGGCGAGCGGTGCGCCGTTGAGGCAGACGTCGAGCGACGCCTCCCGGGCCGCGGAACCACGCACGTCGATGCGAACCGATCCGTCGTCACCCACGGGGCCGCAGACCGCTTCGAGCGCGAGCAGCGGGGGCTCGCCGTCGACCGGTGTCGCGCGCAGGTCGATGCGATCCCCGGCGAGGGCGGGTGCGCGCGGGGGCACCACCCAGCGCGGTCGGGCCTGTTCGAACGCGTAGCCGTAGGCGAGCAGAGCGGTGTCGTCGTAGGCGCGTCCGGCGAAGGGCATGCCGATGTCCTGCATCACGCCCATCGGCACGGTCACCGTGGGCACGCCGCAGTGACGGATCACCTGGTTCCCGTTCGCGACCCACGTGCCGTTGCGCCACGCGCGATCCGCGGAGTCCGGGTTCACGTCGGCGTCGGCGGGCCCCACGTCTGCGACGGCGGGGAAGACGACGCAATCGAGTCCCTCCGCGTCCATCCACGCCTCGAGGTCGATGCGCCGCGTCTCCTCGAGCCCGCGCAGCCCCTCGGCGAGTCCGGCGATCTCCTCGATCGGCCGGACACCGTGCTCTGCGACCATCGCGGGGAACACCGTCCAGTCGGGGATCTCACCGTACCGGTCGCGCAGCTCGGCGAGCGGACGCGGGAAGATCTCCGCGCCATTCACGTCCGCGAGGCTGCTCAGCGCGGGGTCGGCGTTCGCCGCGAGGAAGTCGTGCCACGACTGGACGATGAGCTCCGCCTCGGCAGCGCGGAACGCCTCCGGGACGATCCCCCGGTCGTACATGGACTGCGCGCCGGGGCGGTCCTGCTCGTAGTTCTCGACCAGCGGGAATCCGACCTCGACGACGTTCGCGCCGAGTGCCGCCAGATCGAGTGCGGCCTGCTCCCAGAGCGCCAATACGGAGGGGCGCGTCTCGATGGGCTCCGTCTTCGCCTCGTCCCGGGCGATGAACATCCGCGCGACGCCGACCCGCTTGCCGCTCAGCGCGCCGGGGTCGGCGAGCGCCCGGTAGTCGGCCGGGCGTCCGGATGACGCCGGCGGGATGTCGACTGCGGTCTGCGTCCGCCAGAGGTCTCCGCGGCTGTCCTCGTCATCGACGACGAGGACGTCCAGCAGCTCGAGCATGTCGCGCACCGAGCGCGTGTACGGCACGACGGTGTCCATCGTGGGGATCAGCGGCCAATTCCCGCGAATCGAGATCACGCCGCGCGACGGCGTGTAGGCGACGAGGCCGTTGTTCGTGGCGGGTCCACGGCCCGAGGACCATGTCTCCTCGCCGAGCGCGAAGGCGCCGAAGGCGGCGGCGAGGCCGGTGCCGGATCCATTCGACGAACCCGATGCGAACGGCGCGGTGAGGAACGCCGCGTTGAACGGGCTCTCGGCACGCCCGAACAGACCACGCTGCATCCCACCGGCCGCCATCGGCGGCATGTTGGTGATGCCGATCAGCACCGCGCCTGCCGCTCGCAGGCGCGCGACGGCGAAGGCGTCCTCAGACGCGATCAGGTCACGGAAGGCGGGGGAGCCGCTCGTCAGCGGCTGGCCCTTGACGGCGTAGCTCGCCTTGGCGAGATACGGCACGCCGTCGAGCGGGCCGATCCGCGCACCGCGGCGTTGCCGGTCGTCGGCAGCGCGGGCCTCCGCCAGCGCGTCGGGGTTGAGCTGCGGGACGGCGTTGAGGCGCGCCCCTCGGCGGTCGAAGGCGGCGATGCGCGTGAGGCAGCGGTGCGCGAGCTCGGTCGCCGTCACGCCCCCCTGGGCGAGCGCGTCGGCGAGCGCGACGACGTCGCTCTCGCACAGGTCGATGGATGCGCCGGGTTGCTGTTCCGTTCCCATGCCGGCTCCTCCGTCGTCTGGCGGCCCCTGCGACCGCTGGCGCGAGCCTAGCCACCGCCGCTGAGCCGGGCAAGGGCTACGCGGCGACGACGTCGACGGTGATCAGGGTGACACCGGCCTGCGCGAAATGCGCGAGATCTGCGCGTGCGGCGTGGCCGGCTGGCGAATCCAGCGCAGCAGCGAGGTCGTCGTGCGACGCGAATCGCAGCCGGGCCATCTGGTGGCACGGAGGGCCGCCTTCCACGGCGATCGGCCCGTGGCTCGCCTCGAACGCGATGACGCCGGGAATCGTGCGCACGAGGGGCACGTGCAGCTCGCGGAAGTGGCGGTCGAAGGCGTCGGGATCAGCGGGTGTCGCGTAGAGGACGACGATGTCGACGGGCATGGCGGAGGCCTCCTGGGGCGGGCGCGTTCAGGCTAGCGGCTGCGACCGTGCCATCGCGCCGCGGGCGTCGGCGTCCTGCACCGGAGGGCCCGGAAAATGCCGCGGGCCCCGCCTAAGCGGGGCCCGCGACGAGGAGAGGAGAGGAGGGTGGAGAGGAAACTGGGTTAAACGCGCTTGGCGCGCAGAGCGGGGCGCTTGAGCCACTCGCGCTTGGCGCGGGGCGTCTGCGGCGCGGCGTTCGCGAAGAGGAACGAGAAGGCCGGCACCGGCTTCGAGTAGGAGGGACGGTTTTCGATGGTCTCAAGCTTCATGGCCACAAGGTAGCAGAGATTCTCCGGCTTGTGCAAGTTTGTGCCTGTAAATATTCGGTAACGGAGGTCAATGACGGGTTTTCGGGGCGGATTGTTCGGACTCAGCGCCCGGATATTCGGGTCCGGCGCCTGCAACCTCACTGTCTTCCGGGTCAAAGGGGCCAGACCCCATTGATTCGTCGACCGTCCGCCGGTCTCGGATCTCCGATCGAGTCCCGGTCGACGCATCGAGCGGGTCTGGCCCCTTTGGCCCGGAAAACAGCTCGGCCCCGGTCGAGGACCGGGGCCGAGACTGAAGGAGAGGAGAGGAGGGTGGAGAGAAAAGCGTCAGACGCGCTTGGAGCGCAGGAGGGGACGCCGAATGCGCGCAACGCGATCCTCATGGACCGGCGCCTGAGCGGCGGGGCGGCTGTGGAGGAGGGAGAGGGCTGCGAAGGGCTGCATGATTCGGTGATTCCCGTCTTGTGGGGTGGTATTCCCCGTCAACACGGCCTAGAATACCAGAGGATATTCGGCTCACGCAAGCCTACACTCGTAAATATTCGGTTAGGTCGCGCACATGCATCCCATTGACTGGCAGATCATCCAGATCCTCCAAGAGGACGGCAAGACGACGTACGGCGAGCTCGCCAAGCGCGTCGGGCTGTCGCAGGCCGCCGCGCACGAGCGGGTCAAGAAGCTCGAGGCACGCGGCGTCATCAAGGGCTACCGTGCCGTCGTCGACGCCGACGCGCTCGGCTACGGCGTCGTGGCCTTCGTCTTCGTCGACAACGCCGCGTTCGACGTCCCGGACATCGGCGATCGCCTGCGCGCCATCCCGAGCGTGCTCGAGTGCCACGCCGTCGCCGGCGAGTGGTCGTTCCTGCTCAAGGTGCGCGCCGAGAGCACCCCGGCCCTCGAGGGCATCCTCCACGACATCCGCCGGGTCGAGGGCGTCCACCGGACCTACTCGGTGATCGGCCTGTCGACGCTGTTCGAGACGACCACGCTGCCCACCCCGGTCGTCGCGGAGATCGAGGAGCCCCCGCAGACCGTGCGTCGCAAGTCGGCGTAGCGGCTAGCCCTCGAGGACGATCTCGCGGCGGGCGATCTTCCCGTCGCGGATCGCGAAGGCCTTCACCTCGGGCGGCTCGGCGCCGAGGCTGACGATCATGTACGCCGCGTCCGGCCAGGCGGCCAGCTCGACGTCCGTGCGGGACGGAAAGGCCGGGCTCTCGACGTGGCTGTGGTAGATCGCGACGATGTCGTCGTCCGCGTCCTCGATCTCCAGCACGATGCGCAGCAGATCCTGCGCGTCGATGTCGTAGAAGAACGGCGACGCCTTGCCGTTGACCGCGGGGAAGAACCGGGTCGCACGGCCGTCTCGCCCGCCGAGGATGCCGCAGGCCTCGTTCGGGAGGCCCATGCGGGCGTGGGCGACGATCTCGTCCTGCATCGCGCGCGGCAGGACGAGCGGGCCTTCTACCACCAGAGCCGATCCTCCATGAGCTCCTCGAGGTCCTCGCCGTCGCGCTCCTGGAACAGGTTCGCGGATGCGTAGCGCGCACCACCGTCCGCGAAGACGGTGACGACGTTCTGCTCGGGTTCGAACTCGGCGGCGACGCGCAGCGCGACGCTCAGCGCGGCGCCGCAGGAGACGCCGACCCAGATGCCCTCGCGGCGCAGGACGTCGCGCATCGCCATCACGGACTCGGTGTTGGTGACGAGCAGCTTGCGGTCGAGCTGCGTGATGTCGAGGATCTCCGGCGTGTAGCCGTCCTCCAGCGAGCGGAGGCCCATCACGGCCTCGCCCTGCAGCGGCTCGGCGGCGATGATCTGGACGTCGGGGTTGGCTTCGCGCAGTGCGCGGCCGGTGCCCATCAGCGTCCCGCCGGTGCCGAGGCCGGCGACGAACGCGTCGACGCGCCCGTCGAGGGCCTCGAGGATCTCCGGGCCCGTCGTGCGGTAGTGCGCGTTCGGGTTCTCGGCGTTCGCGTACTGGAACGGCATGTAGATCGAGGGGTCCTCGGCGGCCAGCCGGCGCGCCAGTGCGACGCCGCCGTTCGAGCCGAGCTCGCCCGGGGAGAACACGATCTCGGCGCCGTACATGGCGATCTGCTGGACGCGCTCCTGCGTGGCGGACTCCGGCATGACCGCGCGGAAGCGATAGCCGCGCACGGCGCAGATCATCGCGAGCGCGATGCCCGTGTTGCCGCTGGTCGGCTCCATCACGACCTGGCCGGAGCCGGGGGTCAGGAGGCCCTGCGCCTCGGCGGACTCGATCAGGCTGAGGGCAACGCGGTCCTTGATCGAGCCGGACGGGTTGAGCATCTCGAGCTTCGCCCAGACGCGGGCGCCGCCCTCCGGCCGCATGTGCGGCAGCTCGACGAGCGGCGTCCCGCCGATGGCGCTGAGGACGTCGCCGCCACCGCGGCAGATCCCGGGCGGCACGACCGGCGCGCCGCCGGCCATCGCGGGCAGGATGATCACCGTGCCGCCGTCGGGCACGGGGGTGTCGAGGCCCTGGCCGAGGCGCACGTCCTCGTTCTGGACGTAGACGTTGACGAAGCGGTTGATCTCGCCACCGCCGTCGACGATCTGCTCGCGCACGGCGGGGAACTGCGCGAAGAGGTCGTCGAGCGCCTCGCGCAGCGTCGCGCCCGCGACCTCCACCTGACGGGCTCCGCCGACCTGCGGCCGGAGGATGGGGGGCATCCGGATGGCGATGGGCATTGGGGAAACCCTCCTAGTGGGCAGCCGCGTGGGCCCCGCCCGCGCAGAATTCATCGTAGTCGATGTACTCGATCGGACCCGCGTGCTCACCGCAGACGGGGCAGTTCGGGTCACGGCGCAGCTGGACCTCGTGGAACGACATGTCGAGCGCGTCGGCGAGCAGGAGCCGGCCGACGAGCGGGTCGCCGATCCCGAGGATCAGCTTCAGCGCCTCGGTGGCCTGCAGCGTGCCCATGATCCCCGGCAGGACGCCGAGGACGCCGCCCTCCGCGCAGCTCGGCGCGAGTTCCGCGGGCGGCGGCTCCGGGAACAGGCAGCGGTAGCAGGGGCCCTCGAACGGCTTGAACACCGTCAGCTGGCCCTCGAAGCGGAAGATCGACGCGTGCACGACGGGCACGCGGTGCTTGAGGCTGGCGTCGTTCAGGAGGTAGCGCGTCGGGAAGTTGTCGGTCCCGTCGACGACCACGTCGTAGCCCTCGAGGATGCGGTCGATGTTCGCGCTGTTCAGACGCTCGCGGTACTGGACGACCTCGACGTCGGGGTTGAGCGCGGTCAGCGTCATCTCGGCCGATTCGGCCTTCGGGATGCCGATGCGGTCGGTGCTGTGGATGACCTGGCGCTGGAGGTTCGAGGCGTCGACGACGTCGTCGTCGATGATCCCGATCGTCCCGACGCCGGCCGCCGCGAGGTACAGCGACGACGGCGAGCCGAGGCCGCCGGCGCCGATCATCAGCACCTTCGCCCCGAGCAGCGCCAGCTGGCCGGCCTCGCCGACCTCGGGGATCACGAGGTGGCGGCTGTAGCGGCGGCGCCGCTCCGCGTCGAGCACCTTCGGCTCGGCCCACGGGTGCCCGGCCTGCTTCCAGCCGGAGAACCCGCCGGCGAGCGAGACGACGTCCGTGTACCCGAGCTCGCGCAGCGCCTTCGCGCCGAACGCCGACCGCGCGCCGGATGCGCACGACAGCACGATGCGCTGGCCGTGGTCGGGTGCGGCGGCCTCGATGCGCGACTCGAGGAAGCCGCGCGGGATGTGGATCGCCGCGTCGATCGCGCCCTGCTCGTACTCGTCCGGTTCGCGGACGTCGATCAGCAGCGGGGGCGTCTCGGAGGCGAGCTCGTCGGCCAGCGCGCGGGCGTCGATCTCCTCGATCTCCGCCTTCACCTGGGCGAGCAGTTCTCGGTACGTGGTCATCAGTGGTGTCCTTCGCTTCCGTGCGGGGCGCGGCGCACGCGGTGTATAGCGGTCCCTTATGGCCGAAGCCAGATCGTATTCGGAAAACGTGTACCCACGCATCGCTATTCCCGGCGCGGGCGCTCCGCGAACCGCTGGTAGCCTGCGGCCGTGGATCCCGCCGCCCGCACGCTGCCGCGCAGGCGCATCGCGGCGCTCGTGGCGATCGGCGTCGTCGTCGCCGGCGTGGTGATCGGCCTCGCGGCCCTGGCGACGGACGACGGGGGCGAGCCGAGCGCCGCCGCGACGTCCGCTGCGGTCGCCGAGCCGCTGCCCGGACGGCCCTCGATCGTCCTCCCGCCCGTCGCCGGCCAGCCGACCGACCCGGCCGAGCGGCTGGTCTGGGCGCGCGAGCGCGCCGAGCGGGAACCGAGTGCCGACGCCGCGCTGCGGATCGCGTCCGCGCAGCTGTCGCTCGGCGAGGTGGGCGCCGCACGACGGACCCTCGGCGACGTGGACGGCCCCGCCGCCGACGTGGCGCGCGCGCTGGCGGCGTACGAGCCCGCGCAACCGGCCGCGGCGGTCCGGCAACTCGGGGCGCTCGTCGTGGAGCGTTCCGACGACGCCTTCGCCCGCTTCTCGTACGGCGTGGCGCTGCTCTGGTCGGGCGAGCGCGCCGCGGGTGACACCGAGCTGCGGACCGTGCGCGACGCGGCACCGGAGTCGTTCTACGGCACGGCCGCCGACGACCTCCTGCACCCCGCGATGGCGCCGGGGTACCCGCCGTTCATCGCGGCGTCCGCCGGCGATGAGGACCGCCTGCCCGCCCTCCGCCGCGCTGCGCAGGCGGCCCCGGATGACGCCGGCGCCCAGGTCGCGTACGCCGCCGCGCTCGTCAACGCCGGGCAGCGCGCGGAGGCCATCACCGCCTTCGACGCGGCGCTGGCCGCCGATCCCGGTCTCGTCGAGGCCAAGGTGGGGCGCATCGTGGCGGGCTTCCGCAAGGACCGACCCGACGCGGCCTTCGGGCAGATGGGGCCGCTCGTGCGCGACAACCCCGCCGACCCCTCGCCGCGCCTGCACCTCGCGCTCATGCTGCTCTGGCTGCGCGATCAGGAGACGGCGCGCGCGCAGTTCCGCCAGGTCGCGGAGACGGCGCCGGAGACGCGGCTCGGCGTGGTCGCCGAGCAGTTCCTGCGCGCGCTGTAGCGACCGCGCCGGGGGCGTCCGATCCCGGCCGTATGCTCCAGACCCGTGAGCGGAGGGAGGCGGGATGGACCAGTCCGGCGTGGGTGACGTGGCCGATCCGGCGCGCGCGGTGGTCGCGCACGCGGAGGAGTCCGGCGCGATCAGCAGCGAGACGCTGCGCGATCGCCTCGACGAGCTCGACCTGACCGATGCGCAGGTGGAGGAGGTCTACCACGCGCTCGCCGCAGCCGACGTGGAGATCATCGCCGCGGCCGACGCCGACGATGACGAGGGCGCGCGCCCGGCCCTCGACCTGACGACGCGCGAGGTCTCGACGGACACGCTGCAGCTGTTCCTGAAGGACATCGGCCGCGTGCCGCTCCTCACCGCCGCCCAGGAGATCGAGCTCGCCAAGCGGATCGAGAAGGGCGATCAGCGCGCCAAGCAGCACATGATCGAGGCGAACCTGCGCCTCGTCGTCTCGATCGCGAAGAACTACCGCAACCAGGGCCTGCCGTTCCTCGACCTCATCCAGGAGGGGACGATCGGGCTCGTGCGCGCGGCCGAGAAGTTCGACCACCGCAAGGGGTTCAAGTTCTCGACCTACGCGACGTGGTGGATCCGCCAGGCCGTCGCGCGGGCGCTCGCGGACAAGGGCCGCACGATCCGCATGCCCGTCCACGTCGTCGAGAAGCTCAACAAGGTGGCGCGCATCGAGCGGCGCCTGCTCGCCGAGCTCGGCCGCGATCCCACGCTCGAGGAGCTGTCCGTCGCCTCGGAGGTCTCGGTGGCCGACATCGAGTACATCCGCCGTTCCGCCCAGGCCCCGATCTCGCTCGAGAAGCCGGTCGGCGAGGAGGACGAGTCGAGTTTCGGCGACTTCATCCAGGACACGGTCGGGCCGCGCCCGGACGAGGCGGCCGAGGAGGTCCTCCAGCGCGAGGCGCTGCACGGCATCCTGTCGATGCTGTCGTACCGCGAGCGGCGCGTGCTCGAGCTCCGCTACGGCCTCGACGGTCAGGATCCGCGGACGCTCGACGAGGTGGGGCGCACGTTCAACGTGACGCGGGAGCGCATCCGCCAGATCGAGAACCAGGGCCTGCGCAAGCTGCAGGCGATGGCGTCGGCGCAGGGGATGCGCGCGGCCTAGCGCCCGCTCACCACGGCGGCCGGCCGTGGACCCAGCGCCCGCCGACCATCGTCGCGACGACCTGCAGGTCGGCGAGTTCGTCGACCGGGACGGCGAACGGATCACGGTCGAGCACGACGAGGTCGGCGGCTCGCCCGGGAGACAGCCGTCCGATGCGGTTCCAGCCGGCGATCCGTGCGGGCGTCGAGGTCATCGCGGTCAGCGCCTCCGCGACGCCGACGGCGTGCTGCGGCCGCAGCGGCGAGGCGACGGCCGCGGCCAGCGTCGCCAGGGGGTCGAGCGGGGAGATCGGCGCGTCCGTGCCGAAGGCGAGCGTGGCACCCGTGTCCGCGAGGGCGCGCCACGCGTACGCGCCCGCGCAGCGGTCGCCCCAGGCGGCCTCGGCCGTGATGCGGTCCTCGGCGGCGTGCACGGGTTGCATCGAGGCCACGACGCCGAGCGCGGCGAAGCGGACGAGGTCGTCGGGGTGGACGAGCTGGGCGTGCTCGATGCGGGGCGGCCGCTCGTCGGCGATCCCCTGCCAGGCGTCCTGCGTCGCGGCGAGCGCGTCGAGGCCGGCGCGCACGGCGGCGTCGCCGATCGCGTGGAGGGCGACGGGCAGGCCGAGGCCGGCGGCGTGGCGGATCACGTCCTCCAGATCGCCGCCGGACAGGAGGTCCAGCCCGGTGCCGCCGTCCTCGTAGGGCGCGAGCATGCGCGCCGTGCGCGCGCCCAGCGTGCCGTCGAGGAACGCCTTGACGGGTCCCACGCGCACGTGGTCGGAGCCGAAGCCCGCGATCACCTCGACCGCGTCGATCGCGGCCAGGTGCTCCGCGGGGATCGCGGACGTCACGCGGAGGGTCACGCGATCGTCGGCGTCCAGCTCCTGCCACGTGCGACGGCCGAGGCGCCGCTCGAAGTCGTGGATCCCGGTCAGGCC
>JAUMCA010000001.1:0-4263 GCA_032119475.1 Thermoleophilia bacterium | reverse complement strand
ATTTCGGTCTGACCCCTTTCGGACACGACCGCACCCGCTAGGCTCGCCGCATGACCGACGACGAGCACATCGCCATCACCAAGGTCCGGCTGACGTCGCTCGGCGGCCTGCGCAGCGAGCTGACGGTCAAGGACCACGCGGCGATCCTCGCCGACGAGCCGCTCGACTTCGTCGCCGGCGACCTGGCCGGCACCGACACGGGGTGGACGCCGGTCCAGTACCAGCTCGCGGCGCTGATCTCCTGCGCGAACGTGGCCATCGCGATCGTCGTGCAGGATCAGGGCTTCCAGCTCGACGGCCTGCAGATCCGCGCGCAGTCCGACCTCGACCTGCGCGGGCTCATCGACGGCGACCCGGATCGCCAGCCGCAGTTCCTCCACGTCGGCATCGAGCTCCGCATCGAGACGCCGGAGAGCCCGGAGCGGATCGAGGCGCTCGCGCGCGAGGCGGACCGGCGCTGCCCGCAGCTCCAGCTGTTCCACCAGGCGCGCATCCCGATGACGCAGGTCTGGACGCGCGACGGGGTCGAGGTCTGCGCGTTCCGGACCGACGGGGCGTGAGCGTCGCGATCGTCGCGGGCGACGCGCGCGATCTCGCGTCGCTGCGCACCGCCTTCCTCGCCCTGCACGCGCATCAGCAGGTGATCTCGGCGGTGCCCGTGATCGCCGATCCCGACCGGGCGTGGAGCGAGCGGCTGGCCACGTACCGGCGCGCCTTCGCCGAGGGGGAACCGATCCTGCGGATCGCCAGCGACGGCGACGACGCGATCGGCTACGCGATGGCCTTCGAGCACGTCGGCACCGACGACACGTTCGCGCTGGCGCCGCGCTACGGCGAGCTCTACACGCTCACCGTCGTCGCGGAGCGGCGCAACGAGGGCATTGGCACGCGGCTCTGCGACGCCGTCGACGAGGCGTTCGCGGCGCGCGGCATCGACCGGCTGATGATCGCCACGATGGCCCGCAACGCCGACGCGGTGCGGTTCTACGAGCGCCGCGGGCTCGTGCCCGGCGAGCTGCTGCTGTACCGGCTGCCGGGGTAGGTCGGCCGCGTCGGAACGGCTCGTCCGCGGTGCACCGTCCGCGAGTGCCGCGCGCTTGCGTCGCCCGAGTGAACGCGAGTGCGCGGGTGCGGCAGCGGCGGGGACGACACGATCGCCGCGTGTCCCGTCGCAATCGACTCGAGCCCGTCGGGCCCGTCCTGCACGTCGTCGGTCGCGGCTGCGGCGGTCGCCCCGTGCTCGGCACCGATGACGACAAGGGCCACTTCGAGTACCTCCTCCACCACGTCGTCGAGGAGCACCGCTGGCAGGTGCTCGACTGGGTGCTGATGTCGAACCACCACCACCTCGTGCTGCGCCTGCGCGAGCCGAACCTGTCGGTCGGGATGCAGCGGCTCCACGGCCTCCACGCGGTCGGGTGGAACAAGCGGCACGGCGCGATGGGCCACGCCTGGCAGGGACGGTTCGTCAGTCGGGGGATCGAACGGCCCGATCACGGCGCGCGCGTCATGCGGTACGTGCCGCGCAATCCGGTCGCCGCTGGCCTCGTCGATCATCCGGCGGAGTGGTCGTGGGGCGGCTACCGCGCGCTGGCCGGGATGGAGCGGCCCCGGCCGTTCCACGACATCGAGGAGGGCCTGCGCGGTCTCGAGCGCCTGCCGGGCACGCCGCTGCGCGAAGTGCAGGAGCGCTATCGCCGGTTCGTCACGTGGGACCTCGACGCGCTGCCGCGCACGCCGGGCGTGGAGGGGGAGCGGCCGGGGTTGGGGGAGATCGTGCGACCTGGTGATCCGGAGTCGATCGAGGAGGCGATCGAGTTCTGGGGGTACGCCGTCAGCGAGGTGGCGCGCCACCTCGGCGTGTCGACAAGGACCGTCCAGCGTCGTAGGAGTGTCGCGAAGGGGTCAGACCGATATGCGACACGCGCCAACGTTCGCTAGTGACAGAGCGCCTCGGGCGTGTCGCATATCGGTCTGACCCCTTCGCGACACTCCTACCCGCCCCAGACCCCGCAGGTGATCCCGCCGTCGACGTTCAGCTCGATGCCCGTCACCCACAGGGCCTCATCGGAGGCGAGGTAGACGAACGCGTTGGCGTGGTCGACCGGCTCGCCGAGGCGCCCGAGCGGGTGCATCGACTCCGCGAACGCGCGGGCCGCGGCCGGGTCCGGCTGGTCGTCGAAGTAGCCCTGGATCATCGGCGTGTTGGTGTAGCCCGGGCAGATGCAGTTGGCGCGGATGTTCGCCTTCGCGCCGTCGAGCGCCATGCACTTCGTCAGCATGATCAGGCCCGCCTTCGACGCGCAGTACGCCGCGTCGGCCGGGATCGCCCACTGGCCGGCCATCGAGGCCGTCGACAGGATCGACCCGCCGCCGCGCCGCTCGAGGTGCGGCCAGACCGCCTTCGCGCAGAGGTAGACGCTCTTCAGGTTCGTGTCGAGCTCCTTGTCCCACTGGTCCTCGGTCAGGTCCATCACCGAGCCGACGATGGTGACGCCCGCGTTGCACACGATCACGTCGAGGCCGCCGAAGCGCCCGACCGTCTCCTCGACCACCCGCTCGATCGACGTGGTGCTCGTGACGTCGATCTCGACGCCGAACGCCTCGCCGCCGATCTCGTCGGCCACGGCCTGCGCCGTCTCGACCTTGAGGTCCGCGACGACGACGCGCGCGCCCTCCTCCGCGAACCGGTGCGCGGTCGCGGCGCCGATGCCGGAACCCCCGCCCGTGATGATCGCGACCTTGCCCTGCAGACGATCCGCCATGGATGCTCCTCCGTTCTCCGTGGCGGCATCGTGGCAGCGCACGGTGGAATCTGGCAAGGAGCGGAGGATTTGCGGACGGGACCGCAGCGGCCGTACGATCCGGGCGTGGCCCCTCGCAATGCGATCGCGAAGATCTGGGACGAGCACCTCGTCGACGAGGACCTGATCTTCTGCGACCTGCACCTCGTACAGGAGGTGTCGAGCCCGCAGGCGTTCGACGAGCTGCGCCTCGGCAGCCACCCCGTGCGACGCCCGGACCGCACCATCGCGACCGCGGATCACTCCGTGCCGACCGCGAATCGCGGCCTGCCGATCGTCGACGACCTGGCGCGCCTCCAAGTCGAGGCGCTCGAGCGCAACGTCGAGGACTTCGGCATCCCGATGCGCCCGTACCGCTCGCTCGGCCAGGGCATCGTGCACGTCATCGGGCCCGACCTCGGACTCACCCAGCCGGGCATGACGATCATGTGCGGCGACTCGCACACGTCCACCCACGGCGCGTTCGGTGCGCTCGCCTTCGGCATCGGCACCAGCGAGGTCGGCCACGTCCTCGCGACCCAATGCCTCGTGCAGAAGGCCCAGCCGACGATCCGCGTCAACTTCGTCGGCCAGCGCGGCTTCGGCGTCACCGCGAAGGACCTGATCCTCGCCATGATCGGCCAGATCGGCACGGCCGGGGCGACCGGGCACTTCGTGGAGTACGCCGGCGAGGCGATCCGCGGGCTCTCCATGGAGGGCCGGATGACGGTCTGCAACATGACCGTCGAGGCGGGCGCGCGCGCCGGCCTGATCGCCGCCGACGACACCACCTTCGCGTACCTCGAGGGTCGCCCGTGCGTCCCCGACGACTGGGACGCCGCCGTCGCGCGCTGGCGCCACTACGTCACCGACGAGGGGGCGACGTTCGACCAGGAGATCGAGGTCGACGTCGACGCGATCGTCCCGCGCGTGACGTGGGGGACGAACCCCGGCCAGTCGATCGCGATCACCGACGTCGTGCCCGCGCCGCAGTCCGACGGCGACGAGCGCGCCCTGCAGTACATGGGGCTCGAGGCCGGCGCGCCCATCGCCGGCGTCCCGGTCGACCGCGTCTTCATCGGCTCGTGCACCAACGGCCGCATCGAGGACCTCGAGGCCGCCGCCGAGGTGATGCGCGGCCGGAAGGTCAAGGACGGCGTGCGCGTCCTCGTCGTACCCGGGTCGATGGCCGTCAAGGTCGCCGCCGAGGAGCGCGGCCTCGCCGATGTCTTCATCGAGGCCGGGGCGGAGTGGCGCGACGCCGGCTGCTCGATGTGCGTCGGCATGAACGAGGACATCCTCGCTCCCGGTGAGCGCTGCGCCTCGACGTCCAACCGCAACTTCGAGGGGCGCCAGGGCCGACAGGGCCGCACGCACCTCGTCAGTCCGACGATGGCCGCTGCGGCCGCCGTCACCGGCCGTCTCACCGACGTCCGCGAGCTGGTCGGCTAGTCCGACCGGAGAGGAGAGAGACCACCGT